>CACYLY010000014.1 GCA_902775355.1 Oscillospiraceae bacterium
CTGTTCACCAAGGATTTCAACGAGCGCACCAAGGCCGACATGGGCCTGATGATCCCCGTTGTCATCACCGTGTACTCCGACCGCAGCTTCACCTTCGTTTGCAAGACTCCTCCTGCCGCCCTTCTGATCAAGAAGGCCTGCGGCATTGAGACCGCTTCCGGCGTGCCCCAGCGGGACAAGGTCGCCACCATCAGCATGGAAGACGTGCGCAAGATCGCCGAGCAGAAGATGCCCGACCTGAACTGCACCGATCTCGAGTCTGCCATCAGCATGATCAAGGGCACCTGCCGTTCCATGGGCGTGGTCGTCGGCGAGTAAGAGCCCCTACGTGGGAGGATCTATCCATCCATTACACCACTATTTAGGAGGAAACAAAATTGTTTAGAGGAAAGAATTATAAAGAGAGCGCAAAGCTCATTGACAAGCAGGCCCTGTACGATCCTCAGGAGGCTCTGCAGCTGGTCATCAACGCCAGCAAGGCCAAGTTCGACGAGACCGTGGAGCTCCACGTGAAGCTGGGTGTCGACGGCCGTCACGCCGACCAGCAGGTCCGCGGCGCCATCGTGCTGCCCAACGGCACCGGCAAGACTGTCCGCGTGCTGGTGTTCTGCCCGCCCGAGCAGGTGGAGGACGCCCTGGCTGCCGGCGCCGACTATGCCGGCGGCATGGAGTACGTCGAGAAGATCCAGAAGGAAGCCTGGTTCGAGTTCGACACCGTCATCGCCAATCCCAAGATGATGGGCACCGTGGGCCGTCTGGGTAAGATCCTGGGCCCCAAGGGCCTGATGCCCTCCCCCAAGGCCGGCACCGTCACCCCCAACGTGGCCCAGGCCGTGAAGGAAGCCAAAGCCGGTAAGGTCGAGTACCGTCTGGACAAGACCAACATCATCCACTGCCCCATCGGCAAGGTCTTGCGTCACCGCCTCCACCATGGGCCCCGGCGTCAAGATCAACGCTCAGAAGCAGCTGTAAGCCGTTTCGGACGATAAAAACGCTCCCGATCCCAAAGGATCGGGAGCGTTTTTGCTTATGCCCGCAGGATCAGTACCGGGGCTCGAAGTCCCCCGCCTGCTGACAGGCCGGATTGGGCCGCAGGGTGGACGACTGCGCGGCGCTGTTCTGCACGGCGCTTCTGTTGGTCTGGTTCCGCATGATGCTCCAGGACACCCAAAGACCCAGGCCCATGAAGAGGAAGCGCTTCAGCAGCTCGCCGCCCAGCTCGCCCAGCACGTCCGGATCCGTTATCAGCGTCGCGGCTTCGCTCAGCGCGGTGCCCAGGCTGAGACCGTAGCCCTGGATAATGTAGATGGCCAGCTCCAGCCACAGCATCAGCGGCACGGCGATCAGGCTCAGCACCACCACGATAATGATGGAGCCAGTGTCCATCTTGCCCCGGAAGAGCTTATAGCCGAACACGGCGCAGATGGGCACCAGGGCAAACAGCAGGCTGTAAATCGTCTGCGTGAAGACTATGGTCAGCAGGTTGGGGATCAGACCCACCAGCATGCCCAGCACCGCGCCCACGATGCCCGTGGCATAGCTGCCGTTGGTCTGGTTTTCCTCAGCCTTCTCCCGGGTCTGCGCCTCCCGCTCGCGGATGGCGGCGGCGTTCACCGGCTGGAAGCTGAGCACGCCCCGGTCCTGGATCAGGCAAAGGCTGTCCGGCCGGGCGGCGCCGGTGACGGCGCAGGTATTGGCGGGCGCCACGCCGTTTTCCCGCAGCGCGGCGGTGATCGCGTCCAGCCGCTCCCGCAGACGGGGCAGGGCCTCGTCCTTGCCGCCGAAGGAGACGGAAAAGCTGATCCGGCTCTTGGTGTATCCCTCGGTCCCGCCGATCCGCACTCCCTTTTCCTTCACCGCCTTGGCCAGCGTCCGGCGCAGGGCCGCCGTCGCTTTGTCCAGCCGCACCGCCGCGTCCACAAAGAAGGTCCGGGAACTCAGCTTGCGCAGCGTGATGGCGTAGCCGTTCCAGGTGCCGAAGAAATAATTGCCCAGACTCTCAAAGCCCAACTGGGAAATGGCGGACAACACGTCCATTTCGGTTGCCATATCAGTTCCTCCCGTGTCTTTTGTACGTTTTTCTCTCCGCGGCGCGTCTCCGCCGCTTTGCCGAGTCACACTATACCAGATTTCTTTCCGTTTCTCAAGTCCTGTTTCCTCCGGGTGGGCAAAAGGAGGTCTCCCGATCGGGGCAAATATCAATTTTTCTTAACATTCCTTTTTTTGTAACTATTTTGTAGACATTCGGAGCAGCTTGTGCTATACTTTCCTTGATATCCTTTGAAAGGAGCCTTTTGAAATGGAGACAAAGAAGAAAAACGAAAAAGATCGGATCTCTGCGGTCCTGTTTATCGTTGTTTTCCTGCTGGTCGTCGTGATCGTCATCATGGTGCTCAAGACCGTGGACGACAAGCGCGCCGCGCAGCAGGCCCAGGAGCAGAACGCCAACACCCAGACCTATCAGTCCGTCGATCAAAGCTCGGATGCGCTGGTCATCGGCACGGACGGGTCCGTTACGCCCAATCCCTATGAGCCGGTGAACGCGCTGCCCGGCTCCGGCAACTCCGGGAACACCGGCAATACCGGCAATACCGGCAACACCGGCAACGGCGGCGGCACCGGCAATACCGGCAACGGCGGCGGCCAGGGCACGACCACCCAGCCCACCACGGCCCCGGCCAACAATCCGGCGCCCGCTCCGGTGAACAATCAGCCCGGCAACACCAATACCCAGCCCGGCAACACCAACACCCAGCCCGGCAATACCAACACCCAGCCCGGCACCGCCGCCGAGACGCCCACCCAGCCCGCTCCCGCGGAGGAGCAGCCCTTCACGCCTGCCGTGATCGGCACCGGCACCTTCGTCTCCGACTCCGGCACCTGGCTGAACATCCACGCCGACTGGTCCGTGAAGACGATCAGCACCAGCCAGATCGAAGTCACCGTGACCGTGTACGTCGACCACCAGAGCCTCTTTACCGGCGCCATCGACGACTCCGTGGGCATCCAGGTGGACGGCCAGTATGTCACCTTCAATTCTCCGAAGATCAATTACGACAAGAACGATCCCAAGATGACCGAGCTGGCTTCCCACACCTTTACCGTGGACCTGGCCCAGGGTGAGTCCCGCAACATCGGCATCAACGTCGCCTGGGGCTACGGCGGCGAGTACGGCAGCCCCAAGGGCCGCGTGAAGATCGACTCTCTGGAGTGCGGCGGCACCGTGGCCGTCACCAGATAAGCGGCACGGCACACAAACGGATATCGTCCCCCGTCACGGCGTCTGCAAAGGACGCCGTGGCGGGGGCGTGTTTTTTTGTTTGACGAATCGGCGGGCGCAGCGTACAATGAGCTTGCTGAAAAAAGATAGAAAGGCTCCCCCGGAAGGGAGACGGCGCGGCCCGGGCCGTGCCGGAGGGCTTTTTCCATGCGTACCCAGGAACAAGTCAACGAGATCGTCCGGCTGCTGCTGGCGGAATACCCGGAGGCCAGCTGCACGCTGGACTACGGCAAGGATTATGAGCTGCTTTTCTCCGTGCGTCTGGCCGCCCAGTGCACCGACGAGCGGGTGAACCAGATCACCCCCGCCCTCTTCGCCCGCTTCCCGACGCTGGAGAGCTTTGCCCAGGCGGAGGTGGAGGAGGTGGAGAAATACGTCCACTCCTGCGGCTTTTTCCGGGCCAAGGCCAGGGATATCGTCGCCTGCGCCCAGGTGATCCTGGAAAAGCACGGCGGCAAGGTCCCCGCCACCATGGAGGAGCTGATCCGTCTTCCCGGCGTAGGCCGCAAGACCGCCAATCTCATTTTAGGGGACGTGTTCCGGGTCCCCGGCTCCGTGGTGGTGGACACCCACTGCATCCGCATCTCCAACCGGCTGGGTCTGGTGGACGACTTGAAGGACCCCCCGAAGATCGAGGCGGCCCTGCGGAAGCTCCTGCCGCCGGAGAGCTCCTCGGACTTCTGCCACTGCATCGTGCTCCACGGCCGGGCCGTGTGCGAGGCCCGAAAGCCCCGCTGCGAGGCCTGCTGCGTCAAGCACCTGTGCCAGCATTTCTCCGGCTGAGGAGGCGCCATGAAACGAGACGCGAATCTGGACCTGATCCGCTGCGTTGCGGTGCTCTTTGTGCTGATCCTGCACTTCATCCTCTACAGCGGCTGGTACCTCACGCCCAATGTGGATTTCTCCCACTGGTTCATGAATATGCTGCGGGCTCTGTTTCTCAACTGTGTGCCGCTTTTCATGCTGCTCACGGGCTATCTGTGCTGCCGCAGGGAGCTGTCCGCCCGCTATTATCTGGGGCTGGTGCGGATCTATGTGCTCTATCTGTTCTCCTGCCTGGCCAGTCTCCTGGTCCGTCATTTCGCGCTGGGGGAGATCCTCAGCCTGCGTTCGGTGCTTTACGGCGTCCTGAACCACAGGGCCAACAGTTACAGCTGGTATGTCGCCATGTATACCGGCCTGTTTCTGCTGATCCCCTTTCTGAACCTGGCCTGGGCGGGGCTGAAAACCCGGCGGAAGCGGCTGGTGCTGCTGGGGACCATGCTCTATCTGACGGCGCTGCCCGGTCTGCTGAACCTGCGCCATCAGATTTACCTGGTCTGGTGGGCCAGTCTCTACCCCCTCACCTACTACTTCATCGGCGCCTACATCCGGGAGTATCGGCGCAAGCTGCGGCCCGGTCCCCTGGCCCTGGTCCTTCTTGCGGTCCTGGCCGGCGCTGCCGCGGTGAATTTCTTTCTCAGCCGCCCCGAGGGCTTTGTCTTCGTGGACGGCAACAACTACGAGGGCTTTCAGGCCCAGATCTGCTCCGTGCTGCTCTTCCTGCTGCTGCTGAACCTGGATCTGAGCCGCTGCCCGAAGGGGCTGGCCGCCGGGATCCGCTGGCTGTCCGGCCTGTCCTTCCCGGTCTATCTCTTCTCCAACGCCACGGATCTGCTGGTCTACTCCCTGTGCCGAAAGCTGATCCCCCAGGGCGGCGCCTGGGTCTACGCCTATGCCCTCGGCGCGCTGGCGAGCCTGCTGCTCTGCATCCCCCTGGCCTGGCTGGCGGAGCGGCTGGCCCACCCCCTGATCAAAGGGATCAAAAAGGGCCTGCGCAGTCTGTACCGCCGCCTGACGCCGAAGAAGGCGGAGTGAACCGGCGGCCATCTGTGTCCGCGGGACGATGAATCGAGGGAAAGCTGTGAAACGAGACGCCAATCTGGACCTGATCCGCTGCATCGCGGTGATTTTTGTGCTGTTTCTGCACTTTATCATCGGCAGCGGTTGGTATGACATGCCCAATCTGGGCTTTTCCCACTGGGCAATGAACCTGCTGCGGGCCCTGTTCATCAGCTGTGTGCCGCTGTTTCTGCTGCTCACAGGCTATCTTTGCTGCCACCGGGAGTTCTCCGCCCGCTACTATCTGGGCCTGGTGCGGATCTATGTGATCTACCTGCTGGCCTGCCTGGGAAGCCTGCTGACCCGGCGTCTGGCCCTGGGGGAGAGCATCAGCCTGCGAGAGGCCGTAGGCGGGATCTTCAACCACTATGCCAACGGTTACAGCTGGTACGTGGCCATGTACACCGGCCTGTTCTTGCTGATCCCCTTCCTGAACCGGGCCTGGGCAAGTCTGGAGGCCCGGAAGCTGCGGCTGATCCTGGTGTGGACCCTGGTCTATCTGACCGCGGTGCCGACCCTGCTGAATCTGCGCCTGCATCTCTACGAGGTCTGGTGGAAGAATCTCTATCCTCTGGCCTACTACTTTATCGGCGCTTATTTCCGGGAGTATCGCCGCAAGCTGCGGCCCGGACTGTTGGCCCTTGCTCTGGCGGCCGCGCTGTGCGGCGCCGCCTCGCTGAACTATTTCGTCTGCCGCCCCGGCGTGTTTGCCTGGATGGATTACAGCTGGTATGACGGATTTGAGACCATGGGGATCGCCGTGCTGGTCTTCCTGCTGCTGTTGAATCTGGATCTGAGCCGCTGCCCGAAGGGGCTGGCCGCCGGGATCCGCTGGCTGTCCGGCCTGTCCTTCTCGATCTACCTGTTTTCCGACGTGACAGACACGGTGATCTACCGCCTGGGGCAGCGGGTGATCCCCCCCGGCGAGAGCTGGATGTTCGCCTATGCCCTGTGCGCCCTGGCGAGCCTGCTGCTATGCATCCCCCTGGCCTGGCTGGCGGAGCGGCTGGCCCGGCCCCTGACCGAAGGGATCAAAAAGGCCTTGAGCAGGCTGTTTTGCCGCCCGGCGCCGAAGAGAACGGAATGAGCCCCGCGGATGGCCGCAGAAGGGTCTTCCGGCGGCTTGTTCGACTTGAAAATACTCCGGCGAGGTACTATAATCAAACCAAATTATCCGCGCCCGCGACAAGATCCGCCGGGGGATGGAACGGTCCCGCCCTCGCCGGCTCTGCGCGCCGAAAACACCCAAGAAGAGAGAGAGGGAGCGGCATTGTCAATTCTCCTTACACCCCAGCTCGGTCCCGGCGAATGGGCCGACATCATCTCCTGTGTCTTCACGATCGTCGCACTGGCGTTCACCCTGTATCTCTGGCTGCTGGACAATCTCAGCGGGGACGAGTCGAAATTCGTTGAGAAAAAAGGCGAAATCCTGAAAGAGCTCAACGCCTGCCTCGAGAGCCTGGAGGATACGTCCAAAGATACCCCCACCGACGAAAAGCCTTCCAAAGACTTTCTCCAAACGCTGCAGAAGGCGGACACGCAGCTGGAAGCCCTGGTAAGCTACCGCTTCTGGGCCCGCAGCAAGCAGAAGGAAGAGTTCGAAAAGATCCGCGTCTTCCACGAGGACAGCCGCTACCTGATCAGCTTGCTCGGACGCTTAAGCGATCCCTCCGGGCAACCGAAGTCTCTGGCAGCCGTCCTTCCCCTGAACAGGACGCAGATCGAGGAGATCCGCAAAGAGTACCGAAAGGGTCTGCTCTTCATCATCGAGTTCATCGAAAACCGGGAGTAAAGGAGCCGCTATGTCAAGTATTGTTCGGATCCTGCTGGCAGGGGCCATCCTGTCCCTGCTCATCTACCTGACCCACAGCATCCGCACCTGGGCCTTCGGCCGGCATGAGGCCGTGACCTTCGAGTGCTCCGCGGCGGCCTGTCTGATTTCCCTTCTCCTGTTCCCGCAGCTGGGCTGGCGCCCGAGTCTGATCCTGTGGGCGGCGGGGCTCTTCGCGGCCTTCCTCGCCAACGCCTTCACCCAGTGGGTTTTTTACATGAAGCTGCAGGACAACATGAAAGGCGCCTTCGGAAAAAGGGCCCGCTATCTGAATACCCTGGGGTCGTCCGATCCGCAGGGAACGGAACGCGCCAAGATCATCACCGACACCCTCCAGACCATGGCCTCCGTGGCGGTCATGCCCTCCTTTTCACGCTTTCTGGAGGAATCCAAGTTTTTCAACGACCCCGGCAGCTTTATCGGGCTCGTGAAATCCATCCTGCGGCGCCAGCGCTTCCAGAAAAAGAAATTCCAGATGCGCGAGTGCTTTGCCCGGATCGTGAACCTGCTCTGCCCCTGCAAGCCGATGATCGGCAGCGCGGAGGCCGACGCCGCCGGGGGCAAGATCGCCGGGGAGGACCCTGACCAAAAAAGCCCGGGCAGCGATACGATCCCGAGCGTCCTGCACGCAAACGAGCTGGCGCTCAACTACACGCAGGAGAAGATCGGGCTGGCCGTCTTTGACGTGCTGGGCTTCGGCGCGGCGATCTGGATCTGGCACGGGCTCGACCTGGCCGCCAAAGCCGAGACCGCGCCCGGTGCGGGCCTCCACGGGCTCTGGTATCTCCTGCTGCTGCCCCTGTTCGCCTGGCTGGACCTTGTGCTGCGGCGCCGCGCCTTCGCCCGCTATGAGTCCTTCGGCTACGAGCTCTCCTTCGCCGCTCTGATGGCGGTCGCCTTCTGCGTGCTGCGGACCTGGCTCGCCGGCCGCCCCATCGCCGTCTGGGCCTGGGTCGTCCTGGGTCTGGTGTTCAGCCTGTTCCTGCTCTCCTCTTTTCTGGACCACCGACTCGACAAGCGTCTGCACGCCCGGATCGACCGCATCTTTGTGAAGCTCATCGAGGGGATCCCGCCGGAAACCGAGACGAACCGGGCCATGCGGACGATCCTGAAGGACCTGCGGACGATCAGCGCCTGGGCAATCGTCCCCTTTACCGACACAGATGGGCCTCTGGAAAGGCCCGTCAAAAAACTGCCGGAGGGGAAACGGAAGCAGTTCAGAGAGCTCGTGAAGAAGAAAGACAAAATGCCCGAGCAGATGGCAAAAATCCTCGCCGCCCTCGTGCCGGAACCCAAGCACGATATCTCGGAAGGCATGTTCTCCATCGATCCCAAGGATCAGAAAAAGACGCAGGCCGCCATGATGATCATCGGCTCCCTGGGGGTCGCCGCCGTGGTCGCCGCCGCATGCTGGGGCGTCCTGTGAGCTCTCCCGGCAGGCCGGCGCCGGGGCCGGATCCGGCGAGAGCGCAGCAAGCAGACAAAAAAGGCCCGGCCGGGAAACGGTCGGCCCTCATGATCGCAGCCGGCGCGCTGGTCCTTTTGGCAGCGGCGCTGGCGGTCTTACAGGGGATGTTCATGAAACACAAAGCTTCGATCGATCTCTATCTGGAAAACAGCACGCCGGTCTGTCGGATCCCCGATCTCGACCGGGGCTTCATCCCGCAGGGGCTCTCCTACTGGCCCGATACGGACAGCATCCTGATCACCGGCTACATGGGTCTGGGCGGGAGTTCCCCGATCTACATCGTGGACCGCTCCAGCGGCCTGGCCAGGAAGATCCTCATGGAAAAGCCCGACGGCAAGCCCTTCCGCGGCCACGCGGGAGGCATTTCGATCTGCGGCGGACGAGTCTACATCGCCGGGAGCACGGAGGGCTGCATGTATGCTCTGGATCTGAAGGCGCTCCTGTCCGCGGAGGACGGCAGCACCCTGCGCGCCGCCGCGAAGCTCGGCCTCGCCGACGGGGAGGACAAGATCCGGGTCTCCTTCACCAGCGTGGACAGGGACGTTCTCTTTGCCGGGGAGTTTCGCAAGGCCCCGATCTTCCTCACGCAGCCTTCCCACGCGGTCCGGACGCCGGACGGGACGCAGAAGGCCTATCTTTTCGGGGCCGTGCCGGACGCGGCGGGCCGCGCGGAGCCGTTTTGCGTGTATTCCATCCCAGACAACGTCCAGGGCGCCTGTTTTGACGAAGGCTATCTGTACCTGTCCCAGACGGACGGGCTCTTCTCCGCCCGGATCCTGTGCTACGCGCTGGACGAACTGCAGCCGGCCGGCGCCCGGCGGGTGCTGGGGAAAGAGGTCCCGCTCTACCTGTTGACCGAGAGCAGCGCCCGCAAGATCACCCGGGTCCCGCCCATGTCGGAGGAGATCCTGGTGGTGGACGGCCGGCTCTATATCTTGTTCGAGTCCGCGTCCAACCGGTATCGCATCGGCAGGAAGCTGGGGCTCGACCAGGTCTGGTCCACGCCGGTATCCTTCTTCCGCTGAAGCGGGCGGACACAGAAAGGCCCCCTGCGTCAAGGGGGCAAAAAGGAAAGGAGATTGGGAAATGACCAATCAGCAGAAGCTCCGGAAACTTTTCGCGATCCTGGACGAGATCCGGTCTTACGGCAACGCCATCGGCAAGATGAGCTTTGACATGGAGTGCTGCGCGCCGGAGGAGGGCATCGAGCCCGCCGGCGTGGACATGGCCGTCCTGGGCAAGCACATCCACAAGCTGACCCACAGCAAGCGCTTTGAAAAACTGGTTCAGGAGCTCCACGCGGACAGCGAGGGCCTGACGCCGGTGCAGAAAAAAGCCGTCGAGCACCTGTACGACGACTGGAGCAAGACCAAAAACATCTCCGCCAAGCTGTCCTACGAGATGGACCTGGCCTCCAACAAGGCCTACGGGGCCTGGCTCAGCGCCAAGAAGGCCAACGACTTCTCCCTGTTCCGGGACTCTCTGGCGGATCTGATCCGCTACACCCGCCTGGCCGTGGACCTGCGGGACGAAAAGAAGGCCACGGTCTACGACACCTGCCTGGACGACATTGAGAAGGGCGGCAGCATCGCGCAGCTGGACGCGTTCTTCGCCGCGCTGAAGGAGCGGATCGTGCCCCTGCTGAAGCGGGTGGTGGAGGAGGGCAAGCCCATCCGGGAGGACTTCATGTCCCGGCCCGTCCCCATCCCCCGGCAGGAGGCCATGTCGAAGTATCTGCTGGAGCTGGAGGGCCTGCGGCAGAGCGCCCTGGTGCTGATGACCACCGAGCACCCCTTCACCACCAACTTCGGCAATCACGACGTGCGCGTCACCACCCACTACCACGAGGACAGCTTCATCTCCAACGTGTTCACCACCCTCCACGAAGGCGGCCACGCGCTGTTCATGCAGAACGAGCCCCAGGAGCTGCACGACAACCACTGCGCGGACAACATGTCCAACGCCATGCACGAGACCATCTCCCGCTTCTACGAGAACCTGATCGGCCGCAGCGAGGCCTTTATCGCCCTGGTGGCCCCCAAGATCCGGGAGCTCAGCGAGGGCGTGTTCGACGACGTCACGGACCGGGAGCTCTACGAGGCGGTGAACGTGGCCCGGCCCAGCCTGATCCGCACCGAGGCGGACGAGCTGAGCTACTGCCTGCACATCATGGTGCGCTACGAGCTGGAGAAGCGCTTCATCAACGGCGAGATCACCGTGGACGAGATCCCGGCCCTCTGGAACGCCAAGTACAGGGAATATCTGGGCATCGAGGTGCCCGACGACGCCCGGGGCTGCCTGCAGGACGTGCACTGGTCCGGCATCGCCTACGGCTACTTCCCCTCCTACGCCCTGGGCAACGCCTACGGAGCCCAGATCCTGCACACCATGAAGCGGGACTTCGACGTGGACGCCGCCGTCCGGGCCGGGGACCTCATCAAGATCCGGGACTGGCTCACCGAGCACGTGTTCTCCATCGCCTCCCTGACCACGCCGGACGAGTGGATCCGGGCCGTCACCGGCGAGAGCCTGAACGTGAACTACTTCCTGGACTACCTGGAGGAGAAGTTTACGAAGCTGTACGAGCTGAAGTGAGCGGGCAGCGCCGCGGGCGCAGGGGTGCGCAGTTCGCAGTGCGTAGTTCGTAGTTCGTAGAAGACGGGGATGCGCTCTTGCCTCCCCCCGAGGGGGGAAAGCAAGCTGCCGCTGCCAGCGGCAGAAGAAGGCGGTTTGCTTTTACCGCAGCGGTCGAAAAAACCGAGGATCAGCGCAAGCCCGAAGGTTTTTTCGGGTACCGCAAGGCGGACAGCTGGCATCCGCCGATCTCACGCGAGGTGGATGACGGAAGGGATTCAGCGCGTTTTCGTCGTTCCGCTTTCATAAAACGAGGGACGCTGCCGTCTGGCAGCGTCCCTCAAGCTGTCTGAGGACGCGGCGTTTTTGCCGCGTCCTTGCAGTTTATTCTGTATAATACCGATCTTCCGCCCACCTGGCGGGATTCGTGTCGATATAGTCCCAGATTTTCCGGTAGTCCGCCTCGCCCCGGATGCCATGCTCGTAATAGGATCGCTGGAAGATGTTTTGGCCTAAATCTGCGTTGACAAAGCGTTTCAATGTGCTGATTGCGTGGGGGATAACGGCATTTGTAGGGGCCGGCGCCCTCGACGGCCCGCAGACTTCCCGCTCAAATAGCCCTTCAATTCGAAGGAGCATATGAATGTGATCGGGCATGATGAAATATTTGTCAACATGCAGCCCATCAATGCGGTTGGAGGACAGAATATATTTCTCCACGATTCTCCCGCTTTCTGTCAGGGCCAGTTTCGGGCCGTCGAGGGCGCCGGCCCCTACGGAGATATCCGAGAGGATGCAGCGTCGATCCTGCGTGCAGATCGTGACGAAATAGGCGCCGGGGCGGAACAATTATATTCCGACAGGCGAATTTGTTTGCGTTTCGGGAGGTCTGTCATTTTCGTTTTCCCTGTTCATCGGGACGCGGCGTTTTTGCCGCGTCCTTTTCTTTTTCCTTGGGATATAAACGTCCGCCGGCCCCGGCTCAGGGTCCCGCATCCCCCACATACACGAACTGGTGCAGGTAAATGACGTCCCCGTCTTTCATGTACAGGACCCAGGCCAGCTCCACGCTGCTCCAGCGTTCGTCATAATTCGGCGTCGCTTCGGCGGCGGCGAAGGACCGGCTCGCCGCCTGGGGCGCTCCGAAGTGCTGGAAGAGCACGGTCCCGCTCTCCCTGTCTGCTGCGCGGAGCTCCACCCGCTCGATCAGCTCCCCGAAGGCCGCGCCCTCCTCCAGCGCAGCTCCCTCCGGCACGGCACAGAGCAGGGAAGCGAGCTGTCCCTTTCCGCTCTCCGGCAGCGGAAGATGGATCTCCTCGCAGGGCTTCGCCTCCTCCGCCGTCTCCGCGAAGCTGAGGAAGAGGCGGTAGTTCACGCCGTCCTCCGCCGTATACCGCATGTCGACCACCGGAGCTCCGGCATTGTAGATCTGGGCCCCGACGTATACGAATTGATGCAAGTAAATGAGATCTCCGTTTTTCATGTGGAGGATCCAGAGCAGCTCGTTCCGGCTCCCGAACATGCTGTTGTCCAGCGCCACCGCCGCCGCGGCGAAGGGCTGGCCCGACTTGAACGGCGCCCCGTCAAGCTCGCTCCAGACATAGCCGCTCCCCTGGTCGCCCACACGGACGTCCACCTGCTCGATCAAGTCCCCGAAGGCGGCGCCCTCCCAAAGCTTGCCGCCCTCCGGCTGCGCGCAGAGCTTGGAGACGACCTGCCCCGCTGTGTTCTTCGGGGCCGGGAGAAAGAAGATCTCGCTGGGCCCCGCGTCCACGTCCTTGTTCGCAAAGGTGAGGAAGAGCCGGTAGCGCACACCGTCCTCGGCGGTATACTCCATGTCATAGGCCGGCTCGCCGAAGTTATAGATCTGAGGTCCCTGCTCCACGGCCACGAACTGATGCAGGTAAAGGACGTCCCTGTTCTTCATCCGGATGATCCAGAGCAGCTCGTCCTTTCCCCAGCCCTCGTCATAATCCAGCGTCACCGCCGCCGCGGCGAAGGGCCTGTCGGCTTCATGGGGCACATCAAAGCGCTCAAAGGCCACGGCCGCGCTCTCCATATCTCCCACGCGAAGGTCCACTTTCTCGATCAGCTCCCCGAAGGCCGCGCCGTCCGTCAGCGTACCGCCCTCCGGCGCGGCGCAGAGCAGGGAGACGAATTGCCCCTTCCCGCTTTGCGGGAACGGGATGGGGACCAGCTCGCAGGGCTCCGCCTCCGCCGCCGTCTCCGCGCAGGTGAGAAAGATCCGGTAGTTCACACCGTCCTCCGCGGTGTACTGCATGTCAAAGGCAGGCGCGCCGGCGTTGTTCACCTCCGTCTCAAGGTCGACGTGCACATACTGGTGCAGATAGATGATATCTCCGTTTTTCATATGCAGGATCCAGCCCAGTTCGTTGTACCAGCTGGCCGTGTCATAGTGCAGCGCCACCGCAGCCGGGGCGTAGGGCCAGTCGGCGTCATACGCCGCCTCGCCATGCGTCAGCGCCTCGGATCCGCCCAGCCCCGCCGCGCGGATCTCCACATAGTCGATCAAGGCACCGAAGGCCGCGCCGTCCCCCGGCGTGCCGCCCTCCGGCACGGCGCAGAGCAGGGACAGGAGCTGACCCTGTCCCTGCTTTGGGGGCGCTAGGCGGATTTTTTCGCAGGGCTCCGCCTGTCCCGCCTTCTCCGCAAAGCTGAGGAAGAGGCGGTAGTTCACGCCGTCCTCCGCCGTATATTGCATGTCGACTGCCGGAGCTCCGGCGTTGTAGATCTGCGGCTCATGGCGGAGCCTCCAGCGCCGGAGCCAAAAGCCGCCGGCCAGCAGCAGCGCCAGAGCCAGCAGCGCCAGGACCGCCCGGCGGTGCTTGAGGCGCGGGGCTTTCAGCGGCGTCTTTTCGATCAGTTCCTTCTCGCAGACGGGACAGAACCGCGCGTCCTCCGGCAGCTCGGCGCCGCAAAATTTGCAGTGCTCCATGTCCCGTCCTCACTCCAGATCTTCCATCAGGTAGAGCACGCTCTTATACCGTTTCCTGGGGTTGATTTGCGTGCAGCGCTGCACGACCCGGCCCAGCCTGCCGGAAGCCAGCTCCCTGGAAGGGTGCTTGCCCGTCAGCATGATGTTCAGCATCACGCCCAGGGAATAGATGTCGGCCCGGCCGTCGGTCTGGGAGATGCCGTACTGCTCCGGCGCGGCATAGCCCGTGGTGCCCAGCACCACCGTGTCCGTGCGCTGCTGGTCCTTTACCACGCGGGAGGCGTCAAAGTCGATGAGCACGGCCTCGTCCCCCCGCAGGAGCACGTTTTCGGGCTTCACGTCCCGGTGCACGGCGTTCAGCGAGTGGAGCACGTAGAGCCCCCGGCAGAGCTGCAGGGCGATGCCTCGGGCCTCATTGGGGCGCAGCGGCCCGCCCTCCAGGAGGAAGTCCAGCCTGTCCCCGCTCACATATTCCTCCAGAACGGCGACCCGGCCGTCCTTCTCGGCGACGTCATAGATCCTCGGCAGGTTCCGGCAGGAGACGCCGAGCAGCTTGCGGTAGACCTCGCCGCTGCCCTCATGACGCCGCAGGATATACTGCCGTCCGCTTTTTTTGTGTCGCAGCAGCCAAATGCCGCCGGCGGGCGTGTTTTTCAGTTCTTTTTCCTCTTCGAAGTTCTCACGGATCAGACGCAGGAATTCATCGTACATGGGGGCACCTCAAGACCGTATGCAGGCTGCATCGTATTGAAATTTCGGCAAAATCATGTAAAATAACTACAAATAAAGTATAATACAAACAGCAGGGAAAGTAAAGGAAGTGCGGGATGCGAAACACAGATGATCTCCGGCAGGAGCTGATGGAGAGCGAGGATCTGGACCGTTTTCTCTCCGAAAACAAGGACAGCTTCGAGACGAAGGAATGCGGCGCGGCGCTGCAGCGTCTCTTTGAGGGCGCGGATATCTCCAAGGCGGAGCTGGCCCGGCGCGCAGGGATGAGCACGGTGTATCTGTATCAGGTCTTTTCCGGGCGGCGCAGACCCTCCCGGGACCGGTTGCTTTGCCTCTGCTTCGGTCTGGGCTGCTCCCTGGAAGCCGCGCAGGAGCTGCTGAAAAAGGGCGGCCATTTACCGCTCTATCCCAAAAACCGCCGGGACGCGATCATCCTCTTCGCCTTCAGCAAGGGCATGTCGCTGCAGGATACGAACGACCGGCTTTTCCGGGAGAATGAGGAGACCCTGTCGTAAAGCAACGGACCCTTTTCTCAGAACGGCAGAGCTTGTCGGCTTTCATCGAAGGGGCGGCTGTCAGCCGCACGGAAGGTCAAGGGGACGGCTTGTGAAAAAGCGAGGCGAAGCGCACATTTGTGCAAGTTCGTCTCGCTTTTTCTTGCCTTTTCCGTTTCCCGCACGGACGGCTGACGGCCGCCTCCGCGGCTCTGCCCCTTTGTCCGCGGTGCTTTGAGACAGCCCCTTTTCATCAAGATCGCACGAAAAAAAACCGCAAACACGATGCAGCCGGATAATTGTTTTCGTCTTTTCACTATGCTAATGTTGCCTTGGTATCGGGCGGCGCGCCGCCGCCAAAAGCACACAATATAACGATGGGAGGCAATTCTATGGCAACAATGGAAGAAAAGATGGGCGCTCTTACCAGGCTGATGCAGGATGGGATCTTGAGCGCAGGCGAGTTCGCACGCGTGGTCGCCGCCTTGAACGGCGCCGAAGCCGCGGCGGTACCCGCAAAGGTAAAAAGTCCTCTGGAGCTGCAGTATGACGAGGTGTTTTCCAAGCATATCATCAACGCGTTCAAGTCTCCGGCCTCCTGCAAATGGCCGGAGCTGACTCCCGAAATGGTCGTGAAGGGAACGATCAAATTTGACGGCAAAGAGAACCAGTGCACCTATATCGACACCTACATCGACGCGCCGAACTCCTACGGCGCTCTCCTGAGGCAGAAACTCAAGCTCGTGGTCGATGAAAACGGGAAAATCACAAGAGCGCTTCAGGAACTCAAAACCAGCGGCGTTACGCTTCTGGGGATCCTTGCAAACGCCGCGCTGAAAGACAGCTGGGGAGATATTTGCAAGCTCTGAGCGGCGGACGCTTTGTAAAAAGAAAGAAAGGCAGGTGAGCTCGTCGTGGCTTCAACATGCAAAAAATGCGGACACGAGATAGACGGAAGCAGCCCGATCTGCATGTATTGCGGCGCCGCGATCGACGACGCAAGCATTTCACAGGAAGCAAAGGCCCGGATGCAGGGGCAGATCCAGCAAGAGGTCATCACGCGGTCCGTTTCGAACGCAGGTACCTCCGCGAAAGCGTTGGGGGCCTTTTTGATCATTCTCGGCATCCTGGCCGATGTGGTCTCCATGATTTTGATCTTTGCCGACGGCGGCGGGGCGTTCGGCGTTGTTACCGTCGTCGGTACGGTGCTGTTTATTCTCGGGCTTGTATTGGTTTCCAATCATTAGCGGGAACGCCGCGGCAGAAAGAAGCGCGGTACGCCCCCGAAACAGCTTTTGGCTTTTCGCCGCCCTATCATCCACATAAATATAGAAAGGAAAACCAAAAATGAAGAGAGTTCTTGTGTTCCTGTTAGCCTTGTCGATGGTGCTTGCCCTGTGCGCCTGCGGAGGCGGCGGGAAAAAAACGCAGTTTAACCCGCAGGAAGCGCTGAAACGAGAGATCCAGGCCGACGCTGCGGTGTATATCAAGTTCAATTACAGCAACGTGAAGAACGTGATGGTCTCGGTCACCACCATCAACAATGACGGAGACGTCTATACCGCCAAGGGAAAGGTTACGGTCATCGACGATTACGGCGACAAGTATATCGGCAACTTTGACGCGAAGTACACCCTGAACGGCGAAAGCTTCACGAAGAACAAGCTGGACATCAGCACGCCCAAAAAGCAGTAAAAAAGATTTCAAAAACAAAAACCGATCAGGAGGAAAGAAAATGAAGAAGTCCCTTGCGCTGCTGCTGGTTCTGTCCATGGTGTTTGCCCTGTGCGCCTGCGGTGGCGGCGTTAAAAAGCTTACGGTCCAGGAGGTGGAGGCCGCCTATGAGAAAAGCGACGGGAAGCTGCAGACCGAGACCTCCGGCGACAATGTGACGAGCTTTACCTACGTGCTGGAGGATATCAACGCGAAAAAGCTGGTCGACAAGGACTATGTCCGCGACGCCGTCGACGCCGTGCTGAGCGGAGACGCCTCCCGGATCACCTACAACCATATTAAGGTCTCCCGCGCCGTGTTGGCGATGATGAACACCCTGGTCCTTCTCGGAGAGGGAGATGACGAGGACTTCGACTCCAGCGCGTTTATCGAAAGCATCCTGGAGATCCTCTGCGACAACAAGACCCCCGAATACAGCGGCTGGACGGTCTCCACAAAGATCGACCAGAGCGCCGACACGCTGACCATCACCGTCAGCTCCAAATAAGCGGGAAGGCCGTCCTCTGCCGCCCGGAAAACGGGCTCGGCCGACCGGCTCCGCTCAAGGAATAAAAAACAAGAGAAAAGAGGTCGTATCATGAGCAAAAGCAAGAAAATCGTATCTCTCGCGCTTCTGGCCCTCGGGCTGCTGATGGTGATCTCCGGCGTCGTCCTGATCTGCCAGATGGGCGCAAGCCATACCGGCGGAAACGGAGGCCTGTCCCGCGCTTCCACCTCCATCAGATTCAACGCGGATTTTTACACCACCTCCGCGCAGGCTACCGGACTGGCGGCCAACAGCGTCATAGATATTTACAAGCTGCTCTCCTTTGTTTCCGGCATGTTCTTCATCTTCGCCGGCGGCATGGATATCTGCCTGACCCTGTTGAAGTTTGATATCGAGGACGAGCTTCGGCAACACCTCCCCTCCCGCAAGGAAGCGCCGAAGCCGGAGGACGCCGTCCAGCCTCCTTCCCTCTGATAAAACGCCTTGACGGAGAAAGCTCCGTTCTTCCCGCATAAACAGGGACGCAGCGGTTTCGCTGCGTCCCTGTTTTTCACGATCCTCAAAACGGAAAGCTCAAATCTGCTCCCCCAGCTCCGCGATCAGCTTTTCCAGCTCTTTCGCGAATTGCCCGATGTGCAGCCCGTCGATGAAGCGGTGGTTGACCTCGACGGAGAGGCCCAGCAGCAGGCGGCCGTTTTCCTCCGTGTATTTGCCCCAGGCGATGCGGGGGATGGCGTCGTCCGGATCCAGGTCCCGCTCGTTGGTGAGGGCGGTGAGATCCAGCCAGGGCAGGCAGGAGAGGAAGATCATGTCGATCCCCTCGCCGGAAAAGTCGATGAAGAAGTCCTGCTCCTCCGCCTTTTCCCCGGCCGCGGCGCAGAAGTCCTCCAGGCTCCCCTCGCAGGGCAGGGTGACGATCTGGAAGTTCTCGTTCCCGGGCTTCAGATGGGTGAAGCTGGGCCGGCGGCTCTCCAGGCGCACCAGCTGACCCTCCCGCAGGGCGTAGGAGAAGGCCTCCACCCGCCCCAGGGCCCGGGTGCACAGCCAGATCATGCTGTGGTAGAAGGACAGGCCCCGCTCTTTGGTATAACGCCGCAGCGCCGTCACGTCCAGGCGGAAGGTGACGGCGTAGAAGGGATGGGAAATGCCGGAGAAAAATTCATAGATTTCCCGTCTCGGCCAGCTCTCCGGGTCAACGGGCCGCATCCTGCTGCTCCCGGATCTTCCGCTTCCAGCAGCTGTGGCACATGGCCACATAGCTGTCGTTGCCGCCCAGCATCACCTGGGCGCCCTCGGTGACGACCCGTCCGGCCCCGTCGATGCGGGCGTTCACCGTGGCCTTGCGGCCGCAGGTGCAGATGGTCTTGATCTCGGTGATGGAATCCGCCAGCTCCATGAGCCGCCGGGCGCCGGGGAAGAAATGGGTCAAAAAGTCCGTCCGCAGGCCGAAGCACAGCACCGGCAGATCGTCCTCGTCCACCAGGGTCCGCAGCTGGTCGATCTGCTCGGGGGTGAAGAACTGGGCCTCGTCAGCGATGATGACGTCGTGCTTTCCGGCCTCCCGGTAGGCCTCGATGATGTCCTGCTCCGGGGTGATGACCTGGGCCTTGTTCGCCAGGCCGATGCGGCTGCGGATCACGTCCGCCCCGTCCCGGGTGTCCACGCTGGGCTTGATGAGCCAGACGGTCATGCCCTGCTCCTCGTAGTTGAATTTGGTGATCAGCGCCTGGGCGGACTTGGAAGAGCCCATCGCGCCGTATTTGAAGTATAGCTTTGCCATTTCAATCTCCTTTCCTTATAGGCTCCCTCTCCGAGGGCCTTGGGTCTGTCGCGCCGCCGTCTCCCGCGAGCGCCGTGACTGAGGGAGCGTCGGTCCGAGACGGCGGGCGCGACCTGAAGCGTCCCTACGGGGAGGGCGGGCGTCAGCGCCGGCCGGACCCCTTCCGTCATCCGCCTCGCGTGAGATCGGCGGACGACACCTCCCCCGTGCGCGGGGAAGGCAAATACTCCCTCCGTCATCCGGCTTGCGTGAGACGCCGGATGACACCTCCCTCAGAGAGGGAGGCAAGAGCCCCGCATCCCCGTCTTCTACGAACTACGAACTCCGTACCGCCGTGTCCCCGTCTTCTACGAACTACGAACTACGAACTACTGCATCAGATGCGCCCGGACCCGCTCGATGACCATTTCCAGGGCCACCTGGTTGTGGCCGCCCTGGGGGATGATCACGTCCGCCCGGCGCTTGGAGGGCTCCACAAACTGCTCGTGCATGGGCTTGACGGTGTTGAGATACTGGTCGATGACGCCCTCCAGGCTCCGGCCCCGATCCCGCACGTCCCGCACGATGCGGCGCAGGATGCGCACGTCCGCGTCGGTGTCCACGTAGATCTTGATATCCATCTCCCGGCACAGCTCCAGGCTCTCGTAGATCAGGATGCCCTCCACGATGATGACCCGGGTGGGGCGGATGAGGATGGTCTTGTCCGTCCGGTCGTGGATGGAATAGTCATAGACCGGGCAGAGGATGCTCTTGCCCTGCTTGAGCTGCCGGATGTGCTCCAGCATCAGGTCCGTGTCAAAGGCGTTGGGGTGGTCGTAGTTGAGCTTGGACCGCTCCTCGAAGGGCATGTCGTGATGGGCCTTGTAGTAGTTGTCGTGGTGGATTACCGAGACGTCCTCTCCGAAGGCCTGGATGAGTCTGCGGGTGATGGTGGTCTTGCCGCTGCCGGTGCCGCCGGCGATGCCGATTACCATGATGTCTTGCATAGCCTTTCCTCCATCCTGTTTCGGCGCTTTTCGCCTTGTTTCGCCTTATCATACCATAGTTCTTTCTCTCTTTCAATTTGACTTTTCACTTTTTCTTCGCTATACTGAAATGCAAGAGCATCCCGCTTAATCGAACTACAAAAGGAGGAACCCGTCATGCCGATCCCCACCCCTCATATCAACGCAAAAAAAGAAGATTTTGCCAAAACCGTTCTGATGCCAGGCGACCCCCTGCGGGCCAAGTTCATTGCCGAGACCTTCCTCACCGATCCGGTGCTGGTCAATAACGTCCGCGGCGTTCAGGGCCACACCGGCACCTGGAAGGGCGTGCCCGTCACGGTCATGGCCTCGGGCATGGGCATCCCCTCCATCGGGATCTACAGCTGGGAGCTGTTCCATTTCTACGATGTGGACAACATCATCCGCATCGGCTCCGCCGGCGCGCTGCAGGACAATATCAAGCTGCGGGACATCGTGATCGCCCAGGGCGCCTGCACCAACTCCAGCTATGTCAAGAGCTTCGGGCTGGGCGAGCTGGCCACGTACGCCCCCATCGCGGACTTCACCCTGCTGTCCAAGGCCGTGGAGGCCGCCCGGGAGCACGGGATCGACCCCCACGTGGGCAACATCCTGTCCTCCGACCCCTTCTACACCCCCGAGGGCCACGGCAAGAACGACGAGTGGAAGCGCATGGGCGTGCTGGCCGTGGAGATGGAGGCCGCCGGTCTCTATGCCAACGCCGCCTATGCCCACAAGCGGGCCCTGTGCATCTGCACCATCTCCGACCACATCTACCGTCCGCAGGACAATCTGACCGCCGAGGAGCGGCAGGTGGGCTTCACCCAGATGATGGAGATCGCCCTGGATACCGCCGTGAAGATGGCCCAGCTCTGATCCTTCCTCCGCTTCGGAAACCGGAGGCGCCTTTCGGCGCCTTCGGTTTTTTCGTCATGCTGACCAGCGGGGACGAAAAGCACCTTCGTATTTTGTTGAAACTTTTCCTTGATTTACACTGTGGGGACATGCTATAATACTGTGCGGTACGGCGAGGAGCCGTTCCCAAATCAGTCCATCAAAATCATTTAATGGAGGAAAAAAAATGAAAAAGATTCTCGCACTGCTTCTGGCTCTGTGCATGGTTCTTGCTCTGGCTGCCTGCGGCGAAACCGCTCCTGCCGAGAAGCCCGCTGAAGAGCCCGCTGCCGAGCCCGCCGCCGAGCCCGCTGCTGAGCCCGCCGCTGAGCCCGCTGCCACCTCGAACATCCGCGTTGCCATGATCACCGACTACGGCGACATCACCGACCAGTCCTTCAACCAGACCACCTATGAGGCCTGCAAGGAGTACTGCGAGGGCGCCGGCCTGGACTTCAAGTACTACAAGCCCGGTTCCGACTCTGACGACGACCGTATCACCATGATTGAGAACGCCATCGAGGAAGGCTTCAACGTCGTCGTGATGCCCGGCTACGCCTTTGCTCCCGCCATCGTCGCCACCGCCCCCAACTACCCCGACGTCACCTTCATCGCGCTGGACGTCTCCGAGTATGACCTGCAGGACGCCAACGGCACCGCCGCTGACTTCTCCTGGGTCTACCCCGCCAACCTCTACTCCGCTGTTTACCAGGAAGAGCTGTGCGGCTACATGGCCGGCTACGCTGCTGTGAAGCTGGGCTACAAGAACCTGGGCTTCCTGGGCGGCATGGCTGTTCCCGCCGTTATCCGCTACGGCTACGGCTTCGTGCAGGGCGTTGACGCTGCCGCTGCCGAGCTGGGTCTGACCGACGTCACTGTCAACTACGCTTACGGCAACCAGTTCTACGGCGACGCTGACATCACCGCCGCTATGGATACCTGGTACGCCGGCGGCACCGAGATCGTCTTCGCCTGCGGCGGCGGCATCTTCACCTCCGCTGCTGAGGCTGCTGCCAAGGTCAATGGCAAGGTCATCGGCGTTGACGTTGACCAGGCTCCCACCATCGACGGCCTGTACGGCGAGGGCATGACCGTTACCTCCGCCATGAAGGGTCTGGCTCCCACCGTCAAGACCATGCTGGCTGCTGTTCAGGCCGGCAAGTTCGAGGGCGGCAAGGTCGAGACTCTGGGCCTCGTGTCCGAGAATCCCGAAGAGAACTACGTGCAGATCCCCACTGGCACCACCCAGTTCTCCGACACCTTCACCCTGGAGGATTACCAGGCTCTGGTCGCCAAGATGTTCAAGGGCGAGATCACTGTTGACAACGACACCACCAAGACCGCTGCCGACTTCGCCACTGTCATCACCGTCAACGATCTGGGCAACCTGAAGTAATTCCCTTCCCATCGCATTTAAAGGGCAGGCCGAAAGGCCTGTCCTTTTTCTATTTGCTCTTTTTCTTCATTTTTTGTTTACAAACCGCCCCTCTCTGTTGTAAAATGTTTTTATGATTCCTAACAAGGGAGGTCGATACCGTTGGATAGTCCGTACGCAATCGAGATGCTGCACATCACAAAAAGATTCCCCGGCATCATCGCCAACGACAATATCACCCTCCAGTTGAAAAAGGGCGAGATCCACGCCCTTCTGGGGGAAAACGGCGCTGGCAAATCCACGCTGATGAGCGTTCTGTTCGGCCTGTACCAGGCGGAGGAGGGCATCATCAAGAAAGATGGCGTTGAGGTCCAGATCAAAGACCCCAACGACGCAAACCGTCTGGGCATCGGCATGGTGCACCAGCATTTCAAGCTGGTGGAATGCTTCTCTGTTCTGGACAACATCATTCTCGGCGTTGAGCCCACAAAGAACGGCTTTCTCCAGAAGAAGGAGGCCCGGGAAAAGGTCATGGCCCTGTCTGACAAGTACGGCCTGAGCGTGAACCCGGACGCCATCATCGAGGACATCACCGTCGGCATGCAGCAGCGCACCGAGATCCTGAAGATGCTGTACCGCGACAATGAGATCCTGATCTTCGACGAGCCCACCTCCGTCCTCACCCCCCAGGAGATCGACGAGCTGATGCAGATCATGAAGAACCTGGCGGCCGAGGGCAAGAGCATCCTGTTCATCTCCCACAAGCTGGCGGAGATCATGGCTGTGGCCGACCGCTGCAGCGTGCTGCGCAAGGGCAAGTACATCGGCACCGTGGAGACCAGGAACACCACCATGGAGCAGCTGTCCGCCATGATGGTGGGCCGCAACGTCAACTTCCATGTGGAAAAGCAGCCCTGCCACCCCGGCGAGGTGATCCTGGACGTGAAGAACATGAGCGTCGCCTCCAAGGTCCACAAGAAGGACGCCGTGAAGGACGTGAGCTTCCAGGTCCGCGCCGGCGAGATCGTCTGCATCGCGGGCATCGACGGCAACGGTCAGACCGAGCTGGTCTACGGTCTCAGCGGTCTGGAGCCTCTCAAGTCCGGCTCCATCACCCTCAAGGGGCAGGACATCACCAAGGCCTCCATCCGCAAGCGCTCCACCTCCGGCATGAGCCACATCCCCGAGGACCGGCACAAGCACGGTCTGGTGCTGGATTATCCCCTGGAGTACAACATGATCCTCCAGCGCTACTTCGAGCCGGAGTTCACCGACAAGATGGGCTTCCTGAAGCGCAAACCCATCCGGGAGTACGCCGAGCGGCTGATCGCCGAGTACGACGTGCGTTCCGGCCAGGGCCCCGTCACCCCCGCCCGCAGCATGTCCGGCGGCAACCAGCAGAAGGCCATCATCGCCCGTGAGATCGACAAGAATCCCGATCTGCTGCTGGCCGTCCAGCCCACCCGCGGTCTGGACGTGGGCGCCATCGAATCC
The DNA here is from genome assembly GCA_902775355.1 of Oscillospiraceae bacterium. Lineage (GTDB taxonomy): Bacteria > Bacillota > Clostridia > Oscillospirales > Oscillospiraceae > Limivicinus. Next base: position 23,985 of record CACYLY010000014.1, read on the forward strand.
GTCCACAAGCAGCTGGTCGCCCAGCGGGACGCCGGCAAGGCCGTTCTGCTGGTCTCCCTGGAGCTGGACGAGGTCATGGACGTGCCCGACCGCATCCTGGTCATGTACGAGGGCGAGATCGTGGGCGAGCTGGATCCCAAGAAAACCACCCAGGAGGAGCTGGGCCTGTACATGGCAGGCGCCAAGAGAGATGAGGTGAAGGCATGAAAAAAATCCTGAAAAACGATGCCGTCCAGTCCCTGATCGCGTCTCTCCTGTGCATCATCCTGGGCCTGCTGATCGGCTACATCGTGCTGCTGTTCATTAACCCCGCCGGCGCCTGGGACGCTATCCTGGCCGTGCTGAAAAACTTCCTGAAAACCGCCAACCACGCCCGCCGCGTGAAGCTGCTGGGCGCCACCCTGGTCCGCACCGCCCCGCTGCTGATGTGCGGCCTGTCCGTGCTCTTTGCCTACAAGGTCGGCCTGTTCAACATCGGCGTCGCCGGTCAGTACGTCGCCGGCGTCTGCGCCAGCCTTTACGCCGCGCTGGCCTGGCACTGGGGCTGGCTGCCCTGCGTCCTCTTCGCCATCGTGGCCGCCGCCGCCCTGGGCGCCATCGTGGGCGTGCTCAAGGCCTACTGCAATGTCAACGAGGTCATCTCCGGCATCATGCTCAACTGGATCTCCCTGTATTCTACCAACATGATCCTGTCGAAATACAAGGAAGAGGCCAGCCACTATACCCTCTACCTGAGCAAGGCCTCCCCCAAGTCCATCCTGCCCGGCGCCGGACTGGACAAGCTGCTGGGCTATGACAAGGTCACCATCGCCATCCCTCTGGCCGTTGTGATCGCCATCGTGGTGTACATCGTGCTCAACCGCACCAAGTTCGGCTATGAGCTGCGGGCCACCGGCAACAACAAGAACGCCGCCAAGTACGCCGGCATGGCGGAGAAGCGCAACATCATCCTGACCCTGGTCATCGCGGGCGGCCTGGCCGGTCTCGGCGGCGCCATGCTGTACCTGACCGATATCGAGCGCTGGTCCGTTACCCAGACCTCCGTCCCCGGCATGGGCTTCAACGGCATCGCCGCCACCTTCCTGGGCGGCCTGAACCCCATCGGCACCATCTTCTCCTCCTTCTTCATCCAGCACATCACCGACGGCGGCCCCAACGTGGACACCACGTATTACTGCGCGCAGATCTCCGATCTGATCTCCTCCATCATCATCTACCTCTGCGGCTTTGTGCTCTTCCTGAAGACCGCCATCAACCGGGGTCTTGCCAGGAGCGACGAGCGCCAGGCTGCGAAGGAAAAGGAGGCCGCGCAGGCGGCACAGGCCCCCAAACCGGAAGATGTTCCTGCCACTGAGAAAGGAGGCGAGAAGTAATGCTGCTGCTGCTTCAATACACCCTGATCTTTGCTTCCATTCTGCTGTTGGTGGCTCTGGGCGGCTGCTTCTCGGAGCACTCCGGCGTGATTAACCTGGGTCTGGAAGGCATCATGGTCATCGGCGCCCTGGGCGGCGCTCTGATGATGCGGGCCCTTCCCGCCACCACCCCCGCCATCGTCATCGTCCTGCTGACGCTGCTGGCGGCCATCGTCTTCGGCGTGGCTTATTCGGCGCTGCTGGCCGTGGCCAGTATCAACTTCAAGGCTGACCAGACCATCGTCGGCACCGCGCTGAACCTGCTGGGCACCGCCGGCGCCACCGTTCTGGTCAAGGCCATCAACACCGCCGCCAACCCCAACGACCACTCCGCCACCATCCAGTACATCGAGCAGAAGAAGGCCTTTATCCACTACTTCGGCTCCTTTGAGTTCAACTGGTTCATGGTGATCTCCCTCGTGATCCTGGCCCTGGCCTGGATGGTCCTCTATCGGACCAAGTTCGGCCTTCGCCTGATGGCCTGCGGCGAGCATCCCCAGGCGGCAGCCTCCGTGGGTATCAGCGTGTTCAAGATGCGCTGGTCCGGCGTGCTGATCTCCGGTATGCTGGGCGGCCTGGGCGGCATCTGCTACATTCTGGCCGGCGTTTCCCAGTGGCAGTTCGAATACGGCGTGGCCGGCTTCGGCTTCCTGTCCCTGGCGGTCATGATCTTCGGCCAGTGGAAGCCCACCCGCATCGCCCTGGCGGCTCTGCTCTTCGGCTTCTTCCGCGCCCTGTCCAATGTCTACAACGGCATTGATATCCTGGCCGCGCTGAACATCCCCAGCACCGTTTACAACATGCTGCCTTACATCGTGTCCCTGATCGTCCTGGCCCTGACCTCCAAGAAGTCCCGGGCGCCCAAGGCGGAAGGCATCCCCTACGACAAGGGCATGCGCTGAGCCGCAGTCCCCTTCACACGCAAAAAAACACGGGAGTTTTTCTCCCGTGTTTTTTTGCGTCCCCCGCCGCCGTCCGTCCCGCCTGCGTCGGCGTCCGTCCCGCCTGCGTCGGCGTCCGTCCTTGGCCGTAGGGGCGACCGACCGTCGCCTGCGCTCTTGCCTCCCCCTCCGGGGGAGGTGGCATCCGCCGATCCCCCGCGAGGCGGATGACGGAAGGAGTCCGTCGTCCGAAACGTTCCGACGCCCCGTTCTCGCCGTAGGGGCGGCCCTTGCGGCCGCCCGCGCTTTCCCTTTTGCGCTTCGGCACGTCTGCGGGCGATTCGTGAATCGCCCCTACGGCGTGGGACGGGATGTTGGCGCGGATTCCCCGCAGCGCCAAGCATCCCGACGCGCGGGAAGCGTGCGACGATCCAAGCTCTGCTTGCTCGGCGTCGTCTCCCGCGCGCCCGCGGCGCCGGGCAATGTCCGTTGCCGCGGAAAAGATCCTTCGACTCGTTGACGCTCGCTCAGGATGACACGGCTGGGCCGGCCCCTGCGGATCATCTTCACAAAGAAAGGACCGGCCGCGCGGCCGGTCCTTCTTTTGTGTATGGGTGATTCTTTCGCTTTACTTCTTCTTCAGCTCGGCCAGGATGTCGGTGAGCAGCTCCTCGGTGGTGGGCTTGGGCGGCTCCTCGGCCTTGGCTTCCTCTTCCTCTTTCTTCTTCTTGGCCTCGGCGATCTCCTTGGCCTTGTTGAAGGCCTTGACCACGCAGAAGAGCACAAAGGCCACGATCAGGAAGTTGATGACCGCGCCGATAAAGGTGCCCAGACCCAGGACGATTTCTTCCTGTCCTTCCGCCTCATTCGCAGCGCGGATGACAAAATTCAACGCATCTGTGCCTTTCGCGTTGAACAGCAGCCCCAACAGCGGGGTGATGACGTTGGCCACCAGGGAGCTGGTGATGGCGCCGAAGGCTCCGCCGACGATGACGCCGACCGCCATGTCCAGGACATTGCCCTTGGAAATGAAGGTCTTGAATTCCTCAAAGAACTTTTTCATTTGGGATCCTCCTTTTCATTCATATATTGCCAACCGCGTTGCCGCGGGTCAGCGCTTGGGTACCAGGACGGTCTTGCCGCCCATGTAGGGAGCCAGCACCGCGGGGACGGTGACGCTGCCGTCGGCCTGCAGGTGGTTCTCCAAAAACGCGATGAGCATGCGCGGCGGGGCCACCACGGTGTTGTTCAGCGTGTGGGGCAGATAGGTCCTGCCGTCGGCGCCCTTCACGCGGATCTTCAGGCGCCGGGCCTGGGCGTCCCCCAGGTTGGAACAGGAGCAGACCTCAAAATACTTCTGCTGCCGGGGGGACCAGGCTTCGATATCGCAGGACTTGACCTTCAGATCCGCCAGGTCGCCGGAGCAACACTCCAGCTGCCGCACCGGGATCTCCAGGCTGCGGAAGAGCTCCACGGACCAGCGCCACATCTTCTCGTACCAGGCCATGGACTCCTCGGGCCTGCAGACCACGATCATCTCCTGCTTTTCGAACTGGTGGATGCGGTAGACGCCCCGCTCCTCGATGCCGTGGGCGCCCTTCTCCTTGCGGAAGCAGGGGGAATAGCTGGTCAGGGTCTGGGGCAGGCTCTCCTCCGGCAGGATCTGGTCGATGAACTTGCCGATCATGGAGTGCTCGCTGGTGCCGATCAGATACAGGTCCTCGCCCTCGATCTTGTACATCATGGCGTCCATATCCGTCTGGCTCATGACGCCCTCCACCACGTTGCCGTGGATCATGAAGGGCGGGATGCAGTAGATAAAGCCCTTGTCGATCATGAAGTCCCGGGCGTAGGCCAGCACTGCCGAGTGGAGCCGGGCAATATCGCCCATGAGATAATAGAAACCGTTGCCGGAGACCCGGCCGGCGGCGTCCATGTCCACGCCGCCCATGCGCTCCATGATCTCCGTATGGTAGGGGATGGGGAAATCCGGAACCAGAGGCTCGCCGAAGCGCTGGACCTCCACATTATAGCTGTCGTCCGGTCCCAGAGGCACGGAGGGGTCGATGATATTGGGGATCTGCAGCAGGATCGCATGGATCCGGGCTGCATACTCCTCCTCCAGCTTCTCCAGCTCCTCCCGGCGGAGATCGTTTGCCTTGACCTTGGCCATGTTCTCGTCGATCTGGGCCTGGATGGAAATCTTTTCCATTTCCGAGGCCTTTTTCAGCTTGCCGAAGAGGGGCCCGTTGGCCTTGCTCAGGGCGTTGCGCTGGGCCCGCAAGTCGCTGGCCTCGGTGATGGCGGCGCGGTTTTTGGCGTCCAGCTCCAGGACCTCGTCCACCAGGGGCAGCTTGGCATCCTGGAACTTTTTGTGGATATTTTCCCGGACTATTTCGGGATTTTCACGAATAAAGCGTATATCCAGCATGGTTTAACCTTCCTTCTTCAATCTGCGCAGCGCGGCGATCAGGTCCTCCCGATCCTCCGCGTTGTAGTAATCCAGCACGATCTTGCCGCCCCGGGCGCCCTCCAGCAGCTGCACCCTCCGTCCCAGGCTGCGGGTCAACTCCTCCGCGATCTCGGCGGCGTAGTTCACCGCCAGGGGATCCTCGCTCTTGGGCGTCTGCCGGGCGGCTCTGGCCAGGCGGGCGGTGAGCTGTTCGGTCTGCCGCACGGACAGGGCCTTTTTCAGCACCTCCTGGGCGGCCTCCCACTGAACCGCCTCGCTGCTGAGGCTCAGCAGGGTCCGGGCGTGGCCCGCGGAGAGCTCCTTCCTCTCCACCAAGTCCATCACCCGGGGGCTCAGGCTCAGCAGGCGCAGGGCGTTGGCTACGGCGGGACGGGATCGGCCCACGCTGCGGGCGGTCTCCTCCTGGGTCAGGCCGTATTCCTCCATCAGGGTCTTGTAGCCCTTGGCTTCCTCGATGGGATTCAGGTCCTCCCGCTGGAGGTTCTCCACCAGGGCCAGCTCCGCGGTGCGGCGATCGTCTGCCTCCAGGACCCGGACCGGGACCTCCTCCAGCCCCGCTAGCCGGGCCGCCCGCCAGCGGCGCTCGCCGGCAATGATCTGATAATAACCGCTGGGCAGCTTCCGGGCCACGATGGGCTGGATCAGGCCGTACTGCGCAATGGAATCCGCCAGGGCCTGCAGGGCCTCTTCATCGAAAGTCTTCCGAGGCTGGGCCTCGCGGGGCTCCACCTTGGCGATAGGCAGCGTCAGCAGCTCGCCCTCCGGCTCGTCCAGCGCGTTGATGGCAAAAAGCGCGTCCAGGCCTAAACCCAGGCCCTTTTTCTCTTTTGCAGCCATGTGTTTCTCCTTTTGTGGGGCAGCCTACCTGCAGCGGGCGGCAAATTCCGCCGCCAGCGCCATATAAGCCTTGCTGCCCTTGTTTGATTTGTCATAGAGCACGCCGGGGATCCCGTGGCTGGGCGCCTCGGAGAGCCGGATGCTGCGGGGGATCACCGTCTGATAGACCTTGTCCCCCAAATGCTTGCGCAGCTCCCCGGCCACCTGGTTGGTCAGGTTGGCCCGGGCGTCGTACATGGTGAGGACGATGCCCTCCACCTTCAGCCGCCGGTTCAGGCGTTTGCCGCACATTTTGATGCTGGTCATCAGGTCGGCGATGCCCTCCAGCGCGTAATACTCGCACTGCATGGGGATCAGCACGCTGTCCGCGGCCACCAGGGCGTCCACCGTCAGCAGCTCCAGGGAGGGCGGGCAGTCGATCAGGATATAGTCGTAGTCCGCGTAGAGCTGCTGCAGGGCGTTTTTCAGCACAAACTCCCGATTCTCCCGGTTGATGAGTTCCACCGAGGCCGCCGCCAGCTCCTTGCCCGTGGGGATCAGGTCCCCGTAGGGCGTATGTACCACGCAGTCCTCGGGCGGGACCTGGTTGATCAGCAGATCGTAGGTGTTGGGCCGGGTGGTCTTCTTCACGCCCATGCCGGAGCTGCCGTTGCCCTGGGGGTCGCTGTCCACCATCAGGACTCGATAGTCCATGCTGTGCAGCGCCGCCGTCAGATTCACGCAGGTGGTGGTTTTTCCCACGCCGCCTTTTTGATTGGCGATCGCAATGATTTTAGCCATAGCGTTTCTCCTGTCTCTAATGGCGACATTATACCAGCATGTCCCGGGGTTTTCAATGTTTCACGTGAAACTTTTTAAAATTTTGAGGCTTTTTCGTTGCCCAAAACTGCAAAAAAGCAAAGCAAGCTACATTTCAAAGCTTCCGATATTAAACTTTATCGTTTTCTAATTGCTTATATCACTTTTCCACTTATATTTCACACACCGTTTATTCAAAGCCGCTTTCCGTAAAAAGCAAAAAACCGTACGGCTTTTCTTTCTTCAAATAATCGCTGCATGCGCTTTGGATTCCTTCTTTATATTCCATTGCAAGCAGCCTCTGTGAAAATTATTCATTTTCGTTGTTCGACGCAAATTCCCATACTCTGCCGTAGGGGCGCTTCCCCTCCCGCTGATTTGCGTCAACGTGCGTTATTACCTGTAGGGGCGACCTTTGGTCATCCGCCTCGTCCTGCGTCGCCACACCGTCCCGTGCCTGTAGGGGCCGACGCCCTCTGCGGCCCGCTGCCTCGCGCCATCGTTCTGTTTACGGAGCGATCAGGGGATCGCTCCCTACGCGTCCCGCTTCATCGTCTACGCTGTAGGGGAGGGGCTTGTCCCCTCCCGCCGATCCGTGTTCACTTTCGTCCCGCGCCTGTAGGGTCCGACGCCCTCTGCGGCCCCCTGCCTCGCGCCATCGTTCTGTTTACGGAGCGATCAGGGGATCGCTCCCTACGCGAGCGTTCTTCTCATGCCATAGTGCCGAGCGCTGCCCTGCGTCTCCGCGTATATTTCGCCGAGCAATGCTCGGCGCTACGGGGATCTGTATCCTCCTGCCCCAATTTGCGAACCGGGGCACCCCCCTTTAGGCAAGGGGGGCTTTGCGCCGTTCCGCGCCCACGTTCGCCCCGCGCCTGTAGTGGCCGGCGCCCTCGGCGGCCCGCCGCCTCGAGCCATCGTTCTGTTTACGGAGCAATCAGGGGATCGCTCCCTACGCGTCCCGCTTCATCGTCTAAGCCGTAGGGGAGGGGCTTGTCCCCTCCCGCCGATCCGTGCTCACTTTCGTCCCGTGCCTGTAGGGGCCGACGCCCTCGGCGGCCCGCCGCCTCGAGCCATCGTTCTGTTTGCGGAGCGATCAGGGGATCGCTCCCTACGCGCGCGTTCTTCTCATGCCATAGTGCCGAGCGCTGCCCTGCGTCTCCGCGAATATTTCGCCGAGCAATGCTCGGCGCTACGGGGATCTGTATCCCCCTGCCCCGGTTTGCGAACTAGGGCACCCCCCTTTAGGCAAGGGGGGCTTTGCGTCGATCCGCACCGACATTCCGTCTTGCTCCGTAGGGGCGACCTTCGGTCGCCCGACCCGTCCCGCGTCGCCACACCGTCCCGCTCCGTAGAGGCCGACGCCCTCGGCGGCCCGCTGCCTCGCGCCATCGTTCTGTTTTCGGAGCGATCAGGGGATCGCTCCCTACACGTCCCGCTTCATCGTCTAAGCCGTAGGGGATGGGCTTGTCCCCTCCCGCCGTTCCGCGCCCGCGTCCGTCCCGCGCCTGTAGTGGCCGACGCCCTCGGCGGCCCGCCGCTTCACGCCATCGTTCTGTTTGCGGAGCGATCAGGGGATCGCTCCCTGCGCGTCCCGCTTCATCGTCTACGCCGTAGTGGAGGGGCTTGTCCCCTCCCGCCGTTCCGCGCCCGCGTCCGTCCCGCACCTGTAGGGGCCGACGCCCTCGGCGGCCCGCTGCTTCACGCCATCGTTCTGTCTACGGAGCGATCAGGGGATCGCTCCCTACGCGTCCCGCTTCTTCGTCTACGCCGTAGGGGAGGGGCTTGTCCCCTCCCGCCGTTCCGCGCCCGCGTCCGTCCCGTGCCCGTAGGGGCGACCTTTGGTCGCCCGCCGGGGCTTCCCCAGGCAGGGAAATGCTACTTCGACCCGCTGTGCTCAGAATGACAACGGTAATGTGCCTGGATCGGCATGGCAGGCCAGGCCTGGTCGTTTTTCCTTCGTCCTTGACCATGCTCCGACTCCCGCTTTGCTCTGTTTCACGTGAAACATCCCCGCGGCTCTCACGCATCCAGCAGCAGCTCCATCTCCTCCAGGCTCAGGCCCGGATGGAGGGCCAGGTTCAAGGCCGTTCCCACCAGCCGGGCGCAGGAACGGACCAGGCTGTCGATGGACCGGGGCGTCACGAACATGCCGCGCAGCGCCGCATCGTCGCTGAGGGCGGAGGCGTCCAGCACCGTGGGGACGCCGATGGCCAGCACCGGCAGGCCCAGGCTCTCCCGGTTCAGGGCCTCCCGGGCATTGCCCACCCCGGAGCCGGGGGCGATGCCCGTATTGCAGATCTGCACAGACCGGCACAGCATCTGCAGATCCGCCCCCGCCAGAGCGTCAATGGCCACCACCAGCTCCGGCGTCGTCTCCCGACAGAGGGCCCGGATCTGCCGGGCGCTCTCCACCCCCGAAGTGCCCAAGACGCCGGGGCGGCAGAGGAGGGTGCTGCGGAAGGAGGCGAAGCTCTCTGGGTCTCGCTCCTTCAGATGCTCCGTCACCAGCAGATGATCCGCCGTCAGGGAGCCGATGGCGTCCGGGGTGATGTCCGGATTCCCCAGGGCCGTCAGCAGCACCCGGCCCGGCAGCTCTCCGGCGCAGCGCCCGATCAGTCGGGCGAGGGTCCCGGCGGCATCGGCAAAGCGATCACGGAAATGCTCCGGCAGCTCCATGGTGATGTAGGTTCCCCGGGGCTTCCCCAGGGCGGCCTCGCCCCTCTCGTCCAGGATCTCCACGGTGGTGACCGGAAAGCCCTCCAGCGTCTCCTCCCTGGCCCGCACCCCGGACAGCTCCGTCACCGAGCCGTCGCCGCAAAGTCTGCGCCGCACCTCGCTGGCCAGGTCAGTTCTTCCATTTATTACCATTTTACTCTTTTCCTCCTCTTTACGCTTCTATATATTGTGGTCGCAAAGGGGAATCTCTATGCAAAACACCTACGCAAAAAAAGGTGAAAGAAAAATGAAAAAATGCTTGCATTTCGGGAATTTCTCTGCTATACTCATAAAACGCGAGTTAAGTTTTAACTCAATTTTGTAGGAGGAGGTGGCGATCAAAGCATGGCCAACATCAAATCTTCTGCCAAGAGAGACGAGAAGTCCAAGCAGCTCCGGGCCAAGAACCGCGCGGATAAGACCGAGCTCAAGACCATGATCAAAAAGTTTGACGCAGCCGTTGCCGAAGGCAACCGCGACACTGCCGTCAGTGCCTATAAAGTTGCTGTTAAGACTGTTGACCGCGCAGCCGGTAAGGGCCTGCTGCACAAGAACAATGCAGCGCACAAGAAGTCCGCTATGGCTACGAAGCTCAACGAGATGGAGTAAGCTCCGTTTTGCAGCAAAAGGGACGTGGGAAACATAAGTTTCCGCGTCCCTTTGGCATTTTTCGGAGCTTTTCCCTTTGGCCTCCCCCTCCGCGCCGCGTCTTTTCTCCGGTTCAGCCTTGACGGGGGAGGGCGGAGAGCATATAATCAGAAGGCATACCATGAAAGGAGCGAGTCCCTTGAAGCGCAGACTCCTGCTGATCGTCAATCCCGCCGCGGGACGCGGCGCATATAAAAAGGACTTCGCCGACGCGCTGAAAGTGCTGGACGACGGAGGCTGCACCCCCACCGTCTGCTTCACGGCCGGAACCGGGGACGCAACCCGTCTGGCCCACAGCCTGGGCGCGGATTTTGATCTGCTGGCCTGCATAGGCGGCGACGGCACCCTCAGCGAGGTCATGGCAGGGCTCATGCAGCTGCAGAACCCGCCCCCGCTGGGCTACATCCCCATGGGCACCTCCAACGACGTGGCGTCGACGCTGGACCTCCCCAAAAACAACCCCGTCGCCGCCGCCCGCCGGATCCTGGACGGCACGCCGCATCCCTACGATGTGGGCGGCTTCGGAGAGCGGGACTTTTTCGCCTATATCGCGGCCTTCGGCGCTTTCACCGAGGTGAGCTACGCCACGCCCCAGAACCAGAAGAAGCTGCTGGGCCATCTGGCCTACGTGCTGCAGGGGGCGGCGCTGCTGCCCAGGATCGAGGTCTACCCCACCCGGGTGGAGTACGACGGCGGCGTGGTAGAGGAAAACCTGGTCTACGGCAGCATGTCCAACTCCACCTCTGTGGCGGGCATCGTGCGCCTGCCGGAGGAGATGGTCTCTCTGGGAGACGGCCTGTCCGAGCTTGTACTGGTGAAGGACCCGGGGAACCTGATGGCTCTCAGCGAACTGGCGGACAGCGTGCTTTCCCGCCGCTTTGACAGCGACAAGCTGCTGATCCTGCACACCAAAAAAGCCCGCTTCACCTTCGACCGCCCCGTGCCCTGGACCCGGGACGGGGAGGCCGGCGGCAACCACCGGCAGATCGAGCTGCGCAACTATGAAGCGCCGATCCGCCTGATCTTTTGATTGAAAATCACGGCCTTTGTGGGTATAATGATAAAAATGACGTGTATCCGTCGGATACAGAGAGAGGAAGTCTGAACCATGCTGGAACATCAGAAAATCGCCGGTATTTACGCCGAGCCCGCGGCCTTTGACGGCCGGGAGCTGACGGTCTGCGGCTGGGTCCGCACCGTGCGGGACATGAAGAATTTCGGCTTTATCGAGCTTAACGACGGCAGCTGCTTCAAGTCGCTGCAGGTGGTCTTTGCCCGGGAAAGCCTGGCCAATTACGACGAGATCGCCCGCCAGAACGTGGGCGCGGCCCTGATCGTGCGCGGCACCCTGGTGCTGACGCCGGAGGCCAAGCAGCCCTTCGAGCTGAAGGCGGCAGAGATCGCGGTGGAGGGCGTGTCCACGCCGGACTACCCCCTGCAGAAGAAGCGCCACAGCGTGGAATTCCTGCGGACCATCCAGCATCTGCGGCCCCGCACCAACCTGTTTTCCGCCGTGTTCCGGGTGCGCAGCGTGGCCGCCCAGGCGGTGCACGAGTTCTTCCAGAGCCGGGGCTTCGTCTACGTCCACACCCCCATCATCACCGGGTCTGACGCCGAGGGCGCCGGCATGATGTTCCGGGTCACCACCCTGGACGCGGACAATCCGCCCCGCACCGAGGACGGCAAGGTGGACTTCTCCAAGGACTTCTTCGGCAAGCCCACCAACCTGACCGTCTCCGGCCAGCTCAACGGCGAGAACTTTGCCATGGCCTTCGGCGATATCTATACCTTCGGTCCCACTTTCCGGGCAGAGATCAGCTATACCCAGCGCCATGCCGCCGAGTTCTGGATGATCGAGCCGGAGATGGCATTCTGCGATCTGGAGGGCGACATGGAAGTGGCCGAGGCGATGGTGAAATACATCATCAACCGGGTGCTGGAGCGCTGCCCCCAGGAGATGCAGTTTTTCAACAGCTTCGTGGACAAGGGACTGCTGGAGCGGCTGGAGAACGTGGTTTCCAACGATTTTGGCCGGGTGAGCTACACCGAGGCCGTGGAGATCCTGAAAAAGAGCGGCAAAAAGTTCGACTACCCCGTGGAGTGGGGCATCGACCTGCAGACCGAGCATGAGCGCTACCTCACCGAGGAAGTGTTCAAAAAGCCCATCTTTGTCACCGACTACCCCAAGGACTTCAAGGCCTTCTACATGCGCCTGAACGACGACGGCAAGACCGTCGCCGCTGCGGACTGCCTGGTGCCCGGCATCGGGGAGATCATCGGCGGCAGCCAGCGCGAGGAGCGGCTGGACGTACTCACCGCACGTATGAAGGAGCTGGGTCTGAAGGAAGAGGACTATTGGTGGTATCTGGATCTGCGCCGCTACGGCAGCTGCCGCCACGCGGGCTTCGGCCTGGGCTTCGAGCGCATGGTCATGTACCTGACCGGCGTGTCCAACATCCGGGACGTGGAGCTGCACCCCCGCACCACCGGCAACGCCGACTTCTAATCTACCGCAAACCGAACAGCGGATGAAAAAGGCGGCCCCCGGGCCGTCTTTTTCAAGGTCTTTCTTACATAGATGGAGTGCTTTGCATGAAAGCATTGAAAATCATACTGCTGGTCCTGCTGATCCTGCTGATCCTGGCGCTGGGACTGCTGATCTGGCAGCGCTTCGCCCCCGGCGGTCTGCTGGCCCCGCCCGCCGTTTCGCCCACGCCGGCCCCGCCGGAGCTGGGGCCGCTGAGCCCGCCCCCCGCCGGGTCGGGGGAGGATGAGCAGGCCCTTCTGACCCAAGCCTATGCCCGGGTCTGGGACTACGCGGCCACGGGGGAGATGGAGGCCGGCGAGACCTCTGCCCGGGTGCCCCTGCGCCTGACCCTGCTGAACGCCGACGCCCTGGCGGGCTCCGGTCTGCGGGAGGAACTGCTGCAGCGCCTGGAGGAAAAGGTGGCCGCCGCCCGGCGGAGGAGCGAGATCTACGGCGAGGACGGGGCCTACCTGCCCGAGCTGCTGCGGACCTGCTACCGGGAAGCGCTGGAGGCGCGCCTGGAGCATCTGGAGGACTACCGGGGCGTCTGGGATACGGAGCTGCGCTATGTCTACCGGGAGACGGGCTGGGAGATCCAGAACGGGGAGGCTCTCTATCCCTTCTTCCCCGACGCGGAGAAGCTCTATGCCGCCGCCACGGCGGAGATGCCCCTGCTGCCGCTGCACTATTCCATCCCGGAGGACGCCCTCTGGGGCAGCGTGCCGGAGGAGAGCGGCTATCTGATCACCGAGGACCCGGCGGAGGTGGCGGCCCTGCTGGAGCGGCCCGAGGCCAAGGCCCTCATCGGAGACCAGGAACTGCTGTGGAGGCCGGATCTTCCCTTTGTTTACGGCACCAAGATCCGCTGCTATCTGGACGAGACCATTCTCTGCATCCTCTGGCAGGAGCCGGAAAAGGGCTGCATGGCCACGATCTCGGAGATCTTCATCGCCGACGGCTCCCAGCTGCGGCGCAAGATCTCCAGCGACGAGCCCTGGAGCCTGTGGTTTGAGCGCACCAGCGAGTTTGCCCAGAAATCCAACGCCGTCCTGGCCCTCAGCGGGGACTTCTACTACCACGGCCGCGACTGCGGCGTGTCCGTCTACCAGCGGGGGATCGTCCGCTTCCGGCCCGAGAACGCCGACACCTGCTTCATCACCGCCGGCGGGGACATGCTCTTCCTCTATCGGGGCGCCGGGCTCAACGAGAGTGAAATGCGCCAGTACATCGAGGACAACGACGTGGTCTTCTCCCTGGCCTTCGGGCCGGTGCTCATCGACGACGGCGTGGACGTAACGCCGGAGTACTATCCCTGGGGCGAGATCAAGGACTACTACGCCCGCTGCGCCCTGGGCATGCTGGGGCCCCGGCACTACATGACCATGAACATCAACTGCGACACCACCCGCCCGGAGCTGGACCATCTGCCCAGCCTGCGGGACCTGGGGGACGCCGTGGTCAAGCGGGGCTGCTGGAAGGCCTACACCCTGGACGGGGGCCAGACCGCCAGCACCGCCTTTCAGGGGAAGCTGGTGAATCCGGTGATGTATGGCGTGGAAAAGCCCATCAGCGACATCATCTACTTTGCCTCCGCTCTGCCGGGGGACGAGCCGGAGCCGCCCGCCGAGGGTGAGGAGGCCGCGGCCGTTCCGGAAGGCTGACGGCGTTTTGAGGTTTTAGGTTTTAGGTTTGAGTTCTGGGTTTCGAGTTCTGGGTTCTGAGTCCTGAGATTTAAGTTTAGCGTTCTGCATTTTTATTTTTTCGTTTTGCGTTTACGTTTTACATTTATTATGAAGACGGAGCGTTCGGTGGGATGATCCCGCTGAACGCTCCGTCTTCGCCGTAGGGGCGACCTTTGGTCGCCCGCCGACCCACGTCCACGCGCCGACCCGCGCCGCACCCGTAGCGCCGAGCATTGCTCGGCGATCCTTCGCGCTGCCGATTCGTTCCGTTTTTCGCCGACCAATGGTCGGCGCTACGGGAAATCCGCGCCAAGGTCCCGTCCCCCGCCGTAGGGGCGATTCACGAATCGCCCGCAGACGTGCCGAAGCGCGAAAGGGAGAAAGCGGGCGGCCGCAAGGGCGTCATTCGGCTCGATGCCGTTATATTTTTTTGTTATCCCCTTTGTTTTGACTTTTTTTGGAGGCCAGTATATACTGATATCATCAAATGAATTGAGTAAGGAAAGATGGACCCATGAACAAAATAGATAAAACTGAATCCCTTACAAAGATCCTTTCCCACAGACGCTTTACTGTTGACGTTTTTCAGCGAGAATACCGTTGGGGGCGGAAGCAAATTGAGCAGATGCTTTCGGATTTTCAGGATACTTTTGGAGAGTTCTTTGATCCAAATGATCATGATACTCCTGAAGAAGTCGAGAACTATGGCTACTATTATATGGGCTGCATCATCTGCACAGGTGGATCCCCCAATAAGATCATTGATGGGCAACAGCGTCTGACATCGCTAACTTTGCTGTTGATATACCTTAATAATCTTCAGGCAGAACAGACTGTACAGGGATATAGGTCTGTTAAGTTTGAGGACATGATCTATGATGATCATTTTGGGAAAAAGAGCTTTAATATCGATGTTAGCGACCGCCAGCTTTGTCTTGAAGCGCTCCTTTCAAATAATGTCGCTTATCAGCCTGACAACGAGAGCGCTCAAAACATGATGGAGCGTTATAGGGACATTGCTGATTTGTTTCCTGATGAGCTTAAAGGCGAAGCTCTGGAATATTTCATTTACTGGCTGAAAGAGAAGGTCCTGCTTCTGGAAATTGATACACCATCAGAGGATGAAGCGCACACAATTTTTCTCACTATGAATGACCGTGGCCTCAGCTTGAACAGTGCTGAGATGATGAAGGCATATGTAATGCAACAGATCGTCGAGGCTGACAGAGCTTTGGTCAATCATCGCTGGCAGGATAATATCAACCGCATCAAAAGCGCTTCTTCCTATGATTCCAGCGGTGTCGTGAACACGGAGGACGTTGAATTCATTTCAACCTGGCTCCGTGCAAAGTATGCACAGACTCTTCGTGAAGGTAAACGCGGAGCTAATGATGAGGACTTCGAGCTTCTTGGTGAGAAATTCCACACTTGGGTACGCAGCAACGCGAAGACCAAGATGGGGCTCAATAAATCAAGCGACTATAAGAATCTCATAATGACAGAAATGACCCGTGTGACGGATCTTTATCTGAAGCTGAAAGAATATGGAACTGTCCTGACGCCTGGATACGAGGAAGTGTTTTTCAACGCCAATCGAGACCTGAACTATCAAACCACCTTGATTATCGCCGCTGTTTGCAGTGACGATTCTGATGAGGATATTAAGCGGAAGATCCAGATGGTCTCCAAGTTCGTTGATGACTTCGCGTCCATCCGCATCTTCAATTTCAAAAAGGTTAACTGGAACACAAACAAGTATCTACTGTTTCGTGTCATGCGCGAGATTCGCAATCAAAACTGCCGCACGGTTGGTATGGTGCTTGTAAGGGCACTTCGCCGTATGGATGTGAGCGTTGACGCTATTACCAAATTCAGCCTGAATCAGTTCTCTGGAAGATATATGCTGCATCTGTTGGCTCGTTTTACATCCCATGTGAATACCATGATGGGTAATCCCTCGCAGTTTGACATCTATGTTGATCGCAAGCGCAAGGGCAACACCTTCGACATCGAGCACATTCTGCCTAATGATTATGACAGCTATCAGGATTGCTTTGCGACTGCGGATGAATTCCAAACATACAGGCAGATGATTGGCAACCTGATCATTCTGACGAGAGATAAGAATCGTAGCTATCAGGATATAAAGTATCAGGAAAAAGTTGAAAAGTATCTCGGCGATAATGTTCTCGCACAGGCTTTGAATGACACTGCATATCACAACAACCCGAAATTTTTAGCAGTGGCTTCTCAGTACGGTTTTTCTGCTATCCCAAAGTTTACGAAAGATAGTATCAATGATCGCGCCAACATCTATCTGCAGATGGCTGTTGACATCTGGGATCCAAATGCGATTAAAGATATCGCAGGCGGATGGGAAGATGAAACCGAGAAAGAATTCTTCAAGAACGAAAAGGCTCAGGAGTTTACGGTAGAGTACTTCGACAAGAGTTGGCCTGATGCCCTTAAATACGGATTCCTCTCCGCGAACATTGGCGGCTCTGGAAAGTACCTGAAGAACATTCAGGAAGGCGATGTGGTCTACTGCCATATTGCTGGCTCTGGATTCGTAGGGATCGGTATTTGTACTGCTACCGCTCTTCCGATGAATAAATTTATGGTAAATGTCGATGGCACGATGATTCCGATTAACGATGCACAGTGGCTAAAGCCTACGTACAAAGCTGCGCTGAAGGAAGACCAGGAAATCTTCATTCGTGTTGACTGGAAAAGCTATGTTGAGGATCAAAGTGATGGCTATTGGGAAAAAGGAATGACCTCAATACCTCTCGTTGCATATATGTTAAATGATCCAACAACACATAAGAAAGTTAGACAGCATTTCGGGTATAAAGAGTGACAATTAAACATTGTGCCCGTGAGTTGCCTATAGAAAAGACCGGCTGCATAGACAATTGGACGGAGCTTTTGTCCCACCCGTCCCGGTACAAGTGAAATATTATAACCAACACCCTGCGGATTCAAATTCATCCGCAGGGTGTTGGTTTGCGTTCGGGGGGGCGCATCGTGATGCGCCCCTACGGCAGAAATGCGCGTCGTCCCGTTCCTGCCTCCCTCTCTGAGGGTCTTGGGTATGGCGCGAGTTAGACTCCCTCAGCCCCAGTGTGCGCACTGGGGCACCCCCCTCTAGGCGAGGGGGGCTTGCGTCGATCCGCGGCGCGATGTGGGCATCGCGCCCTACGCGCGCCGACCCGCGCCGCACCCGTAGCGCCGAGTATTGCTCGGCGATCCCTCGCGCTGCCGATTCGTTCCGTTTTTCGCCGACCAATGGTCGGCGCTACGGGGGATCCGCGCCAAGGTCCCGTCCCCCGCCGTAGGGGCGATTCACGAATCGCCCGCAGACGTGCCGAAGCGCGAAAGGGAGAAAGCGGGCGGCCGCAAGGGCCCCGTCCCGCGCCCGTAGCGCCGAGCATCGCTCGGCGATCCCACATTCTGCAGATCCATCCCGTTTTCGCCGACCAATGGTCGGCGCTACGGGGGTCTGTATCCCCCCGCCCCAGTGTGCGCACTGGGGCACCCCCTCTATGCGAAGGGGGCTTGCGTCGATCCGCGGCACGATGAGGGCATCGCGCCCTACGCGGTTTCATCCGTCTCGCGCCCGTAGGGGCGACCTTTGGTCGCCCGCCGATCCGGGACAACGCCGGCCCCGCGCCCGCGCCAACCCGTAGCGCCGAGCATTGCTCGGCGATCCTTCGCGCTGCCGATTCGTTCCGTTTTTCGCCGACCAATGGTCGGCGCTACGGGGGATCCGCGCCAACATCCCGTCCCCCGCCGTAGGGGCGACTTTTGGTCCCCCGCCGAATACGCGCCAAGGCCTCGTCCCCGCCGTAGGGGAGGGGCTTGCCCCTCCCGCGTTCCGCGCCGATGTCCGTCCTTCGCCGTAGGGGCCGGCGCCCTCGAAGGCCCGCCGTCTCGCGCCCACATCCGTCCCACGCCGTAGGGGCGCTTCACGAATCGCCCGCAGACGTGCCAAAGCGCGAAAGGGAGAAAGTGGGCGGCCGCAAGGGCCGCCCCTACAGCGAGAATGGACACGGGCGGACAATGCTGTGTCCCGTCTGACCTGATCCAATTGAATTCCTGAAACAACACCCTGCGGGAAAATTCATCCGCAGGGTGTTGTTTACCGTTCGGGCGGGCGCAAAGTTCAGCGCCCCTACGGCGCGAGAGGACACCTCATCCGTCATTCGGCTCGCGGGAGATCGCCGAATGCCACCTTCTCCTCAAGGAGAAGGCTTTGGAGCGCTCTCACAAGCAGGGGTTTTTTCCAGATACGCCCCTACCGCGTACAGGTCCGGCAAAACCGCCTCGGCCAGGCAGCGCATTTCCTCGTCCGGGGGCATCAGGTCCGGGACCATCAGCGGCCGCATCCCCGCGGCGGCTGCGGCGCGGACGCCGTTGAAGCTGTCCTCGATCACAAAGCAGCGCGCCGGCTCCGCGCCCAGACCGGCCGCCGCCCGGAGGAAGATCTCCGGGTCCGGCTTGGAGCGCGTCACCCGGTCGCCGCCGATCACTGCGTCGAAGAAGCCCAGCAGCCCCGCCTCGTCCAGCTCCTGCCGGACCACAGCGGTCTCGGTGGAGGAGGCCAGGGCCAGGGGCATGCCCTTCTCCCGCAGCGCCTGCAGAAGCTCCCGCACGCCGGGCTTCTGCGGCAGCCTTCCGCCGCTCCAGCGGCTGCGAAAACGGCGCCGGGCCTCGCCGTCAAAGCGCGCGAAGTCCAGCGCCGGATAAGCGGCGCGGAAAATCTCCTCCGTGCGGGCCTTGTTGGTGCCCACACAGCGCAGAAAGACCTCTTCTATTTTTTCCAGGCCCTGCTCGGCGGCCAGCTCCCGCCAGACCGCCAGCACCGCCCGCTCGGAGTCGAAAATCACCCCGTCCATGTCGAAAAGGACGGCAAAATCCGCTCTCATGCCCGCGAAATGTCCACCATCTTGTTCAGCCGCGTGGGTCCCAGCACCCGGGAATAGAAGTCCCGGACCACCCGGTGGATCACCGGCGTCAGGTCCGCGCTGCCCTTCAGGGGCTTGACCATCAGCTCCGCCGGCGTCCCGCCGAGCTTATAGTCGCAGGGGACCGTCTCGTAGCCGAAGCGGGAGAAAAACTTGCGGAGCTTGCGCAGGGTGTCCTTGTCCTCGGGGTTGAAGACGGCCAGCTCCGCCATCAGGCCCTGCTTCTCGGCATAGTACTTGTTCACCAGGCGCATGGCCTGAGCGCCCAGGCCCTTGCCCCGGTACCAGGGCAGCACGGCGAAGTACTTGAGCAGCACGTAGCCGTAGACATTGCGGCAGAGGGTCAGAGCGTAGCCCAGCTCCAGCTTGCTCTCCTCGTCATAGACGATCAGCAGCTCCGCGTCCCCCTTGGAGATGGCGGTGTGCAGGCCCAGCTTGGGCAGCAGCTCCTTCTCGTCGAAGTCCACCTCAAACAGGGTGTAGTAGCGCTCCAGGTCCCGGTGACCGCCTTTTCGTATCTGCAGCATGGTCTATCCCTCCAGATTCTGCGCCCGGCACAGGGCCGCGTAGGCGCCGTTTTTCGCCATCAGCTCCGCATGGCTGCCAAGCTCGATGATATGTTCTCCTTCCACCACAGCGATGCAGTCGGCGTGCTTCACGGTGGAGAGCCGGTGGGCGATGATGATGGTGGTGCGGCCCACGCTCAACTCGTCCAGGGACTTCTGGATCCGCTGCTCGGTGACGGTGTCCAGGGCGGAGGTGGCCTCGTCCAGGATCAGCACCTTGGGGTTTTTCAGAAAGACCCGGGCGATGGAGAGCCGCTGCTTCTGCCCGCCGGAGAGCATCACGCCCCGCTCGCCGATATAGCTGTCGTAGCCGTCGGGCATGGCCAGGATCTCCTGGTGGATCTCCGCCCGCCTGGCGGCCTCCACGATCTCCTGGTCGGTGGCGTCGGGCTTGCCGTAGCGGATATTCTCCCGGATGGTGCCGGCGAACATGAACACGTCCTGCTGCAGGATGCCGATGTTCCGGCGCAGGGAGTGCTGGGTGACCTCCCGGACATCCGTGCCGTCCACGGTGATGCTGCCCTCGCACACGTCGTAGAAGCGGGGGATCAGCTGGCACATGGTGGTCTTGCCGCCGCCGGAGGGGCCCACCACCGCCATGCACTGGCCGGGCTTGATGTGCAGGTCGATGTGGCTGAGCACCGGAACGCCGTTATCGTAGTGGAAGCTCACGTCGTTCAGGTCGATCTGCCCCCGGATCTCACCCAGCTCCTTCGCGTCCGGCGCGTCCCGGATCTCCGGCTCGGTGCGCATGATCTCCAGGAAGCGGGCCAGGCCCGCGCTGCCCTGCATGTACTGCTCGGCGAACATCACGAGCTTCCGCAGGGGCGAGACGAAGGTGGAAACGTAGAGGGTGAAGGTGATGAGGTCCACCACGTCCATCTTCCCCAGCATGATGAGGATGCCGCCCACGGTGATGACCAGCACCTGCATGACGCCGGTGGTGAACTCCATGCCGCTCATGTAGAGGCCCATGGTCTTGTAATACTCCACCTTGGCGCCCTTGAACACGTCGTTGGCGGAGTCGAACTTCTCCACCTCCATGTCCTCGTTGGCGAAGGCCTTGGCGGTACGCACGCCGGAGATGCTGCTCTCGATGGCGGCGGTGATCTCGGCGGTCTTGCGCTTGACCTCGATGTTGGCCTTCTTCATCCGCAGCCGCTGGCTCAGGGTGAACCAGAGGGTCAGGGGCAGGACGATGGCCAGCACCAAGGCCAGCTGCCAGCGCAGGAAGAACATGATCACCAGCGAGCCCACGATGGTCAGGCTGCAGATGATGATGTTCTCCGGCCCGTGGTGGGCCAGTTCCGTCACCTCGAACAGGTCGCTGACCACCCGGCTCAGCAGCACGCCGGTGCGGTTCTTGTCAAAAAAGCTGCAGGACAGGTCCTGCATGTGGGTGAAGAGGTCCCGGCGCATGTCCGCCTCGGTGAGCACGCCCATCTTGTGGCCCAGCACGGTGATGATGTAATAGAGCACCGATTTGAGCACATAGGCCGCGATCATGATGCCCATGACCAGGAAGAACACGCCGTAGAGCTTCTGGGGCAGCATGCTGCGCATGGACTGGCGGGACACATAGGGGAACACCAGGTCGATGATCGACACGGCGAAGGCGCAGGCCATGTCGATGGCGAAGAGCTTCCTGTGCCGGGCGATATATCGGATGAAGATTTTCAGAGGCCTGTCGCTGTAATTGATCGGCTTCATGTGAATTTCTCTCTCTCTGCCACGGCCAGCTTGTCGCAGCGGTTGTTGTATTCGTTGTCGGCGTGGCCCTTGACCCAGTGATAGTGCATCTCGTGCTGACAGGTGAGGTCCAGCAGCATGGTCCAGAGATCCGGGTTCAGGGCGGGCTTCTTGTCGGACTTGATCCAGCCCTTCCTGCGCCAGCCCCAAGCCCAGCCCTTTTCCAGGGCGTCGATGACGTACTTGGAGTCGGACCAGAGCTCCACCACGCAGCTTTCCTTCAGCGCCAGCAGGCCCTGGATCACGGCGGTGAGCTCCATGCGGTTGTTGGTGGTCATTTCCTCGCCGCCGGAGAGCTCCCGCTCATGGCCGTTATAGCGCAGGACGACGCCCCAGCCTCCCGGCCCGGGATTCCCGCTGCAGGCCCCGTCGGTATAGAGTTCGACTGTTTTCATTCTTTCCTTCCTTATAAGCTCCCCTGTGTAAGGGGAGCTGTCAGCCGCCGTCTCACGAAAGGCGGATGACTGAGGGGTTGTCCCACCGTCCCCGCTCCTTGTAATCTCCCCTGAGAAAGAGGATTTGTCACCAAATCTGACTGAGGGGTTGTTCAGTTGCTCCATTTCGCTTTGATGAGGTTGGACACACAACCCCTCCGTCGCGGCGCTTGCGGGGGACGCGCCGTGACACCTCCCCTTGCTCAGGGGAGGTTCTTTCTGCGTCTCCGTAAGCTCCCCTGTGTAAGGGGAGCTGGCGCGAAGCGCCTGAGGGGTTGTTCCCCTTTCATCCACCTTCCTTATAAGCTCCCCTGTGCAAGGGGAGCTGTCCCAGTGCGCACACTGGGACTGAGGGGTTGTAGCTCCACCCTCTACTCTCTGTTTCACGATCAGATCAATATAGGCACATACGCCCTCAAAGTTTTCTTTCAGCTGATTGTTGGCAATCCGAAGGACTTCCAGGTCATACCCTTCCAGGTACTGCGTTCTGGCCGCGTCTTTCTCCTGCCCTGCCTCTTCGTAGTGCTGTGAGCCGTCCAGCTCGACGACCAGCTTTGCTTTTGCGCAGTAAAAATCGGCAATGTATTTTCCCAGCACCTTCTGCCTGTAAAACCTGACAGGATAGCTTCGGAGAAATTGATACCAAAGCTTTCTCTCTTCTTTGGTCATTTCTCTCCGCAGATTTCTGGCAAGAGGAACCAGTTTTTTCGTTCCCTTTCGATCCATGGGCTACAACCCCTCCGTCATCCGGCTCGCGGGGGATCGCCGGATGACACCTCCCCTTACTCAGGGGAGGTTCTTCCATGTCTCGTTCCTTATAAGCTCTTCTTGCACAGGGGAGGTTTTTCGCGTATTCCTCAATTCCGAATTCTGAACTCCGAATTATCCTCAGATCCCCCGCTGGTAGCGGTCCTTCAGCACCAGGTACTCGCTGCGGTCGATGAGGCCGTTTTTCAGCCAGTCGTCCAGTTGGGCGATGCGGCGGACCTTGTCCCGCTGGAAGTGGTCCTCCCCGGTCTGCTCGCAGACGATGCAGGGGGCCTCCGGCGCGCGGAAATCCCGGCGGGCGGAGCGGCCGGCGGTGACCGGCGGGCGCTGCATGGACGGCGCGGGCCGGTGCAGCTCCACGGACGGCGTCTGCCGCTGGGCGGCAGGCGGGGCGGAGGCGTTCTGCCCGCTCTTCTGCTGGCCTTGCTTGTTCTTGGCGGCCTTCAAAATCGCCGGCAGGATCCAGAACAAGAGAAGAAAGACGATAATTCCACCACTCATGTGCGCTCCTCCTTTTTATTTTTTTCCATTCGGTCTTTTATTCCTCTTCGCCGCCTTCGGTCTCGGTCCCGGCGGTCTCCTCGACCACGCGGCCGGTCTTCTCGATGGAGATGACCCGGCTGCCCTCCATCAGGCGCATGACCCGCACGCCCTGGGTGGCGCGGCCCAGCAGGGAGATGTTGTCCACCGCCATGCGGA
This sequence comes from Oscillospiraceae bacterium, assembly GCA_902775355.1. Taxonomy (GTDB): domain Bacteria; phylum Bacillota; class Clostridia; order Oscillospirales; family Oscillospiraceae; genus Limivicinus. The sequence goes on from CACYLY010000014.1 coordinate 47,144, forward strand.
TGATGGTGCCGTCGTCGGAGATGACCAGCAGGTCCTCGCCGGGATTGACCATCTTCACGTCGGCCACGGGGCCGGTGCGCTCGGTGACGTTGTAGTTGCGGATGCCCAGGCCGCCCCGGCCGTGGACGCTGTATTCCTCCACCGCGGTGCGCTTGCCGTAGCCCTTTTCGGTGATGGAGAGGAGCGCCTCGCCGCCGTAGGTGCTGCCGGCGCCCACCACATAGTCGCCCTCCCGCAGCCGGATGCCCCGGACGCCCACGGCGGTGCGGCCCATGGGGCGCACGTCGTTTTCGTCGAAGCAGACGGACATGCCGTCGTGGGTGGCGATGAGGATCTTCTCGTCCCCCATGGTCTGCAGCACGGTGATGAGCTCGTCCCCTTCGTCCAGATTCAGGGCCCGGATGCCGCTGGAGCGGATGTTGCGCAGGGCGCTCTGGCTCATGCGCTTGACGGTGCCCTTGCGGGTGACGAAGAAGAGGTAGTTCTCCTCCTCCAGGCCCCGGCCCCGGATCATGGCGCTGACCTTCTCGCCGGCGTCGATCTGTATAATATTGACGATATTCGTGCCCCTTGCGTTCCGTCCCGCCTCGGGAATATTGTAGCCCTTCTTGATAAAGACCTTGCCCTTGCTGGTGAAGAAGAGGATATTGTCGTGGGTGGAGGCGGTGAACACCGTGTCCACATAGTCCTCCTCCTTGGTGGCCATGGCCCGGATGCCCTTGCCGCCCCGGCCCTGGGCCCGGTACTCGCTGACCGGCAGGCGCTTGATGTAGCCGCCGTGGGTCAGGGTGAAGACGCACTCCTCCTCCTCGATGAGATCCTCCATGTCGATCTCATCCTCCACGTCCTGGATCTCGGTGCGGCGCTCGTCGCCGTACTTGTCCCGCAGCTGGATCAGTTCGTCCTTCAGGACGGCCTTGATCTTCTCCGGATCCGCCAGCAGCTCCTTGTAATAGGCGATCTTGACTTCCAGATCCTTGTACTCCTGCTCCAGCTTCTCCCGGTTCAGGCCCTGGAGGGCGATGAGGCGCATGTCGCAGATGGCCTGGGCCTGCACGTCGGACAGACTGAAGCGCTCCATCAGGTTCTGCTTGGCGTCGTCATAGCTGCTGCGGATGATGCGGATGACCTCGTCGATATTGTCCTGGGCGATCAGCAGGCCCTCCAGCAGGTGGGCCCGCTCCTCGGCCTTGCGCAGGTCGTAGCGGGTGCGGCGGACGATGACCTCCTCCTGGAACGTGAGATACTCGTCCAAAATGTGCCGCAGGGACAGGATCCTGGGCTGGCTCTGGTTGTTCACCAGGGCCAGCATGTTGATGGAAAAGCTGGTCTGGAGCTGGGTCTGGGCGAAGAGCCGATTCAGCACCACCTGAGGATTGGCGTCCCGCTTGAGCTCGATGACCACGCGCATGCCGTTGCGGTCCGTCTCGTCCCGCAGGTCGGAGATGCCCTCCAGGCGCTTCTCCCGCACCTGGTCGGCAATGTTCTTGATGAGCTGGCGCTTGTTGACCTGATAGGGCAGCTCCGTCACGATGATGCGGGTGCGGCCCTGACCGTGCTCCTCAAACTCGGTCCTGGCCCGGACCACCACCTTGCCCCGGCCGGTGGCGTAGGCCTGGCGGATGCCGCTGCGGCCCATGATGATGCCCCGGGTGGGGAAGTCCGGCCCGGTGATGTGCTGCATCAGGTCATAGAGCGTGGCCTCGGGATCGTCCAGCACGCAGACGCAGGCGTTGATGACCTCCCGCAGGTTGTGGGGCGGGATGTTGGTGGCCATGCCCACGGCGATGCCGCTGGAGCCGTTGACCAGCAGATTGGGGAAGCGGGAGGGGAGCACCCGGGGCTCCTTCCGGCTCTCGTCGAAGTTGGGGTCCCAGTCCACGGTCTCCTTGTCGATATCCCGCAGCATCTCGTTGGATATCTTGGAGAGTCTGGCCTCGGTATAGCGGTAGGCGGCGGGGGGATCCCCGTCCACGGAGCCGAAGTTGCCGTGGCCGTCCACCAGCATGTAGCGCATGGAGAAGTCCTGGGCCAGACGCACCATGGCGTCGTACACGGAGGCGTCGTGAAGGGCTTGTCCGAGGTGAGATTGCCCTCGTACATGGTATAGAGGATGCGCCGGTGCACCGGCTTCAGGCCGTCCCGCACGTCGGGCAGGGCCCGGCCCACGATGACGGACATGGCATAGTCGATATAGCTGGTCTGCATCTCCTGCACCAGCTCCGACTCGGTGATCACCTGATTGGGAAAGGCGATATCCTCGGGTTTGTAGTCTCGTTTATGTGCCATAATTCCAATTCCTTCCTTATAAGCTCCCCCTCTGGGGGAGCTGTCAGCGAAGCTGACTGAGGGGTCGTCCCGCTTGCTCCGTTCCTTATAACTCCCCCGCGCAAGGGGAGCTGGCGCGAAGCGCCTGAGGGGTCGTCCAATTTGCTCTATCGGGGCTGGATATACAACCCCTTCGTCATCCGGCTCGCGGGGGATCGCCGGATGCCACCTCCCCTTGCACAGGGGAGGTCAAACGGAACTCAAATATCCAAATTCACCACGTACCGAGCGTTCTGCTCGATCCAGTCCCGTCTCGGCTCCACCTCTTCGCCCATGAGCACGGTGAAGACCTGGTCGGCCAGGATGGCGTCGTTCAGGGTGATGCGGCGCAGGGAGCGCTTCTCCGGGTCCATGGTGGTCTCCCACAGCTCGTGGGGGTCCATCTCGCCCAGACCTTTGAAGCGGGAGATGTCGATCTTCACATTGGGGTTCTCGCCCCGCATTTCTGCGCTGATCCGGTCCCGCTGCTCGTCGGAATAGGCCACCCGCTGCTGTTTTCCCCGCTGCAGCTTGTAAAGGGGCGGCACGGCGGAGTAGACGTAGCCGTTTTCGATAAGGGGCCGCATATAGCGGAAGAAGAAGGTCAGCAGCAGGGTCCGGATATGGCTGCCGTCCACGTCCGCATCGGCCATGATGATGATCTTGTGATAGCGGAGCTTTTCCATATTGAACTCGTCCCCGATGCCGGCCCCCAGGGCCACGATCAGAGGATAGAGCTTGTCGTTGCCGTAGATCTTGTCGGCCCGGGCCTTCTCCACGTTCAGCATCTTGCCCCACATGGCCAGGATGGCCTGGAAGCGGCTGTCCCGTCCCTGGATGGCGGAGCCGGCGGCGGAGTCGCCCTCCACGATGTAGATCTCGCACAGCGAGGGGTCCCGCTCGTTGCAGTCCTGCAGCTTGTCGGGCATCTGGCCGCTCTCCAGCCCGGTCTTGCGCCGGACGGACTCCCGGGCCTTGCGGGCGGCCTCCCGGGCCCGGTTGGCCATCATGGCCTTCTCCAGGATGGCCTTGGCCGCCTGGGGGTGCTCCTCAAAGTAGATTGACAGCTGGTCGTTGACAATGCTGTCCACCAGGGTTCGGATATAGGCGTTGCCCAGCTTCTGCTTGGTCTGGCCCTCAAACTGGGCCTCGGGCAGCTTCACGGAGATGACGGCGGAGATGCCCTCCCGCACGTCCTCGCCGGAGACCTTGTCGTCCCCCTTGATGATGTTGTTCTTCTGGCCGTAGGTGTTGATGACCCGGGTCAGGGCGGTCTTGAAACCGGTCTCGTGCATGCCGCCCTCGGGGGTGTGGATGTCGTTGGCGAAGGAGACCAGGGTCTCGTTGAAGCCGTCGTTGTACTGCAGGGCGATCTCCGCGACAGCGTCCCCCTTGGCGCCGGAGAGATAGATGACCTCCTCGTGGATGGGGTTCTTGTGCTTGTTCAGGTAGCGCACGAACTCCCGGATGCCGCCCTCGTAGCACATGGTCTCGCTCTGCTCCCGGCCCGGGCGCTGATCGGCCAGGGTGATGGTTAGGCCGCCGTTCAGGAAGGCCTGCTCCCGCATGCGGGTGTGCAGGATGTCATAGTCGTACTCCGTGTCGTCGAACATCTCCGGATCCGGCTTGAAGCGGACCACTGTGCCGGTACGATCGGTCTCGCCGATGACGGTGATGGGCTGGGTGATGTCTCCCCGGCTGAAGCGCATCTGGTGGATCTTGCCGTCCTTGTGGACCTGGACCTCCAGCCACTCGGAGAGGGCGTTGACCACGCTGGCGCCCACGCCGTGGAGGCCGCCGGAGACCTTGTAGCCCCCGCCGCCGAACTTGCCGCCGGCGTGGAGCACGGTGAAGACCACCTCCAGGGCGGACTTGCCGGTCTGCTCCTGGGTGTCCACGGGGATGCCGCGGCCGTTGTCGCTGACGCGGATCACGTCCCCCTCCTCGATGCTCACCTCGATATGGGTGCAGAAGCCCGCCAGGGCCTCGTCGATGGAATTGTCCACGATCTCATAGACCAGGTGGTGCAGGCCCGAGGAAGAGGTGGAGCCGATATACATGCCCGGCCGCTTGCGCACCGCTTCCAGCCCCTCCAGCACCTGGATCTGAGAGGCGTCGTATTCCTGGGTTACTTTTTCTGTAATGTCTGCCATAGTTCCTCCACAATATGCAAACAACGCCCGTTCATGTCATTGCGACCCGTAGGGAGGCATGCCCACATGCCTCCGGAAGACAAACCACGGAGCGATCAGGGGATCGCTCCCTACGGTGCGACAATACGTTCTTTAGGCGGGAGTTTGTCTGCACTCCAAAATACCGGAAATCCGGCATGATAATTTCTTATTCCGTGACCTGGGTCCGCTCCTCGGCGCGCTTCAGCAGCGTGGCGCTGGCCATCTGGCTCAGATAGACCCGGGTCTGGCCCTTGGCTTTGCACAGCACAAAGGACTTGGGGAGATCCTCGGCGGCGTTGACGACCTGGCCCGCCTTGTCCGCCATAGAGAGAAATTTGCGGGTCAGGTGGCTCTGGGAGGTGATGTCCAGGTCGAAAATGCCCAGGATCTCATCATCCCGCACCAGAGTGCCCTTGCCAAGATGCAGGTATTTCATCCGCGGATCCGCCCCTTTTCCACCAGCAGCACCCGGCCGCCGGTGCGTTGGGAAATCTCCGCGTCCTCGCAGCAGGTGATCAGGGTCTGGCCGCCTCCGATGCGGTTGAGGACGAACTCCTGCCGCTTCTGGTCCAGCTCCGAGAGCACGTCGTCCAGCAGCAGGATGGGCATCTCCCCGCTCTCCGCGTGGAGGATCTCCCGCTCGGCCAGCTTCAAGGAAAGCGCCGCGGTCCTGGTCTGGCCCTGGGAGGCGAAGCTCCGGGCGCTGCGGCCATTGATCTGAATGTCCAGATCGTCCTTGTGGGCGCCGGTGAGGCACTGGGCGCTGTCCAGCTCCGCCTGGCGGTGGGCCTCCTGGTGCTCGCAGATGTCATAATAGATCTCCTTGGCGGAGGCGCAGGGGTCCTTCACGGTGCTCACCGTCTGATAGGCGATGGCCAGCTCCTCCCCCTTGCCGGAGAATTCCCGGTGGATGGGCGGCGCCGCCTGGTTGAGACGGAGCGCGTAGGCCGCCCGGTAGCGGATCAGCTGGGCCGAGGCCCTTGCCATGCCGTCGGAAAACTCATCCAGGGTGTCCAGCAGGCTGGGCTTTTCCCGCCAGTCCCGGAGGATCCGGGTCTTGTGCTCGTAGAGCCGGTTGAACTCCGTCAAAATCTCGGCGTAGCGGGGGCGGATCTGGGAGATGGCGTTGTCCATCAGCCGCCGACGCACCGCCGCGCCCTCCTTGATGAGGTTCAGATCGTCCGGGCAGAAGAGCACCACGTTCACCGCGCCCGCCAGCTCCCCGGCGGTCTTTTTCACGCCGTTGACCGTGATGCGCTTGGGCTGACCGGACCGGAGCCGGATATCCACGGTCTGGTCCCGGTCGTGGCTGAAGATCTCCGCCAGGATCTGGCCCTCGCTGTAGCCGAAGCCGAGAAGCTCTTTGTCATAGCGGGTGCGGAAGCTCCGCCCGCAGGAGAGCATGTACACGGCCTCCAGCAGATTGGTCTTGCCCTGGGCGTTGGGCCCGCAGATCACGTTGGTGTCGGGGGCGAATTCCGCCGTCTCCCACTCGTAATTGCGAAAGCCGTTCAGGGCGATCTTGCGGACTCTCATGCCTGTTCCACCAGCAGCTCAAAGCGGTCGAAGCTCACCGTGTCCCCGGGGCGGATCTTCTTGCCCCGCATGGTACACACCTCGCCGTTGACCTTCACCAGGCCCTCGGCGATCGCGATCTTCGCCTCGCCCCCGGTACCCACCAGCGCCGCGTATTTCAGCAGCGCGTCCAGTTTGATATATTCGGTTTGGATAGCGATCTTTTCCATACAAATACCTTTCAAAATAATGAAGACGCTTCGCTAATGAAGAAATGAAGCCGCGTTGCTAATGAAGAAATTGCGGTGTCGCTGCGCGACGGATCGAAATTTCCCCTATCCCCCAGTGTACGCACTGGGGACTTCCCCCCAAGGGGGAAGCAAGGCCGCTTCTCGGCTCCCCCTATGGGGGAGCTGTCGAACGAGCGAAGCGAGCGAGACTGAAGGGGTCTTCACTCCTTCACTCCTTCATTTCTTCATTTCTTCATTCCTTCATTCTCTTACTCTCCCGCTCTCAGGCGTACGGGCAGGATCATATAGGTGAAGCCGTCGCTGCCGTCCGCGGCCCGGATCACGCAGGGAGAGGAGGAGGTGTTCAGGCAAATCTGCAGCTCGTCGGTGCCGGCGGCCTTCAGAGCGTCCATCAGATAGCGGTCGTTGAAGCCGATCTCCAGCCCGTTGCCGCTGCCCTCGCAGGTGCAGAGGTCCTCGGCCTTGCCGAAGGGGGTCATGCACAGACAATCGATACTGCCGTCTCCGAAGGTCATGCGCACGGGGCTGCTGTTCTTCTCGCTGATGATGAGGGCCACCCGGTCGATGACGGACATGATCTCGCCCCGGTCCACGGTGACGGTGGTGCGGAACATCTCAGGAATGGAGCGTTTGTAATTGAGAAATTCCCCTTCCAGCCGCCGGGAGATGACCACGGTCTCCCCGATGAGGAAGGAGATGTGCTTGGCGCCCACGGAGATCTCCACCGGATCCTCGGTATCGCCGCAGATGCGCTCGATATCCGACAGGGCGGAGCCGGGCACCACGAAGCTGCAGTTCTCCATCCGGGCGCTCTCCAACTTCTCGCAGCGCTTGGCCAGCCGATAGCCGTCCACGGAGACCAGGGTCAGCATATCGCCCTCCACCTCAAAGAGAGTGCCGGTGTAGATGGGGCGCACGTCGGTGTCCGCCACGGCGAAGATGGTCTGGTTGATCATGCTGCGCAGGATCTTCTGGGGCAGGGAGATGGTGTTGATGGGGTCCAGCACCGGCATCTCCGGATAATCCTCGGCGCTGATGCCCATGAAATTGAACTCACTCTTGCCGCACTTGACCTTTACGCTGTTGTTCATGTCCGTGGACAAGGTCACGATCCCTTCGGGCATGCGGCGGATCATTTCGCCGAAGAAGCGGGCGCCCACCACAATGGAACCGCCCTGGCTCACGTCGGCCTGGATATTGGTATAAATGCCTTCCTTCAGGTCATAGCCGGTAATTTTCACATCTCCCTTGGCCTCGATCAGCAGGCCCTCCAGCGCGGGGATGGGGCTCTTGGAGGCGGTGGCGCGGGAGGCGGTGGCGCAGGCTGCCTGCAGCAGGCCTTTCTCACAGGTGAATTTCATAGTCGATCCTCCTCAAAAAATCTCTCTTATAGGAATATGTCATATATTTTTTTATTATTGTTATTAGGGAAAAACTTTGTGGAAAAGCCGGAAAAAGCCGGTGATTTCAAGGACCTTCGCTGTGGAGAAAACTGTTGAGGAAACTGTGCGTTTCCACAGCAAAACGGAGCCTGAGACTTTCCACAATCCGGTTTTGCACTTTCCACAGCGAAAATGTGGAAAAGGATCACATGGCGCCGGTGTTGGTGGTGATGTTGGAGGTAATGTCCCGAATGACGCCTGCCATGTTGGGGTCGGACTTCAGCAGCTCCTCCACCTTGCGGATGGACGAGAGCACGGTGGCGTGGTTGCGGCCGCCGTGATGCTCGCCGATGGCGGTGAGGGGGAGATTGGTCAGGGTGCGCATCAGGTGCATGGAGACCTGACGGGCCATGACGGTGTTCTTGGAGCGGCTCTGGCCGGTGAGCTCTTCTTCTTTAATATTGTAGTACTTGGCGGTCTCCCGGATGATCTTTTCCGGCGTGGGGATGAAGTCTCCGTCCCGGATCACGTCTTCGATGGCCTTTTTGGAGGTCTCGATGGTGGGCGTGTCCCCCAGCAGCTCCGTGTAGGCGGTGAGGCGCTTGATGACGCCCTCCAGCTGCCGGACGTTGGCGGTGATCTCCTTGGCGATGAAGCTGACCACCTCATCCGTCAGGATCAGGCCCAGCTGGGCCGCCTTGTTGCGGGCGATGGCCATCCGCGTCTCCAGATCGGGGGGCTGAATGTCCGCCATCAGGCCGCCCTCAAAGCGGGTGCGGAGCCGTTCGTCCAGCAGAGACATCTCCAGCGGCGGCCGGTCGGAGGTGATGACGATCTGGTGCCCGGCCTCGTAGATGTTGTTGAAGGTGTGGAAAAACTCGTCCTGGGTGGCGCGCTTGCCGGCGATGAACTGAATATCGTCCACCAGCAGCAGATCCACGCCCCGGTAGCGGGTGTGGAAGTCGTCCACCGTGCCCTCCTTGATGGCCTTGACCATCTGGATGGTGAACTCGTCCCCCTTCACGTAGGCGATTTTGGCGCCGGGGTTGTTGGCGTGGATGTACTGCCCGATGGCCAGCAGCAGGTGGGTCTTGCCCAGGCCGGAGTTGCCGTAGATGAACAGGGGATTGTAATTTTTCCCGGGCTTCTGGGCCACGGCCAGGGCGGCGGCGTGGGCAAACTCATTGGACTTGCCCACAATGAAGCGGTCGAAGGTATAGCCCTCCATCTCCGGCAGATCGCTGTCCCCGCTCCTGGGGGACACATAGTCCGGCAGCTCCTCCTCCGTCAGCACCAGCAGCTCGAATTTGGAGGAAAAGAGATCGGAGAGGATCTCCTGCACGATCTCGCTGTACCGGTCCTTGATAATATCCCGCTTGAAGTCGGACTTGGTGCAGACCACCAGGCGGGAGTTTTCAATCTCCACGGGCCGGCAGTCGGCAAACCAGGCTTTGATGGTGGTGGGCGTCAGCTTCTGGGACAGCTGTTCCAGAACGACCTTCCAGATATCGTCAAGAGAATTCATGGCTTTCACCTCTGCAGAATGTTGAAAAAACACAGACTTTCTAACCATATCATTATAGCAAAAATTTCAACAATTTGCAAGAAGAATTAAATATATATAATGTAGGAAAAACGGGGCCGGCAAAAAAGTCCTCTCTTGACTTTTTCCCGCATCTTCCATAAAATAAACTTTCAAAACAAGGAAATGGAGGTTCTTATGAATACTTATCTTGATATAGCGCCCGAGGTCAAAAAGGCTCTGGATGAGGGCCGTCCCGTGGTGGCGCTGGAGAGCACCATCATCTCCCACGGCATGCCCTACCCCAAAAACGTGGAGACCGCCCTGCTGGTGGAGCAGACCATCCGGGACAACGGGGCCGTCCCCGCCACCGTCGCCGTCATCGGCGGCCGCCTGAAGGCCGGGCTCAGCCGGGAAGAGATCGAGTATCTGGGCAAGACCGGCCGGGGCGTGGCCAAGGCCAGCCGCCGGGATCTGCCCGCTCTGGTGGCCCGGAAGGCCGACGGGGCCACCACGGTTGCCACCACCATGATCATCGCCCATATGGCCGGCATCGGCATCTTTGCCACCGGCGGCATCGGCGGCGTCCACCGGGGCGCGGAGACCACCATGGACATCTCCGCCGACCTGGAGGAGCTGGCCCAGACCCCGGTGATGGTGGTCTGCGCCGGAGCCAAGAGCATCCTGGACCTGGGCCTGACCCTGGAGTATCTGGAGACCAAGGGCGTGCCCGTGCTGGGCTACGGCACCGAGGAGCTGCCCGCCTTCTACACCCGCAAGTCCGGCTTCGGCGTGGATTACCGGGTGGACTCCCCCGAGGAGCTGGCGGCCATCTTCCGCGCCCAGCGGGAGCTCAATTACAAGGGCGGCATGCTGGTCACCAATCCCATCCCCGAGGAGTACGCCATGGACAAGGCCGTCATCGACGCGGCCATCGAGCAGGCCCTGGCGGAGGCCAAGGAGCAGGGCATCCACGGCAAGGAGACCACGCCCTTCCTGCTGGCCAAGGTGGTGGAGCTCACCGGCGGCGAGAGCCTGGAGAGCAATATCCAGCTGGTGCTCAATAACGCCCGCCTGGCGGCCCGGACCGCGGCCGCGCTGCGGAGCTGAGGTTTTAGGTTTTAGGTAAACGCTGATCAAATCGCTTTCGGCATCTTGCGGACAATTTGTGCTCTGATTTCATCACTTTTTCTTGCAATACACAAAGTATTCCTGCGAAGACGTCGGCGCGTAACGGCGGGCGACCAAAGGTCGCCCCTACGGGCGCGGACGGGGCGGCGGGACGCGTAGGGAGCGATCCCCTGATCGCTCCGCAGACGGGCTGTCGAGGGCGCCAGCCCCTACAGAGGAAGACGGACCTTGCCGCAGACTACGGCAAAGACGGAATGCTGGCTCGTTATACCTCCCCTGTGCAAGGGGAGGTGTCGCGGCGCGTCTCACGCAAGCGCCGTGACGGAGGGGTTGTGCCGTATCCGCGAGTGACCGCAAGGGCGGAGCGAGGCGGGGCCGAAGGATCTTTCCCCCGTAGCGCCGAGCATTGCTCGGCGAAATCCACGCAGAACGACGCCGGGCAATGCCCGGCGCTACGGGGTATTTCGGAACGGCGGGCGACCAAAGGTCGCCCCTGCGGCACGGATTCCCGTTGATTCTCGCGGCGAAGTCTGTTATAATACCCTCGCTATGGAACTTCTCATCAAACAAATACTGACGAACAAGGAAGTCGCCGCCCTCCCCTCCCTGCTGGAGAGCGGAGGACTTCCTGCGCTCATTTCCGGCCTTTCCGCGGTCCACAGGGCCAATCTGGCCGCGGCGCTGCGGCTGGAGACCGGGCTGCCCCTGGCGGTCCTCTGCCCGGACGATACCGCGGCGGAGAACATGGCCCGGGACCTGGAAGCCATGCTGGAGCGCCCGGTGGTCAGCCTGGGCATGCGGGACTTCACCTTCTACGCCGCCGAGGCCGCCTCCCGCCAGGCGGAGCAGAAGCGCCTGGCCGCCCTCTACGCCCTGCGCAAAGGCCGGGCGGAGATCCTCACCGTCTCGGTGACGGGGCTGCTGCAGCGGACCCTGCCCCCCGAGACTCTGGACCAGGCCGCCTTCACCCTGGAGGCCGGCGGCAGCTATCAGCCGGAGGACGTGGAGGACGCCCTGCTGCGCTGCGGCTACAGCCGCTGTGAGCAGGTGGAGGGCCCGGGCCAGTTCGCCCGCCGGGGCGGCATCCTGGACTTCTTCTCTCCCGCCGATCAGGAGCCCGTGCGCGTGGAGTTCTGGGGGGACGAGCTGGACTCCATGGGCCACTTCGACGTGGCCTCTCAGCGCCGCTCCGAGCCCATCGAGCGCTGCACCGTGCTCCCCGCGGCGGAGACCCTGCCCAGTCTCACCCTGGGCGGGCCGGAGACCCTGGCCCGGCAGATCGAGACCCTGGCGGAGCGCTTTGCCAGAAAGTGCGGCAGCGAGAACGCGGCGAGCCTGGCCGCCACCCTCCGCGGCGACGCGGAGCGGCTCCGGGGCGGTGTACTGATGTCCGACGCGGACCGCTATCTGCCCCTCATCTACCCCATGGCCTGCGCGCTGGACTACCTGCCGGAAAACGCCCTGCTGGTGATGGACCAGCCCGCCCGCTGCGCCGAGCGGGCCCGGGATTTTCAGAAGCAGCTGCAGGAGGATCTGCTGGCGCTGCAGAAGCGGGGTCTGGCGGCCCTGAACGCGGACAATTACGCTCTGGGCTGGGAAGCGGCCCTCAAGCGCCTGGGGGACTTCCCCCTCTATATGACCGATGCCTTCACCGTGGGTCGTCTGCCCCTGCAGCCGAAGACCCTGCTGAGCCTGGCCGCCAAGCAGCTGCCCTCCTACGCGGGCAGCGCCCAGGCCGCCGCCGAGGATGTGGCCCTCTATCTGAAGCAGGACCACCGGGTGGTGGTGCTGGCCGGGGACGAGCGCCGGGCCAAGGTGCTGCAGGACTTTTTCAAGGACCATGAGATCCCCGCGATCATCGACCCGGCGCTGAAGAAGCTGCCGGAGCCCGGACAGTGCCGCATCGGCGTGGGAGCCCTGTCGGCGGGCCTGGAATACCCGGGCATCAAGCTGGCGGTGATCACCGACTCCCAGCTGCTGCGCGCCGGCCGCAAAAAGCCCGCCGCCCGGAAAAAGCTGCCCGCCAACCGGCAGCGGATCGAGAGCTGCGCGGACCTGTCCGTGGGGGACTATGTGGTCCACGAAAACCACGGCATCGGCCGCTTTGCCGGCATCGTGAAGATGCGGGTGGACGGCTTTGAAAAGGACTATGTGAAGATCTGCTACGCCGGCACCGACACGCTGTATGTGCCGGCCACCCAGCTGGATCTGGTGACCAAATACACCGGCGGCGGCGAGGAGCGGCCGGTGAAGCTCTCCAAAATGGGCGGGGCCGAGTGGGCCAGGACCCGCCAGCGGGCCAAGAGCGCGGCCAAGGACATGGCGAAAAAGCTCATCGCCCTTTACGCCGAGCGCCAGCGGCTGCCCGGCCACGCCTTCGCGCCGGACAGCGAGTGGCAGCGGGAGTTTGAGGAGAATTTCGGCTACACCGAGACCGAGGATCAGCTGCGCTGCACGGCGGAGATCAAGGCGGACATGGAATCCTCCGTGCCCATGGACCGTCTGCTGTGCGGGGACGTGGGCTTCGGCAAGACGGAGGTAGCCATGCGGGCGGTGATGAAATGCGTGCTGGACGGCAAGCAGGCCGCCATCCTGGTGCCCACCACGGTGCTGGCCCAGCAGCATTACCAGACGGCCCTGCAGCGCTTTTTCGGCTTCCCGGTGGAGATCGGGGTCCTCAGCCGCTTCCGCACGGGCGGCCAGTCTCAGCGGCTCCTGACGGACCTGGCCACGGGCAAGTGCGACCTGGTCATCGGCACCCACCGGCTTTTGTCCAAGGACGTGCGCTTCAAGGACCTGGGCCTGCTGGTGGTGGACGAGGAGCAGCGCTTCGGCGTCACCCACAAGGAGCACATCAAGGAGCTCTCCCGGGGCGTGGACGTGCTGACCCTCTCGGCCACCCCCATCCCCCGGACCCTGAACATGGCCATGTCCGGCATCCGGGACATGTCCACCATCGAGGAGCCGCCGGAGGACCGGCTGCCGGTGCAGACCTTCGTGTACTACCTGCACAACCGGGTGGAGGACATCGACCGCTGCGCCCTGCGGCTGCGCAATCTTCTGGAGGACGCCACGGTGGCGGTGGCCCACGGGCAGATGGACAAGAACATGCTCTCCTCCGTCATGGACAGCGTGGTCAGCGGCCAGACCCAGGTGCTGGTGTGCACCACCATCATCGAGACCGGCATCGACATCCCCAACGTGAACACCCTCATCATCGAGGACGCGGACAAGCTGGGCCTGGCCCAGCTGCACCAGATCCGGGGCCGGGTGGGCCGCTCCACCCGCAGGGCCAGCGCCTATCTCACCTTCCGGCGGGACAAGGTCCTTACCGAGATCGCCGAAAAACGGCTCTCCGCCATCCGGGACTTCGCCGCCTTCGGCTCCGGCTTCAAGATCGCCATGCGGGACCTGGAGATCCGGGGCGCGGGCAATCTCCTGGGCGCGGAGCAGTCCGGCCACATGCTGGACGTGGGCTATGACATGTATATGAAGCTGCTGAGCGAGGCGGTGCTGGAGGCCCGGGGCGTCCCGGTGCCGAAGCTGGCCGAGTGCTCGGCGGACCTGGCCATCTCCGCCAACATCCCGGAGCGCTACGTGCCCTCCTCGGAGCAGCGGATGGACCTGTACCGCCGCATGGCGGCCATCCGCAGCGAGGAGGAGGCGGACGACCTGCTGGACGAGCTCATCGACCGCTACGGCGACCCGCCCCCCGGCGTCAGCGCCCTGATCCAGGTGGCGCTGCTGCGGGGCGAGGCGGGGAAGGCCGGCGTCACGGACATCGCCCAGAAGCAGGGCACCCTGCGCTTCACGGTGGACAATTTCGACATGGAGCGGGTCTCCGCCCTCTACGCTCTGCCCGAATACAGGGGCCGCCTCCGGGTGGAGGCGGGCTCCAAGCCCTGCATCAGCCTGAAAATCAAGGCCAGGACCCACGTGCTGGACGAGGCGAGGCGCTTCGTGGCAGATTGGGTAAAGCAGGCAAATAATTCATAAAATCTCTCTTGTGCCCCGCCCCGTGCGGTGCTATCATACAAAAGAAATAAACAGGAAAAGAGGAAGCAACATGAAAAAGAACAGCGAAAGCGGGGCTCTGCTGACCATCGGCGTGATCGTGCTGATCCTGGCCGTCATCGCGGCTGTGTCCTTCAGCGGGGACAAGCTGATGGCGGACCCCGTTCCGGTGCCCGAAAAGACCGAAGCCCCCTCCTCCCTGCCCACGCCGCAGCCTGCGGCCGACGCGCAGGATCCGCAGACGGAGCCCGCGCCGGAGGAAGAGGCCCAGCCCCGCACCCATACCGATTTCGCGGCCATCTACGCCCTCCACGATCCGGAGGATGTGGTCATGACCGTGGACGGCAGAGACGTGACCTGGCAGGAATACTTCTTCGCTTTTTACAGCCAGGCCGACAACATGGAGCAGACCTTTGAGATGTACCAGTACTACGGTATGGCTGTGGGCTGGCAGGATCAGGCCGACGAGGAGGGCCACAGCTACGCGGAGCTGGTCGCCGCTCTGGGCGAACAGGACCTGCGCCAGATCCTGCTCGCCGAGACCCTGGCGAAGGAGGAAAATGTCAGCCTGCTGCCGGAGGAGGAAGAGGCGGTGCAGGCCGATCATCAGGATCTCATCGCCCGTTTCTGCGGCGAAGACGGCACCGAGGAGCAGCTGTTCCAGATGCTGTGGGAGGAGCGCTGGCTGAGCCGGGAGATGTACTGGCAGATCCTCCGCTATGACGCGCTGCTCCAGGCCTCCCTCCGCGGTCTTTACGGCGAGGAGGGCTCGCTGCTGACGGAGCAGCAGGTGCTGGACTGGATGGAGGAGCAGAGCATCGTCTCCGCCGACCACATCCTGATCTCCACCATTGACGCCGAAACCAACCAGCGGCTGGACGATGCTGCCGCCGAAGAGAAGGCGGAGCTGGCCCGGCAGATCGCCGGGGAGCTGCAGGCCATTGAGGACCCGGCGAAGCTGGAGGCCCGCTTCCAGGAGCTGAAGGCGGAGCACGGCGAGGATCCCGGCGCGGAGGAGGGCGGCTATGTCTTCGGCCCCGGCGTCATGGTCCAGGACTTCTATGACGGGACGCAGGCCCTGGAGATCGGCCAGGTCTCCGACCCGGTCCAGACCTCGTACGGCTATCACGTCATCCTGCGCCGCCCGCTGCATGCGGACGATGTGGTTTTGACCGTGAGCGGGGAGCAGAGCGCCAGAAGCCTGATGGCCCAGAGCCTTTTCAACGCCGTGATTCAGGAGCGTTACGACGCCCAGGTGATCGCGTACGCCCCGGGCTTCGAGGCGCCCAACGTGCTGGATTACCAGGTCGCCGTCGAACCCTGACGGACAGCCCCGGAAACATAACAGAAAACGCGGAGTGCGAAAGCGCTCCGCGTTTCAGGCTGTCGACAAAGCCATAGGGCTTTGCCGACAGGAGGGGATTCAGCCTGCTGTGCGCACTCGCTTGCGGGGGACGCTCGCACACTTGCAGGCTGCAAAGTGTGATTCCCGAGGTACACGCCCCCGGGAATCACAGATTGAACTTTGTTTTTCGCCTTCCGAGGCGAAAAACTCGGTGAGACCTATTCTTATCTTGACTTGATCTACGCCTTGAAACGCGGAGTGCGAAAGCGCTCCGCGTTTTTATATACGAACATCAAATAATATTATTGTTGTGCTCTTTTCTCCCGCCGGCGGGCCGCCAGACGGAGCCCGGGGATCAGCAGGAAGGACACCGCCAGCTGCAGACCGGGGATCAGGCTGCGGCTCCAGAAGAGCAGGGCGGCGGGGTCCAGCTCCGGCAGCAGGCCCAGGCCAAGCGAGAAAAGACCGCAGAGCCAGACGCACCAGCGCCCGTTTTCCAGGTCCAGCCGCCTCTCTCCTTCCCGGGGCGCATAGCCCAGGGCCAGGCGCAGGCAGCGCTGGGCCGCGTGGAGGCACAGGCCCGCCAGCAGAAAGTCCGGCAGGATCCAGAGCCCCACCACCAGGGCCTCCACCCGCTCCAGACTGCGGAAAAAGACCAGGTTTCGCACCAGGGCGAAGAAGGGAACGGCAAAGCGGGCGCTGAGCGCGGCCCCCAGCCTGCCCTGCACCGCGGCCCCCAGGGCCGTCAGCAGCAGGGAAAGCCCCAGGGTCCAGGCCGCCGTGCGGCGGAAGCCCCCCGCCTTCCGCCCCGCGGGGAAGAGGCACAGGGCCGAGAGGGCGAAGCTCAGCAGGTTCAGGGAGGGCAGAGCGCCGCGCAGCAGGTCCGGGGCGTCCGCCGGGCCAAGGGGCAGCAGCTCCGTGAGCTCCAGAGAGCGAAAGGCGCTGAACAGGATGAGACCCAGGGCCGTCAGCAGCACCGGCAGGATCATCCGGCCCAGGCGCAGAAGGCTGCGAAAGGGGCCCAAGGCCGCCAAAAGGGCGGGGATCCCCAGGCAGACCACGAACAGGGCCGGGCCGCTCCGGGGGTAGGAGCTGACCTGCAGCCGCTCGGCCCCGAAGCGCAGGGTGAAGCCGGCCAGCACCAGCAGCCAGGCGGCCAGGGCCAGCAGCGCCGCCCGGCCGCCCCGCCGTCCCAGACGGCGCAGGGCGTATTCCGGCAGGGCCTCCCCGGGCTCCAGCTCCCGGCGCAGGCGGCTCAGCAGCCAGGCGTAAAACAGCAGCGCCGGCAGCGCCGCCAGAGGGGCGGCCCAGGCCGCCCGCCCGCCCAGGGCGGCGGCGGAGCCGGGGATCTGCCGGGTGACGGGAGACAGCAACGCCGCCGCGATCAGGCTGCGCAGCTGCCGCCCGGGATAGGGGTCCTGTTTGAGCACGGAATCACCTCATATAGGTTTTCGTATCAGTTCATGTCGTTGCTGTGCCGCAGCTCCCCCCGGACGGTGACGCGCAGCGCAAGCCCCGGCAGCAGCCCGCCCAGGTCCCGGCCCAGGCCCCGCCCCCGCAGGGGCGAGAGCAGCTCGAGCCGCCGGCCCAGGCCCAGAAAATCCGCCTCCAGCTCGCCGGAGAGCCGCAGCACCCGGACGATCCGCCGGGTCAGCTCCGCCTCCATGCGGGCGGTGATCTCGTTCAGGGTCCGGGGGTCCGCGGCCTGCTCAAAGCCCTCGATCTCCAGCACGGCGGCCTGCACCTCCGCCCGGATCTCCAGACCGACGAGCTTCCCGTCCCCATCCCAGACCGGCTGCAGCCGAGTCCGACCCTCCTGCAGCTCCAGGGTTACCCGGCGTCCCTGGCCGTCCCGCAGCAGCAGGAGGGAGGGACGCAGCTCTCCGGCCAGCAGCTCCGCGGCCAGAGCCTCCTCCGGGTCCAGCAGGGCCCGGAGCCGACCGTCCGCCAGCACGCCGCAGCCCGCCGGGACCAGGCTGTGCCGCTCCTCGTCCCCGTCGCCGCTTGTCTCCAGCCGCAGGGCCCGGATCAGGGCGCTGCCCTGCCGGTCCAGATCCCGCAGGGTCCGCCCGGCGGAGGAGAGCCCGGCGTTTTTGCGCTGCCCCAGGCTGTTCAGGGCGTCGCAGACCCCGGCCTTGCCGTCGTCCAGGGCGGCCATGGCCTCTCCGGCCTCGGCCCCCAGGATCAGGTACACCGGCATGTCCAGCCGCAGATCCGAGGAGCGGCACACCGCGCTCAGCAGGCTCTCCAGGCCCTGGCGGGCGTAGGTCTCCCCCAGCAGGATGTGCTGCAGGTGGCCGCAGAAGAGCTGCTCCCCGCCGGCCTGCTGCCGCAGGGCTTCCATGGCCAGATTCACCGAGGCCCCGGGGGCGCTGGCAAACAGGGGCTCCTCCTCGCTGCCGCCGGGGGCGGCCAGACTCAGCCGCAGGCCCTCCGGCGCCGGGTCCAGCCCCATGGTCTCCGCCAGGCGCAGCTGCTCCGTCTCCCGCCGCTGGGCGTAGAGCCGGGGCAGGCCCGCCAGCACCGGGGCCAGGCAGAGCAGCAGGATCAGCAGCTTTTTCACGGTTTTTTCTCCTTTCGCGCCCAGCCGGGGCGGCGCAGCAGCAGCCTGCCCAGGCCCCCGGGCCGGCCGGAGGACAGGGGCGCGGCGTAGGCCGCCCCGAAGCTGTCCAGATCCGCCAGGTGCAGCAGGGCCAGGCAGCCCACCACCCCCACGCCGAAGAGCCCGGCGAAGACGGCCCCCAGCAGCAGGGCCAGCCGGGTCAGGCGCACGGCAAAGCCCAGGTCCTGGCTGGGCAGGGTGTAGCAGCAGATGCCGGACACCGCCACCACGATGATGGCGATGGGCGAGACCACCTTGGCCTCCACTGCCGCCTGGCCCACGATCAGGGCCCCGATGATGGAAACCGTGTCCCCGATGGGGTTGGGCATCCGCAGCCCCGCCTCCTGCAGCAGACTGAAGGCCGCCAGCATCCCCAGCAGCTCCAGGGAGGTGGAGAAGGGCAGATCCTGCTCCGCCTGGATGATGGAGCGCAGCAGCCGGGTGGGGATCATCTCCTGGTGGTAGAGGGCCACCGCCGCGTAGAAGGCGGGCAGCAGCAGACCCAGGCCCAGGGCCAGCCAGCGCAGCAGCGTCAGCATGGTGGACACCAGAAAGTGCATGCTGCTGTCCCCGGTGACCCGCAGGAAGGCCGAGAGGGTGGCAGGCAGCAGCAGACCCACCGGCAGCCCGTCTACCAGCAGGCCGATCCGGCCCTGGCCCAGCTGCATGGCGAAGCGGTCCGGCCGCTCGGTGTGCAGCAGCTGGGGGAAAGGGGAGAGGGGCGCGTCGCAGAGGCCCTCCTCCAGCGGACCCAGGGACAGCAGCAGCTCCGGGTCCAGGGCGTCCAGCCGCCGGGCCGCCTCCCGCACCGTGTCCGGGTCCGCCAGACCCTCCAGATAGAGCATGGCCACCCTGGTGGGACAGCGCCGGCCCACGCTGCTCTCCGCCAGCTTCAGATCCGGCGTGACCAGGCGCTGGCGCACCAGGGCGGTGTTCACCCGCAGGGTCTCGGTAAAGGCGTCCTTGCCGCCCTTGAGGGACTTTTCCAGGCTGGGCTCCCCCACGGCCCGGCGCTGGGAAGTCCGGCTCTCGAAGCTCAGAGCGCAGCCCAGGGCCTCGAAGAGCAGCAGGCAGCAGCCCCGGCACAGATCCTCCTCCGCCTCCGGGAGGGAGGAGAGCTCCTTCACGGCGCAGCGGTAGACCCCGCCGGCGAGGATGCGCTTCCGGGCGGAGGCGGCGTCCCGGTCCCGGCCGGCGCGCAGCAGCTCCGTCAGCGGGCGCAGGATCTCCCGCCCCAGGGTCTCGCCGTCCGTCAGGCCGTCCAGCCAGCAGACGGGGAGGATCAGCTCCGGCTCCAGGCCGTAGCGGATCTGCCGCTCGGTGAAATCCGCGCAGCCGGAAAAGCGCTCCCGCAGGGCGGCGAGAGAAAGAGACTTGTCCGTCAAATCGTTCATACTGTGTAGGATGCCCGGGGCAAACCACAATATGCAGGGGTCAGACAAGATTTGGAAAAAAGTTTTGAAAAAAGTGAAAAAAGCTGTTGACAAAAGGGTTTTGCGGTGCTATATTAGCCGAGCGCCTGTGAGGGCGCCCGCTTCTCCCTCATCGAGCCGAGAAAAAATTTTTGAAAAAACAAAAATTTTTCTTGACATTGCGTTTCGCCTGTGCTATTATAATCAGGCTGACGCCGATGAGGCGGGAGCGAGAATGTACCTTGAAAATTGAACAATGTAAGAAAAAGCTTATGCTAAATAAGCACCAGAGAAGGGTTCTTACACGACTGAAAAGTCGTAAAAATTCTTTTGAGAGCTTGAGAAAGCTTCAATAAGATTTTAGAGCCGAAAGGCTTTAAGATACGATTATTGAGAGTTTGATCCTGGCTCAGGATGAACGCTGGCGGCGTGCCTAACACATGCAAGTCGAACGGAGTTACGAGAGCTTGCTTTTGTAACTTAGT
>CACYLY010000015.1 GCA_902775355.1 Oscillospiraceae bacterium
TCCCCTGCGACGATCATCGTCCCATCCTCGGAATTGTCCAGAAAGTCGCCCGTGATGGTGGCCGCCCGCAGCTCCTCGCCCGGGTTTTCCACGCAGAGGCAGCAGAGGAAATACACCCGGTCGCCCCGAACGGTGAAGTCCGAGAAGAAGGACTTCTCCTCCACCAGCCGGGGAGCGGGCAGGGCCCCCACTGGGCTGAGCGCCGGTTCCCCCCGGGCGGGGGCCGCAGGCTCTTCCCGGGTGGAGGCCGCAGGCTCTTCCCGGGTGGAGGCGGTCGGCTCTGCCTGGGAGGGCGCCGCCGTTTTGCTTTTTGGCGCCAGCAGCAGACACAGGACCAGGGCGGCCAATAATCCCGCCGGGATCAGCCAGAGCAGCCGTTTATTCTTCTTCATGGAAAGCTCCTTTCTCTGCGCCGCGCCCGCAGCGCCGAGCATTGCCCGGCATCTTGCTTCCCCCTCCGGGGGAAGTCCCCAGTGCGCACACTGGGGAATAGGGGGCCCCTACCGTCACGGCGCTTGCGTGAGACGCGCCGCGACACCTCCCCCTGTGGGGGAGGCAGGACCGCGCGCCGATGTCCGTCTGCGCCGTAGGGGAGGGGCTTGCCTCTCCCGCCGTCCCGCAACCACGCTGCGTCCGCCGTAGGGGCTGGCGCCCTCGACAGCCCGCCGATGTGCGCCAATGTCTGTTTCCTGTCGTAGGGGCGATCCCTTGCGGTCGCCTGCGGAGAACGGTACGACCCCTCCGGCATCCGCCTGGCGGGGGATCGGCGGATGCCACACCCAAGACCCCTTGCACAGGGGAGGTGGAGCGCGCCGATGTCTCGTCCGCGCTCGTAGGGGCGACCTTTGGTCGCCCGCCGATCTGCGCCGACGCCCGCAGCGCCGGGCATTGCCCGGCGTCTTGCTTCCCCCTTCGGGGGAAGTCCCCAGTGCGCACACTGGGGAATAGGGGGCCCCTACCGTCACGGCGCTTTTGTCGGTATAACGTTCCAGCCGCCCGAAAGGTTTCAAAAAACGCAGATCCTTCCTCTCTATTTTGGAGGGCTCTGCGTTTTTTGTCAAGGACAGCCCGCGGGATTTCAGAAATCTTAAGACGCGCGGCCCTTTATTTCGCCATCTCCAGGAATTCTGCCGCTTTTCCGGCCTCGGCGGCCAGGACGGAGGTCTTGGCCCCGGTCCAGGGCAGGGGGCTGCCGTCCACGCGGGTGACCTGCCCGCCGGCCTCGGACACGATGAGGGCCCCGGCAGCATAGTCCCAGAGGGAGATGCTCAGCTCGAAGTAGGCCCCGGCCCGCCCCGCGGCCACACTGCAGAGATCCAGGGCCGCCGAGCCCTGGCGGCGCACGTCCAGCCCGGTGAGATAGCTGCGCCGGGCCAGCTCGAAGGTCCGCTCCGTCAGCTCCGGGTTGTAGGGCGCGGAGCCGAAGCAGATCACCGTCTCCCCCAGGGGCGCCGGGTCCACATGGATGGGCTTTCCGTTCAGAAAGGCCCCCTCCCCCCGGACGGCGGAGAACATCTCGTCCACATAGGGGTTGTAGACCGCGGCGGCCTCCACCCTGCCGAAACGGGTGTAGGCCACGGAGATGGCGCTGTGGTTCAGGCGGCGGACGAAGTTCATGGTGCCGTCGATGGGGTCGATGATGAACAGGTGCTCGGCCTGCAGATCGTCGTGCCGATCGTTCTCCTCGCAGAAGAAGCGGGCGCCGGGGAGGGCCGCGGAGAGCCGCTCCATCAGCAGCTCCTGGACCGCCCGGTCGTACTGGGTCACCAGGTCCCGGTGGTCGGTCTTGCTCTCGGCCAGGATGTCATGGGGCTGCCGCATGAGCTTGGCGGCGTCCCATTCAGCCGTCTGGATGGCGGCGCAGATCTCCCGGGGGCTCATGCCCGCAGGCTCTCCACGGCCTGACGCAGGGCCTCCGTCCGGTCGGTGTTCTCCCAGCGGACCCCCAGGTCCTCCCGGCCCATGTGGCCGTAGGCGGCCAGCTTCCGGTAGATGGGCCGGCGCAGGTCCAGATCCCGGATGATGGCGGCGGGGCGGAAGTCGAAGACCTGCTCCACGGCCCGGGCCAGGATATCGTCGGAGACGACGCCGGTGCCGAAGCTCTCCACCAGGATGCTCACGGGCTGGGCCACGCCGATGGCGTAGGCCAGCTGGATCTGGCAGCGCCGGGCCAAGCCCGCGGCTACTACGTTCTTGGCGGCCCAGCGGGCGGCGTAGGCCGCGCTGCGGTCCACCTTGGTGGGATCCTTGCCGGAGAAGGCGCCGCCGCCGTGGGGGGCGCTGCCGCCGTAGGTGTCCACGATGATCTTGCGGCCGGTGAGGCCGGAGTCCCCCTGGGGCCCGCCGATGACGAAGCGGCCGGTGGGGTTGATGAAGCACCAGCTCCAGCATGTCCCGCCGGATCTGCTCCAGGCTGGCCTCGGGGGCGTGCTGGGTGGAGAGCACAATGGCGTCGATGCGCACCGGGCGGCGGTCCTCGTCGTACTCCACGGTGACCTGGGTCTTCCCGTCAGGCCGCAGGTAGGGGACCAGGCCCTCCTTGCGGACCTGGGCCAGGCGCTTGGCCAGCTTGTGGCTCAGGGAGATGGCCAGGGGCATTTTTTCCGGCGTCTCGTCGCAGGCGTAGCCGAACATCATGCCCTGGTCCCCGGCGCCGCCCACCTGGTCGTTGGTGCCCAGGGCGATATCCGCGGACTGCTCGTCGATGCTGGTGATGACGCCGCAGGTGTCGCAGTCAAAGCCGTACTTGGCCCGGTCGTAACCGATGTCCCGCACCACCTCCCGGACGATCCGGGGGATGTCCACATAGCACTCGGTGCTGATCTCGCCCATCACGTGCACCAGGCCCGTGTTCACCGTGGTCTCGCAGGCCACGCGGCCGTGGGGATCCTCGGCCAGGATGGCGTCCAGCACAGCGTCGGAGATCTGGTCGCAGATCTTGTCGGGATGGCCTTCGGTGACGGATTCAGAAGTAAAGAAATAATGGCTCATGATCGATATCTCCTTTATTTTTTTTGCCCTTTCGGCGGGAAAAGAAAAGACCCTGTCGGCATCCGACAGGGCGCGTAAAGAGTTTGCAAAGAAGCCTCATCTTTCGTCTCACCGCCGGATTTGGCACCTTATTACAGGGCGTTTCGCCGAGCCGCTTTGCGGCTCAGTAAAACAGCCGTGCTGTTTTGCCATATATTCATTGTAATAATCATCGCGCAAATGATTCTTTGAATCATTTGCCGCCAAACTTGTAGTTTGGCAGCGAAAACAATCGGTTTTCGATTGTTTTCGCCAAGCGATGAGTATTATAAGGTGTTCAATTGTGCTGTTGATTATAACAGGCTTTCCCCGTTTGTCAAGAGAAATCGTCCCGATTCTCTTTCTTTTGTTCCTCCAGGTCCTGAAGGGCCAGCTTCACGCGCCTCTTCGACCTGCTCGATCACATCGTTGGGGAAGCGAATGGTCTTGTTGGTGGTGCTCGGTGTTTTCGGAATCTGAAATC
The DNA here is from genome assembly GCA_902775355.1 of Oscillospiraceae bacterium. GTDB lineage: Bacteria > Bacillota > Clostridia > Oscillospirales > Oscillospiraceae > Limivicinus. The sequence continues at coordinate 3,494 of CACYLY010000015.1, forward strand.
TGCCCATAGCCATCCCTCTTTTCCTTGATAGCCCCATTGTAGCAACACATTTGCATCGCATCTGCATTGCGTATTGCAATGCAAAGTGCTATCATGGCGGAGAGGTGATGAGATATGGATTTATATAAAACGATGTACCTGCAGCTTTTCAACCGGGTGACTGACGCGCTGGAGCGGCTGGAACGGGGAGACGCGGAAGGCGCAAGGGCCTTGCTGGTGTCCGCCCAGCAGGAGGCGGAAGCGATATATATGGAAGCGGAGGCGGAAGAAGCGTAAAACTTTTTCCGCTTTCCTCTTGACAAATATGTATATACTGTGTATATTGTGCATATACAGTAGACACGAGGTGCGATATGACCATCCTGATCGACAACAAGAGCGGCCGGCCCATCTATGAGCAGATCGTCTCCCAGCTCCGGGAGCAGATCTTCTCCGGCGCCCTGGCGGAGGACGAGGCCCTCCCCTCCATCCGGGACCTGGCGCGGGACCTGCGCATCAGCGTGATCACCACCAAGCGGGCCTATGAGGAGCTGGCCGCCGCGGGGCTCATCTACACCCTGCCGGGCAAGGGCAGCTTCGTGGCCGCCAAAAATATGGAGCTGCTGCGGGAGGAGCACCTGCGGCAGATCGAGGAGCATCTGAGCGCGGCGCTGAATCTGGCCCGCCTGTCCGGCCTGGGCCGGGAGGAGCTGCGGGAGATGCTGGATACCCTGGAGGAGGAAGAGACATGAACGCCATTGAACTGCACGGACTGGAAAAACACTACAAGGACTTTGATCTGAAGATCGACCTGGAGCTGCCCCAGGGCTGCATCCTGGGCCTGGTGGGCGAGAACGGCGCCGGCAAGAGCACCACCATCCGCCTGCTCCTGGGCATGACCAGGCCCGACGGCGGCAGCATCCGGGTGCTGGGGGAGGAACGGGCGGACAAGGAGGAGATCGGCGTGGTGCTGGACGAACCCGCCTATCCCGAGTGCCTGACGCCCCGGCAGCTGGGTCGGGTCATGGCCGGGATCTTCAGGAGCTGGGATCCGGCGGCCTACGAGGGCTATCTGGAAAAGCTGAGCCTGCCGGAAAACAAGCGCTTCAAGGACTTCTCCCGGGGCATGAAGATGAAGCTCTCCATCGCCGTGGCCCTGAGCCACCACCCCAGGCTCCTGGTGCTGGACGAGCCCACCTCCGGCCTGGACCCGGTGGTGCGGGACGAGGTGGTGGAGCTCTTCGCGGACTTCGCCCGGGAGGAGGACCACTCGGTGCTCATCTCCTCCCACATCGTCAGTGACCTGGAGAAGCTCTGCGACTATGTGGCCTTCCTGCACAAGGGCCGCCTGCTGCTCTGCGAGGAGAAGGACGCCCTGCGGGAGGAGTACGGTCTGGCCCGGCTGTCCAGGGCGGACTTTGAGGCCCTGGACCCCGGCGCCGTCATCGGCAGCCGCCGCAGCCCCTACGGGATCTCGGCCATCCTCCGGCGCTCGGCGGCCCCGGCGGGCCTGGCGCTGGAGCCGGTGAGCATCGAGGATCTCTTTATCCTCATGGTAAAGGAGGGAGAACAATGATCGGTCTTCTGCGAAAGGATCTCTATATGACCTGGGCCTATTGCCGGTCTTTTGTGGTGATCCTGGGGGTTTTTCTGGGCGTGGGCCTGGTGAACGGGGAGAACAGCTTCTTTGTAATCTACCCCATGATCATCGGCATGATGCTGCCGGTCAGCATCATCTCCTATGACGAGCGCTTCAAGTGGCACATCGCCTGCGACGCGCTGCCCTGCAGCAGAGCCCAGGCCGTGTCCTCCAAATACATCCTGACCCTGCTGCTGGTGGGGCTGATTTTTGCGCTGACCATGCTGATCCAGGGGATCCGGCTGAGCCGGGCGGGAGATCTGGCGCAGCTTTGGGAGCTGCCCGGGATGCTGCTGCCCGTCGGGCTGGTGGGTCCGGCGGTGCTGCTGCCGGTGATCTTCCGTCTGGGGGTGGAAAAGGGCCGCATCTTTTACTATGTGCTGGTGGGCCTGGTGGCCGCGTCGGCGGTGATCTTCTCCTCCGGCCAGTTGCCGGAGATCCCCGCCGTCCAGGTGCAGCTGCCCGGACTCGCCCTGGTGCTGGGCAGCCTGGTCCTCTTCGCCCTGTCCTGGGGCCTGTCCATCGTGCTCTACCAGCGCCGGGAGCTGTGAGAAAGAAAAAGAGAAAAAGATCCCCGTCTTCGCAAAAACGAAGGCGGGGATCTTTTCTTTCAGGAAACAGGCCCTTCGGCTATTTATGTCGGTACCGCGACCTCGTTGGTGGAGATCTCCTGGACCTTCAGCCAGGGATAGAGCCCCAGGATCAAGAGCTCCCAGCGCATCAGACCCTTCTTGCCGCCCAGGGGCGCCTGGATCTGCAGCGTGGCCTGGGGGAAGCGCAGCACGTTGTAGGCCCCGTCCAGCTTTTCCAGCCGGTGGATGATCTGGAAGAAGGTGCAGGCCTGCACCAGGGGGACCAGGGGGCTGAGCCGCACGGTGATCAGGGGCTTCTCCATGGACGCGTCAAAGGACGCCAGGCCATGGGTGCCCAGCATGACAATGATCTGCTCCTTCAGGGAAGCCGGCAGGGCGTCGAAGCGCTCCGGCGTCAAGGACTCGCCGCCCAGCTTCAGGTTTGGGCTGCTGTTCCGGGCCTCCCGCAGGGCGGCCTCCTCCAGCTGGGCCAGCAGCTGCTGCAGGTCCTCCTTCTCCTCCGCTTTTTCATACACCAGGGAAATGTCGTCCAGCAGGTACGAGTCCCAGGGGATTTTCCACTCCATCATGCTCCTCCTTTTCGTATGGGAACGATCAGGCCTCCGGCTCCTTCAAAGCCAGGGCGGAATTCCGGTAGGCGGGGTCGTTGGTGACCTCCCGGATCAGCTTCAGCCTGGGCGGCAGGCGGATAGGCTCGTTCTCGTCCCGCAGCTCCAGCTCCATGATGGCCCGGTCGTTCCAGAGGGGATAGATATCGACCTCGTAATAGCGCTCCTCCCAGGTCAGGCAGTAGCGGGTCTTGCGGATGGGCCGGCGGCTTGGATCCGCGTCCATCAGCGTGCGCAGATACTCGTCCTGACTCAGCCGCTCCTCCATCTCGATGCGGGTGGCGTCGCTGAGGGTCCGCTTGCGGGTCTTGAAATAGAAGTAGCTGCCCTTCTCGCCCCGCTGCCGGACCCGGACCTCGTACTCGCCCTGGGGGCGCAGGTAGGTCTGGATGATGTCCACCTTCCGGCAGTTGGGCAGGCTTTCCAGCCACTTGATGTCCGGATATTCGATGAGGAACTTCCGCTCGATCTCCATGGGTCGGGGCTCGCCCAGGAAGCTGCGGATCTCGGCCACCAGGTGCTTGAGCTTGTCCTCAAAGCTGCCGGTGTTGCCGATCACCCGCAGGTGGGGGTGCCCGGTCCAGGCGGCCAGGAGCTTGTCGTCCAGGGCCCGGGCCTGCTCGGGGCTCTCGGTGCGGACCTTATTGTTGGCCGTGGTGTAGAAGCGCTCGGCCCCCTTGGCGGCGGTGACCATGTGGAACACCGCGTCGTAGCGGTCCCGCAGCTCCACCTCCGTCATGGAGAATTCCCGCAGCAGGGCGGCGAACTCCAGCTCGCTCATGTAGGCCTTGTTGTCCATGGTCCCCCGGTCGCAGACGATCAGCACCTTGTCGGCCTGCAGGCAGCGGGCGGCCTCCTCGAAGACCCTCTCCTTTTCCAGCTGCAGGCGCAGGATGGCCCGCTGGAACTCCAGGGCGCTGCGGAAAAAGGCCGGCTTCACGCCGCCGCTCATCAGCTCCGTGGCGGTCTCCGGCACGAAGAGCACCGCGTAGCCCAGCTTGGTGAAGCTGTTCTGGATCCAGCTCTGGCCGGTGGTCTTGCCGGCGCTGGGACCGCCGGTGAGGACGATCTTGGTGATGACGGGGGGCTTTTTTGCCTCCCGCTTTTTCAGCAGCTCCTCCACCGGCACGCCGTAAAGGGCGGCCAGCTTCCGCAGGTTCTCGGTGCTGGGCTTGGCCCGGCCGTTTTCCCACTTGGACACGGCCTTGTCGCTGAGGCCCAGGAGCCTGGCCGCCTGGCTCTGGGACAGGCCGGCGGCCTTGCGCAGCTCATAGAGCTCGTTGCCGAAGGCGTAGTCGTTCATTCTGCTTTCTCCTTTCCGATTCCGGTCATTCCTCAGTCGGATCCCTTCTCCGGCTCCAGGATCGTTCTTGCCTGTGCGATCAGCTCCTCCCGGGAATAGAACGGCGCCGCGAACAAGCCGCTGCGGTAGACGTAGAGGATCATCCTGTCGTCCACGGCGTCGTAGCAGATGGGGGAAGAGTCCACCTCCAGGGTTTTCCAACTCTCTGTTTCCAGCAGCATACAGATGGATTCCTGATACAGCCAGTAATCGATAAAAATCAGCATCTGCTTCCGCTCCGGCAGCTCCTGCACGGAAAATGCGGCGTCTCTGTCCAGCCCCAGGGTACTGTCGCCAAAGTCGGTACGGGCCAGCAGCTCCCCGCTCTCCACATCAAAAAGCAGGATTTCCCCATACTGGGTGAAGAGGATCAGGATGCTGTCGTTCCGGCAGAATTCCATGTGGATCACAGAACTCACGGGGATCGGGATCGGGAAGGACCACAGCGTCTCGCCGCTGTAAAGGTCCAGGATCTCCACCTGTTCTTTCTCCAGCCAGGCCATCCAGGCTTTGTCGACGGGGAAGCCGCAGATCGGTTTTTCTTGGCTGCCGTCCTCCAGAGGAAGCATGCTTCCGCTCTCCGGATGGAGGAGAAGGAAATGGTATCTTTCGACATCGTTTTCTTTGCTCTGCAGAAGCACCCAGCCGTTGGCGCCCACGCCGATGCATTTTGCCCATTCCATGCTTTCCGGCAGGTCGACGGCCCTCTGATAGCGCCCGTCATACCAAAAGCAGCATTGGTCCTTGCTGCATTGGGCGGTGAGGACACGGCCGTCCGCGACCACCGCCGAGAGGAATCCATAATCCGACAGTGTCATTGTCCCGGGATCCCCGGTAAGCCTTTCCATCCGGCCTTCCTCCAGCAGGAAGCGCACTCCCCCGCATAGAAGGACACAATCCTCCGTCAGATAGTACTCGTTGGAGTTTTCATAGAATCTTTCCGGCAAGGGGATGGAAAAAATGTGCTTGTTCCCGTCCCTCAGGTTGAGGACGCAGCCGTCCAGGCTTTCCTCATTGTGGCTGAAGGCTGCCAGCTTTTCCCCGGAGGGGGAAACTGTCACCGCTGCGCTTTTCGGGATCTCTTCTTCTGCCGCAGCCAGCGAGATCCAGTCCGGGTGCTCCGGCACCTGGATCAGCGCGACGCGATACGCTTCCCCTTCCGGCACGACCAGAAAACGGCTGCTTGCGTATCGCTGGCCACGGACCACTGCCTTGCTCACGCTGTACCGGCAGGAAAACGAGTATCCCGCGTCCTTGGTCAGCATCATGCCTTTCGAGGCAAAGCAAATCAAGCCGCTGTCCAGCACCAGGCCCAGGGAGCCGTTGTCATACAGGGCCCAGCCGCATAGATTGCCCTCCAGTTCTATAGCCCAGTTTTCCTTTCCGTTGCCTGCGTTGAAGGAACGCAGACACACCTGCGATCCCAGCAGGACGGAGGAACCGTCCCACGCCAAAAGGTTCAGTCTGGCCCCCGCCAGGCTGGCGTGGTCGCGGTATTCCATGCCGGTATGGATCTTCAGCGGCTCTTCCCAGTCGTTTTCCGGGGAGAAGATCTGGAGCGTGATCGGCTCTCCCACAATAGCGCCCGCCACGGCAAGCGAATTCTCCTGAGAAAAGCTGAGTACATAGTCCATGCTCCAGTCCATCTTCAGGTCTCCCGACAACATGCGGTAATCCTGCGTTTCCAGGTCCAGGAGCGCCATCAGGATCTCATCGTCCTCATCGTACGAAAATGTCAAAACGGCCAGATAGCGTTCATCCGGAGAGATCGCGATCTCGAACACGGTACTCATTGCGATTTCGTCTATAGAGAAGGATGCGATTTCACTCCCATCTTCCGCTCTCCTGACGGAAACAGCGCTGTCGTCGCTCGGGTCCATGGCTATGAAAACAGAACGTTCCTCCCGGGAGAAATAGCCCGACATATTCTCGTCCTGCCAGATGACCGCGCCATCCTCCGCGGACAGCACGTACATGCCTCTGCCCCAGCAATCCAGCAGCAGGCGGCTGCTGTCACAGGCCAGTTCCATCCGGTTGAAGCGTTCTTCCCGGTCGTCGCTCCAGGTCCAGAGGCAGGCGCCGGTATCCAGGTCATAGGCCCGGATACAGCCGAAGGGATCGGCGGTGAAGAGCCGCTTTCCATCCTGAGATACGATCAGATCCCGGATTTTGACGTCCTGCTCAAAGGAACGGGAATACCTCAAAAACGCGCTGTCATGGAGACCCAACTCCTTCCGCAGGGCGGCCTCCGCCTCCGGCACATAGGGTCTGTCGTTTCCCTGGGAGGGGAGCGCGTCGATGGCATAACGCAGCGCCGTGTTGTATTTTCCGTCCTGATAGGCGTTTTCCGACAGCGCCGCCAGAGCCAGGGATTCGTTCCGTCTCGATTCTTCCAGTTGGCGCCGGATCTCGGCGTTGCGGTTGAGGAGCATGCCGATGAAGACGGCTGCCACCAGCCCCGCCAGGCCCATGAGGATCGCGGCCCTGCGGCGCTTCCAGCGTCTTTCCCGCTGATACAGCTCATCATAGGCGCAGCCCAGCAGGCCTGCCAGGATCCGCAGGATCTCCACTTTGAATTTTCTCCGCCTTCCCGCGGCCGTGGGTGCGTTCAGGTTGGCGGCCATGGGCTCGTATTCGCCGATGATCTGCCCGTTTGCATCCCGCACTTCGGTGATCACCCGGGGAAAGGACTCCTCCGGCTTCCCGTCGGCCAGGACCAGCAGCACATGAGCGCGGTCCCGCAGCTGCAGGAAGATCTCGATCTCCTTCATCACCCACACGGATTTGGCGGTCTCCGGCGTGCAGACCACGATGAGGTACTCGCTGTTCTCCAGGGCATGGCGGATATTGTCCGTCAGCTCGCCGGACAGGGGCAGCTCGTCTTCGTCCCGGAACACATAGCCCAGTTTTCGCTTGCCGTCCCTGCGCAGGGCCCGGGGGATCACAAAATGTTCAATGGCGCGGTGCACCTTTTTGGCTGCCTCTTTGTCCAGGGGCAGGTGCCGGTAGCTGATGAAGGCTTTGTACTGTCTGTCCATCTCTTGCCTCCGCAGTGGTTTTTCTTTGATTATATCGAAAACCCCTGCCGGATGCAAGGCAAAGGCGGCCAAGATTTCCGTCCGTCCCGAAGAAATCGCGCAGGTCTCTCCGGAGAGACCTGCGCGAGACGCTGCCGTTTACTGTTTTGCCCGACAGAGCTGGGGGAACCGCTTTTGGGCCGGGCGCTCCAGCTTCCAGCACAGGGGCAGGCTCAGGAGCAGCACCGCGGCGTCGGCCGCGAAGGCGGCGAAGTTCTTTCCCGCCCGCACGGCGAAGGGCTGCAGATACAGCAGGCTCTCCGTCAGGGACTTGAGGCCCAGGATGCCCAGGGCGCAGACGGCCGCCGTCAGGGGCACCGCCAGGACCAGCGCCAGGGGGCGGGAGCGCATCTTCCGTGCCGCCCGGGCGTAAAAACCCAGGGCGAGGCCGATGGGGATGTTCCCCAGGGCCCAGCCGGGCATGCCCCGCAGGCCGCTGATCACCAGGCAGTAGAGGATCACGCCGAAGAAGCCCACCGCCGTGCCCGCCAGGGGGCCGAAGCACCAGCAGTACACCGCCATCACCACGTAGCCCAGGCAGAGATAGTAGTTTTCGAACACGGGGACCTGCAGGCACAGGGACAGCACCACGAACAGGGCGACGCCCACCGCCAGCAGCGCCAGCTTTTTCACAGATCCGTTCATTCCGATCCCTCCGAAGCTTGTTGTCGGGGGGAGCGCTCTCCCTCCCGCAGCTTCAGCCTAACAGAGGGCGGGGCGGCCCGCAAGGGGGCAGGGGGTGAAGAACGGTAGAGCTTGCGCGCCCCCCTCAGAGAAAGCAGTCCAGCAGCTCGTCAGAGTCGAAAAGGCGCTGCAGCTCGTCGGCGTGGGAAGCGTGCTCCGGCAGCTGCCGGTACACGGCCAGCAGCTCCCGCAGCAGCGCGGCGCAGCGCTCCCGGCCGCCGGGGCCGTCCTTGGCCCGCAGGGCAAGCATGGCGGCCAGGATCTCCGCGCAGACCTCCTCGGTCTTGCGGATCTCCGCCAGGCGCGCCTCCCCGTCTTTCAGAAAGGCCGCGACCTCGGTCTTCAGGAAGTAGAGCTCGGGGAGCCGGGCCAGATACCGCTCCGCCAGGGCCCCGATCTCCAGCTTTTCCCCGGCCCGCTCGTTGGGGATCACCATCAGCAGGCAGTTCAGCAGGACCTCGTTGTTGGGGTATTTGCGCAGGGCCTCCCGGTAGAAGGCCTCGGCCCTGGCCGGCTCCCTCCGCAGGGGCACGGATTCGGCGACCAGCGCGTCCACCTCCGCGTCGATGCGGCGGCGGTCAAAGTCCAGCAGCTCGTCGGTGCTGACCTGGTAAAAGGCGGCCAGGCGCAGGACCATGTCCAGGTCCGGACAGGAGGCGCCGGTCTCCCACTTGCTGACCGCCTGGGAGGAGAGGTGCAGATACTCCGCCAGCTGTTCCTGGGTCAGCTTCTTCTCTCTCCGCAGGGCGCGGAGCTTGTCTCCCATATCCATGAGAAAACCTCCTCTTTCTTTGCTTCGCCTACAGCTTAGCGCCTGCGCCGAAGAAAATCCAGCGTCAACCGGTTGGAGGATTTCCAACCGGCGGTTGATTTTCCGGGCAGAAAGCGCCGGAGGCGCCTCGGGCCTCCGGCGTTTTCGGTCATTTCAGCTTTTTGAAGAGCCGGGCGCTCCAGAACTGCATGTTCTGCTCCTCCAGATAGAAATTCAGGATGGCCTGCCAGTCCTTGGTGGCGGTGCCCAGCGTCACATAATCCGCCTCGCCCCGGACGCACTCCTCCATATATTGGAAGAGCATCCCGCCGTAGCCCCGGCCGCGGTACGCGGGGCGCACATAGAACTCCTCCACCTCGAAGCAGGAGGTCCCCTCCTGCATGACGGAGCTGCTCTTTTGGGCCCGTTCCACGCGGCCGAAGAGATAGCCCCGGATCTCGTCGCCCTTCTCCAGCAGGAAGATCCGGTTGCCCTCGATGTCCGCGGGGGTGTTCTTCCGGTAGCCGTGGCAGCTGTTCTCCGCCTCCCAGTCGACGGACAGGCGGATCAGCGCCTCCGTCAGTTCCGGGGTCAGCTCCGCCTCCCGGAGCCGAAGTCCCAGATCCTTGGCCTCCTGGACCAGCCAAAAGAAGTTCTCGGTGATTCCGGCCTGCTCCAGCGCCTGCTCCAGCTTGTCCCGGGGCATCGAAACGCCCTGCTCGGTCAGCCAGAACAGCAGAGCGCCCTCCCCGCAGATCTCCGGGGGGACGTTATAGCGCTCCGGCTCCGGGGCCTCGGGGCCCCAGGAACGGACAAGCACCTCGCGCCGGGCGGGGAAATACTCCGCCTCGCTGCCCACCAGCACCCGCTCTCCGTCCGCCATGGCCTGGATGCTCTCAAACCAGAGGCGCCGGCTCTCCTCCTGCCCGCTTTCCCGCGGCTGATCCATAGTTTCCATAAGCAAAAGTCCTTTCCCGGCTCTCAGATCCGGCCGACAATTTCCCGCACGTGGGAACGTGCGGCGCTAAAATGTTATTGCCATAATGTATGTTATTTGTCTGATTATGAGAGTCGCTATCTAAGAATAATGATGTACCACAGTACTGACAGCAGACAATGGGGCGTTTGGGATTGTATTTGAACGCTGCTTCACATCCCGGGCATGTCAGCTTGACAATTCTCAGATAACGTCACCTCCTCAGATCTTTCTTTTATTATACATTGTTTTGACAATAAAAACAAGCCGCAGAACGGCCTTCTGCGATATCGCAAAAAGGAGATCGGTTGCTATTTCGGAAATGACATGATACAATACTTTTGAGATACATATGATAGGAGACCTGTGCGCCTGCGCATTGTCCGCCCTGCAAGGGTGCATCCTTTACTTTGGTAAAAATGCACTCTCCAATTTCGTGCACTCTCGTAGGGCAGAAATCATATGTGTCGCAGCATCGGAGTTTGCGTTTTTCGTGCGCGGCTTCGGCTGCGCACTTTTTTAGAAAGAAGGGATAAAATGAGCGAAAAATACACGTGCGTCTGCCCGTCTTGTCAGGGGCCTTTTGAAATGCAGAAAAGTGCAGATACTGCGTTTTGCCCGTATTGCGGAAACAAATTCGATCTAAACGAAGAGAACGCAACGCCCTTCCCATCGGTCAGCGAGGAAGCGCAGGATCCTTCGTCCTCTGCGGAAGAGAGCGGAAAGACCGAAACCATTCGAGCCGCACGGAAGCGGGGGAACTGGAAAAAGAACGCTATTTATGCATATGTCATCATTGTTCTTTTCCTGAGCTGGACAACGTTTTTGTTCTTCCGATTCGAGGCGGAAAGCAGATTGATGCTGCTAAAAGCGGCCATTTTAGCGGTGACCTTGCCTTTGATGGGGCTGTTTTCTTGGCTCTATCTGAGGAAAGTCAGAAGAAGAGAGCAGAACGAGGCCGAAACAGAATCTGAAAAAACAGAAGGTTTCTTTGTAAAGCTCACCAAAAGGCCGTTGTTTAAGGTTGTTCTGGCATGGATCATTTACCTTGCGCTTATCCTTTTGATGTTTTGGCTTGTCCCTTCCACCCCGAAGAGCGCAAATGAAAGCAGCCAGAACCTTCCGGCTGCCCAGGAAAAAACGGATCAAACTCCGGAAAAACAGAAAGAGGCTCCCAATAAACCGGAAGAATCAAAGCCGGAGGCGCCCGAAGCAGAAGAAACGAAAACTGCGGCTTCCGAAGAACCTGAGGAGACACCGGCGATCCAAACCGTCAAACTGTATATCCATGTCCAATCCGATTTGAATCTTGCATTCAGCACATACGACATGGAGATCCTCTATGACGGAGAAGTCATAGGAACCGTTAAGAACGGGGAACATTTTACCAAGCTGGTGGATGCGGAAGCGGGAAAGCACGAAATCATAGCCCGCAACGCGGAAAACGAGGAAACGTATTCGAAAAAAACCATAGAAGTCAGGGAAGATTCCACTTTCAGGAGCCTTCTCAAACATGACAAGAGCAGCATTAGCTTTACGAACACTTCTACGAAAGCGGGCATCGCCGAAGCTTCCCTTGAAATGCCGAATGTGGAAGGGCAGAATCTCGCTGTTGCCTTGGAAAGCTTGAAAAAGATCGGCTTTGTAAATGTCGATTATGAATCATCCGGAGTCATTTTAGATGCAAACAACTGGAGAGTTGTTCAGCAAGATGTGGCAGCGGGGACGGTTATGGACTGCAACGCCCGCATCCAATTGGAGTGCATTTCCCTGGACGACTTTTACAGCCAGCAATTCACCGGGAAAACGGTGAACGAGGTCCTTCGGCTGGGAAAGGAAATGGGAATAACGGTCAAGTTCGAGAACGAATCATGGAAGGACGTTACGGAAGAAGTCAACAAAATGAGCGAGGAGGAAAAGAATACCTGGATCGCAACCAAAGCACGGAAGGAAGCGTTTGAAACCTCTGCTATCGTAACGATCAAAAACCCCAAGGCCCCTACGCCGACGCCAGAACCGACAGCAACACCGAAGCCAAGCGCAACACCGAAGCCGACAACAACACCGAAGCCGTCATCGACTCCTAAACCAGACAATCTCTATTATTCTACAAATAATAGAGAAAAAGCGAAAAAAGGCAATAGTGGAGTGTTTGCGTATTGTCGAAGGGGTTCGCAGGTGTCTAATTACTATATTATTGACTTCGAATCAGGATATGTTTACTGGTTTTCTGAGGGAAGCGGGGAAAATACATGTGATAGATTGAAGATTGAATCTGGCGACTTAAATTCGGTTCTTATTATTACCTACCACGTGGAGGGTGAAACGTGGTCAGAAGGACTGCATTTTAAATGGAAGAACATACCAGATACATTGATTGTCCAAGATCAAGATGGCTTCGAACTAGAATACAAACCGACAGATCTAGAGAAAGCAATCAAATTGAGAGATAAACTGAAAATCGTCGATTATTAATTAAGTATATATTGTAAAAAGGACGCAGGAAAATGAATCCCTGCGTCCTCTTTGAATGTGCGTTCTAAAAGGCTTGCGTCCAAGGCAAAGGCTCTGTTCGTCATCGTAATATTTCGCTGAACGGGAGGGGCAAGCCCCTCCCCTGCGGCGAAGGATGGATGTTTGTGCGAGACGAGGGGCGCGACCATGTTTCTTTTGACACAAAGGTCGCCCCTACGGCGAAGGGCCGGGTACCCCGCGTAGGGAGCGATCCCTTGATCGCTCCGCGGACAGGGCACCTGCGCGAGACGACGGGCGACGGTCGGTCGCACCTACGGCGCAGGCTCTCCGGGTTTAGTGTTTTGAGACGGCCTTCGTTCTTTACCGCAGGCCGAAGAAGGCCAGGATGCCGGCGATGACAAAGTCCATCTTCGCCGGGTCCAGGAAGCGGTGATCCGCCCCCTCCACCGGGATGCACTCGATCAGATTCTGGTCGGCGAAGGCCATGACCGCGTCGGGGGGCACCACCTCGTCCTTCGTCCCCTGGAAGATCAGGATGTCCTCCGCCAGGGGCAGGAAGTCCCGCTGCTGGATGTCCGCCTGCCGCAGGCTCTCCAGCAGGGCGCCGTCGATCTCCACCTTCCGGTCGAAGCCCACCTGAATGGGCTTGCCCCGCTCCAGGCGCTTCCGGTCCTCCTCGCTCATGATGACGCCGGAGAGGACCCGATACATGCACACCGCCGGGCAGCGCAGGGCGACGCGCCGGAAGGGGTTTTCCTGCTCCGACAGGTATTTCAGGAACAGGTAGCCCCCGAAGCTGGTGGCGTAGGCATAGAGCGCCGCCTCCGGGAAGCGCTCCCGCAGCCAGGCGACGGCCAGGCGCAGGTAACGGTCACAGTCTTCCAGGCGCAGGAGCTTGCGGACATCGTCCCCGTGGCAGGGCCAGTTGAAGGTCATGAGCACGCAGCCCTTGTTCTTTTCCAGCATGCGCCGGGCAAAGCGCTCCGCCGCCCGGTTGTCCTTGTGGCCGCCGAAGCCGTGGCCGAAGAGCACGGCGCTGCGTACCTGCGAAAGCTCGTCATAGTAGAGCTTGCAGCGGATGCTGCAGCCCTCGGCGTTGATGTTGAAATATTTATCCGTCATGGCTTCTCAGCTGCTTTCTTTTTCCGATAAAAACCAGGGCGCCAGCTGGGACGCGCAGCTCTCCCCCCGCAGATGCCGGAAGAGCAGCTCCGCGGCCAGGCGGCCCACGTTGTACTGCCGGTGGGAGAGGGAGGTGATCCTGGGCTTGCTCATCTCGCTGTACTGGCTGTCGTCAAAGCTGACCACCGCCAGATCCCCGGGCACGGCGATCCCCCTCTCGGTGAGATAGGAGACCAGCCGGGAGGCGATCTCGTCGTTGTAGCAGACCACGGCGCTGCAGGAGGCCGTGAGCCTGCCCGCCCAGTCCCGGACATAGCTGTCCACCAGGAAGCGCTCCTTCTGGTCCGTGCTGTACCAGAGGATCTGGTCGTCCTCCACGGACAGGGCGTGCTCCTGCATGGCTTCCAGATAGCCGGCAAAGCGCTGCCGCCCCTGCAGGTCGTCGTACTTGAAGATCCCGGCGATCTTCCGGTGGCCCTTCTGATAGAGATAGTCCACCAGCATCCGTCCGCCGCCGCAGTTGTCGTCCAGAACGGAGAGAGTGTCGGGCAGCTGCTCGTAATTGCCGTGCATGAACACCAGCGGGATCCCCCGGTCGATCAGCTTCTGATAGAGCTTGATGTTGGGATTGGGAAGTCCCGTCTTGGTGCCCTCCACCAGCACGCCGTCCAGATGCTCCATCTCCAGCAGCGTCAGCAGGATCTTCCGCTCGCTGGCGAACTGGTTCCGGGTGGCGAACAGCAGAGGGGCGCTGTTGTTTTCCGAACAGACGGCCTCGATCTCCCGCAGGATGCTGGGAAAGATATAGTCGCTGATATAGGTGGTGACCACGGCGATGGAGAGCCTGCGGCCCGCCGCCGGCTCCTTCCGTTCCCGGATATGGGAGCCGCTGCCCTGCCGCCGGTCGATCAGCCGCTCCGCCTCCAGCAGGGAGAGCGCCTGCCGCACCGTCTGCCGGCTGACCTGATACTGGGCGCAGAGCGCCTGCTCCGTGGGCAGGGTCCGGGAGTATTTCCCCTCCAGGATGCCGGCCCGCAGCGCGTCGGCGACCATCTGATACTTCGGATTCATGGCGACACTTCCGTTCTGTCGTTTCTGACTTGGTTTCCCTCGTTTCCGATTTGTATTATATGCAGAAACCGATCAAGTTTCAATACAAATCTTTTGTGAAAGCGCCGGAATCCGGAATTCATCCGTATATCCGTGCCGGGTCTTGTGCAAAGCAACGAAAAATGCGGCCGCTTCAAGCTGGCAGATCCGTACATAAAACGGCGGATTTTATACGAATTTTGCAACTTTATCCGAATTTGTATCTGTCGTTTTAAAGAATCAAAAAAATTTGTGTTGTTCAATGGGCCGTTTTTTATTTTTTGTTCGTACAACTGTTGATTTTCTCGTGATTTGGCGGTATTATATCCGTGGACAGTCCGAACATGATCGGACAAAAAAAGGAAAAAATGAGAAAGAGGTAAAAAGCTATGCGTAAACTGTTTGCTCTGCTCCTGGCTCTGGCAATGATCCTCGCTCTGGCCGCCTGCGGCAACACCGAAGCCGCGAAGGACGACGGCCTGATCAAGGTCGGCATCATCAACCTGGACCCCTCCGAGTCCGGCTACCGTCAGGCCAACGTCAAGAACCTGCAGGACACCTTCACCAAGGAGAACGGCTATGACGCCACCTTCGTGACCGCCCCCACCGCCGACAAGCAGCTGGAGGCTGCCAGAGGCTTCATCACCGCCGGTGTGAAGTACATCCTGGTTTCCGCCGCTGAGACCACCGGCTGGGACGAGGTCCTGAAAGAGGCCAAGGAAGCCGGCATCACCGTGCTGCTGTTCGACCGCATGATCGAGTGCGATCCCAGCCTGTACACCGCCGCCGTCGTCTCCGACATGCGCAAGGAAGGCGAGACCGCCGTTGCCTGGCTGGAGAGCCTGAACCTCCCCGAGTACAAGATCCTGCACATCCAGGGCCAGCTGGGCTCCGCCGCTCAGATCGGCCGCAGCGACCCCCTGACCGAGAAGTGCGCTGCCGACCCCAACTGGACCATCGTCCGTGAAGGCACCGGCGGCGACAGCTGGAGCGCCGACGAGGCCAAGAAGATCGCCCAGGCTGCCATCGACGCCGGCGAAGAGTTCAACATCGTCTATGCCGAGAACGACGGCATGGCGCAGGGCGTTGTCGAGGCTCTGGACGCTGCCGGTATCACCCACGGCGTGAACGGCGACGTCATCATCATGGGCTTCGACTGCAACAAGTGGGCTCTGGAGAAGCTTCTGGCCGGTGAATGGAACTACGACGGTCAGTGCAGCCCCTTCCAGGCTGTCGAGCTTGACAAGATGATCAAGACCCTGGAGGCCGGCGGCAAGATCGAAGGCCTGAACGAGCTCAATCAGATCATCTCCGAGGAGAAGGGCTTCGACGCCAAGACCATCACCCAGGCCGACATTGACACCTACGGCCTCGGCTGATTCCTTCCCCGGGAAAGCGAAAGCACCATAAGGTAAATGAACAGCGCGGTGTGGAGAAGTGGAGCGATCCGCGATCCACACCGCATTCTTTTAGAGTAGAACAGGAGATGAACGGATGGAAGACGGAATCGTTCTGACCATGCGCGGGATCTGCAAAGCCTTCCCGGGCGTGAAGGCCCTGAACAACGTGGATTTCACCCTGCGCAAGGGAGAGATCCACGCGCTGATGGGCGAAAACGGGGCCGGCAAATCCACGCTGATCAAGGTGCTGACAGGCGTCTACGAGAAGGACGCCGGCAGCATCGCCATCGAGGGCTGCGACGGAGAGGCGAAGATCCACTCCCCCCAGCAGGCCCAGGACATCGGCATCAGCACGGTGTATCAGGAAATCACGCTTTGCCCGAACCTGACCGTGGCGGAGAATATGTTTATCGGCAGAGGCAAGGGCGCGATCGTCCATTGGAAGGAGTATGAGAAGCGGGCCGACGAGATCCTGAAGAGTCTGGGCATCCCCGCCCGGGCCAACCAGGAGCTGTCCCGCTGCTCCCTGGCCGTGCAGCAGATGGTGGCCATCGCCCGGGCCGTGGACATGAACTGCAAGGTGCTGATCCTGGACGAGCCCACCTCCTCCCTGGACGACAAGGAGGTGGCCAGGCTTTTCCAGCTCATGCGCGACCTGAAAGCAAAGGGCGTGGGCATCATCTTCGTCACCCACTTCCTGGAGCAGGTCTATCAGGTCAGCGACCGGATCACCGTGCTGCGCAACGGCGAGCTGGTGGGCGAATACGAGGTGGAAAAGCTGCCCCAGGTGGAGCTGGTGGCCAAGATGATGGGCAAGAGCCTGGACGATCTGGCCGAGCTGGAGCGCATCGGGCAGAAGGGCGCCGTCTCCGACAACTGCGTCTACGAAGCAGCCGCGCTCTCCAGCAGCGAGTGCAGACCCTTTGACTTTCACATCCGGGGCGGCGAGGTGAACGGCTTCACCGGCCTGCTGGGCTCTGGCCGCAGCGAGAGCGTCCGGGCCATCTTCGGGGCGGACCGGGTCACCGGCGGCAAGGTCCGGGTCCGGGGAAAGGACGTGCGCATCAACAAGCCCCACGACGCCATGAAAAACGGCATCGGCTATCTGCCGGAGGACCGGAAGCGGGACGGCATCATCGCCGATCTCTCCGTGCGGGACAACATCATCCTGGCCCTGCAGGTCATTCAGGGCATGAATCATCCCATTTCCCGGGCGAAGGCAGAGGCCTTTGCCGACGAATACATCGCGGCGCTGCAGATCAAGACGGCGTCGCAGGACACGCCCATCAAGTCCCTCTCCGGCGGCAACCAGCAGAAGGTCATCCTGGCCCGCTGGCTGCTGACCCATCCCCAGTACCTGATCCTGGACGAGCCCACCCGCGGCATCGACGTGGGCACCAAGGCCGAGATCCAGAAGCTGGTGCTGAAGCTGGCGGAGGAGGGCATGAGCATCACCTTCATTTCCTCCGAGGTCGAGGAAATGCTGCGCACCTGTTCCCGGCTGATCGTCATGCGCGACCGGAAGATCGTGGGCGAGCTCAGCGGCGACGACCTGACCCAGGCGCAGGTCATGAAGACCATTGCGGGAGGCGAACAGACAGATGAGTAAAAAGAAAAACGGCTCCTCCGGCCTGGGGCAGCTGCTGATCCCGCTGATCGCCCTGGGCATCCTGGTCCTGTTCAATCTGTTCCGTGATATCAGCTTCTTCTCGATCACCCTGCGGGTGAACAACAGCGGCAACATCGTGCTGGCGGGAAACCTGATCAGCATCATCGACAACGCCAGCGAGCTGGCCATCATCGCCATGGGCATGACCCTGGTGACGGCGGCCTGCGGCGGGCAGGACATCTCCGTGGGCGCGGTCGCCGCCATCTCCGGCGCGGTGCTGGTGAAGGTCCTGCAGGCCCTGGGCGGCATCACCCCGCTGAGCATGCTGCTGGCCTTTCTGGCCGCCACCCTGGTGACCATCCTCTTCAAGCTTTTTAACGGCACCCTGGTGGCCGTGTTCCGGATCCAGCCCATGATCGCGACCCTGATCCTCTTTTCCTGCGGCCGCTCCATCGCCTACTGGATCAACGGCGACGCCACCCCGCAGCTCTACGCCCCCATCATCGATTCCATCGGCAAGACCATCCCCGGCATCCCCATCCCCACCCCGATTTTCGCGGTGCTGCTGATGGGCCTGCTGCTGATCCTGCTGTTCCGCTTCACCAGCCTGCGGCTCTACACCCAGTCCGTGGGCATCAACCAGGGCGCGGCCCGGCTCAACGGCATCAACCCCACCACCGTCAAGCTCATCAGCTTCGTGATCCTGGGCGTCTGCGTGTCCGTAGCGGCTCTCCTCGGCGTATGCCGCATGCACCAGCTCAATCACAAAAATCTGCTGGTGGACATCGAGATGGACGCCATCCTGGCGGTGGCCATCGGCGGCAACAGTCTGGGCGGCGGCAAGTTCAAGCTGATCGGCAGCATTCTGGGCGCCTACATCATCCAGATGCTGACCACCACCCTCTACGCCATGAACGTAAACCCGGTCAACATCAAGGCCTACAAGGCCATCGTCATCATCCTCATCGTGGTGGCCGGCTCCCCCGTGATCAAGAGGGGGCTCACTGCCCTCTGGAAAAAGCTGCGGACGAACAAGGCGCAGACCGAGGGGGTGAACTGAGTGTTCGAGAAGAAAAACGGCGCGGCGCTCCGGACAAGAGAGCCCCTGACCGATACCCAGATGCTGATGTTCATCAGTATCGGTATCTTCGCGGCCATGTATCTGGCGGCCGTCCTCTTCATGGGCGGCGGTTTTCGGAAGCCGCAGATGTTCTTTGACCTGCTCAACGACAACGCGGCCCTCATCATCATCTCCTGCGCCCTGACCATCGTCATGATCACCGGCGGCATCAACATCAGCGTGGGCGGCGTCATCGGCCTGACCACCATGGCCTGCGCGATCTTCGTCAACAGCCGGAGCGGGGAGAGCGGCACGGTCAGCATCCTGCTGACGCTGCTGCTGGCCCTGGGCATCGGCCTGGGCTTCGGTATCCTGCAGGGCTTTCTGGTGGCCCGGCTGGAGATCCAGCCCTTCATCGTCACCCTGGCGGGCATGTTCCTGGCCCGGGGCCTGACCACCATCCTCTCCCTGGAGCCGGTCACGGTATCCCACGAGGGCTTCCAGGCACTGGTGGAAAGCAGGGTGAAGGTCCCCTGGCTGGGCTATGTAGCCCCCAACGGCAACCTGATCCCGGCCAAGATCGAGATCGGGGCCATCGTGGCCATCTGCGTGGTGATCCTGATGGCGCTGACGCTGCATTACACCCGCTTCGGCCGGAACGTTTACGCCGTGGGCGGCAATCCCCAGAGCGCCCTGATGCTGGGCATCAACGTCAAGCGCACCGTCTTCTGGGCCTACGTGATCAGCGGCCTGCTCAGCGGCCTGGCCGGCTTTGTGTTCCTGATGCACAAGCCCGCCGGCAACGCCAGCGTGGCCATGCGCAGCGAGATGGACGCCATCGCCGCCTCCATCATCGGCGGCACCCTGCTCACCGGCGGCGTGGGCAATGTGATCGGTTCCTTCTTCGGCGCCATGATCCTGGCCACCATCCAGAAGATCATCTTCCTGAGTCCGCTGAACGCTTCCTGGTGGCAGGATATGGCCAACGGCGCCATGCTCTGCTTCTTCATCCTGCTGCAGAGCGTGATCCTCATGCGCAGAAACAACAGCAAAAAAGCGGGAAATCTCCTGAAAAATCTGAAAATACACCGGGCGGACAAGGCGCCTGCGGGAAAAGAGGATCATCATGAAACGTGAATTCTGGTTTGTGGTCGGCAGTCAGTTCCTGTACGGCCCGGACGTGCTGATCACCGTGGAAAACCGCGCCAGGGAGATGGCGGCGGAGCTCTCGAAAGCGCTGCCGTACCCTCTGGTCTACAAGGTCACGGCCAAGACCAACAAAGAAATCGCCGACGTGGTCAAAGAGGCCAATTACCGGGACGAGTGCGCCGGCATCATCACCTGGTGCCACACCTTCTCCCCCTCCAAAATGTGGATCGACGGCCTGCGGGACCTGCAGAAGCCCTGGTGCCACTTCGCCACCCAGTATAACCGGGAGATCCCCAACGAGGAGATCGACATGGACTTCATGAACCTGAACCAGGCCGCCCACGGCGACCGGGAGCACGGCTTCATCGGCGCCCGGCTGCGCAAGCCCCGGAAGGTCGTCGCCGGCTACTGGCGGGATGAAAAGGCGCAGAGGCGCATCGGCGACTGGATGCGCGCCGCCGTGGGCGCGGCCGTCTCCCGGGAGATGAAGGTCATGCGCTTCGGCGACAATATGCGCGAGGTGGCCGTCACCGAGGGCGACAAGGTGGAGGCGCAGATCAAGCTGGGCTGGCAGGTGAACACCTGGGCCGTGGGCGATCTGGTGAAGGAAATGAACGCCGTCACGGAGGCCGAGATCGACGCCCTGACGGCCGAGTACGAGGCCGCCTACGACCTGGCGACGGACAACATCGAGGCCGTCCGCTACCAGGCCAGGGAGGAGATCGCCATCCGCCGCATGCTGGACCGGGAGGGCTGCCGGGCCTTTGCCAACACCTTCCAGGATCTCTACGGCATGGAGCAGCTGCCGGGCCTGGCCGCCCAGCACCTGATGGCTCTGGGCTACGGCTTCGGCGCCGAGGGCGACTGGAAGGTGGCCGCCATGACTGCCATCCTGAAAGCCATGGGCCGGGGCGGCAACGGCGCCAGCGCCTTCATGGAGGACTACACCTATCACCTGGTGGAGGGCCGGGAGTATTCCCTGGGGGCCCACATGCTGGAGGTCTGCCCCTCCGTGGCGGCGGACAGGCCCCGGATCGAGACCCATCCCCTGGGCATCGGCATGAACGAGAAGGACCCGGCCCGCCTGGTCTTCGAGGGCAAGGAAGGCCCTGCCCTGGTGGCCTCCCTCATCGACATGGGCGGCAGGCTCCGCCTGATCGTGCAGGACATCCAGTGCGTCAAGCCCATTCTGCCCATGCCCAATCTCCCGGTGGCCCGGGTGATGTGGCGGGCCATGCCGGATCTCGCTTCCGGCGTGGAGTGCTGGATCACCGCCGGCGGCGCCCACCACACCGTGCTCAGCTACGACGTCTCCGCCGAGATGCTGCGGGACTGGGCGAGGATGATGGATATTGAGTTCGTGCACATCACCAGGGACACGACGCCCGAGAAGCTGGAAGAAGAACTGCTGGTCAAAGACCTGATATGGAAGCTGAAATGATGGAACTGAAAAATACCGTACTCGGCATTGAGCTGGGCTCCACCCGCATCAAGGCCGTATTGATCGACGACAAGCATCTCCCCATCGCCTCCGGGGACTTCGAGTGGGAGAATCAGCTGGTGGACGGGATCTGGACCTACTCCATGGACATGGTCCACACCGGCCTGCAGAGCTGCTTTGCCCGGCTGCGGGAGGACGTGAAGGCCAAATTCGGCCTGGAGCTGACGACCGTGGGCGCCATCGGCGTGTCCGCCATGATGCACGGCTACCTGCCCTTTGACAAGGACGGCAAGCAGCTGGCGGAATTCCGCACCTGGCGCAACACCATCACCGGCCCGGCCGCGGAAAAGCTGACGGAGCTCTTCGGCTTCAACATCCCCCAGCGCTGGAGCATCGCCCATCTCTATCAGGCGATCCTGAACGGCGAGGCGCACGTGAAGGACATCGCCTTCCTCACCACCCTGGCGGGCTATATCCACTGGCGGCTCAGCGGGAAAAAAGTCATGGGCGTGGGCGAGGCCAGCGGCATGTTCCCCATCGACAGCGGAAAACTGGACTACGACGAGGGCATGCTGCGGAAATTCAAGGCCCTCACGGGGATCGAGCTTCGCGCCATCCTGCCCGAGGTGCTGCCCGCCGGCGCCAGCGGCGGCGCCCTCACCGAGGCGGGAGCCCGCTTCCTGGACCCCACGGGCACGCTCCTGCCCGGGATCCCCCTGGCCCCCTGCGAGGGGGACGCGGGCACCGGCATGACCGCCACCGATTCCGTCCGGGTGCGAACCGGCAACGTCTCTGCCGGCACCTCGGACTTCGCCATGATCGTCACGGACAAGGCCCTGGGGGTCCACCGGGAGATCGACATGGTCACCACGCCGGACGGGCTGCCGGTGGCCATGGTCCACTGCAACAACTGCACCAGCGACATCAACGCCTGGGTCAATCTCTTCTCCGAGTTCTGCGAGACGATGGGCCTGGAAACGAACAAGGGCGAGCTCTTTACCCGGCTCTTCCGCAAGGCCCTGGAGGGGGACCCCGACTGCGGCGGTCTGCTGTCCTTCAACTACTTCTCCGGCGAGGGCGTCACCGATCTGGACGAGGGCCGGCCGCTCTTCGCCCGGACGCCCAACGCGAAATTCACCCTGGCGAATTTCATGCGGACCCATCTGCTCTCCGCCCTGGCCACCCTGAAGATCGGCCTGGACATCCTGGTGGGGACGGAGCAGGTGAGCATCGACAAGCTCACCGGCCACGGCGGCTTCTTCAAGACCCCGGAGGTGGGCCAGCGGCTGCTCTCCGCGGCGGTGGGCGCTCCCGTGTCCGTCATGGAGACGGCGGGCGAGGGCGGCCCCTACGGCATGGCCCTGCTGGGCGCCTACATGCTCTGGAAGGACGAGGGTGAGAGCCTGCCGGATTATCTGGACAACAAGGTCTTTGCGCAGGCCAAGGTCTCCACCCTCATGGCGGACGCGGCGGACGAGGCGGGCTTCACCGCCTTCCTGGAGCGCTACAAAAAGGCGCTGCCCCTGGAGCGCGCCGCCATTGAGGTGCTGTGATATGCTGGAAGAGCTGAAAAAAACCGTCTGTGAGGCCAATCTCCTGCTGCCGAAGCACGGCCTGGTGACCTTCACCTGGGGCAATGTCTCCGCCGTGGACCGGGAGCGGGGCCTGGCGGTCATCAAGCCCTCGGGCGTGGCCTATGAGGGCATGAGCCCGGAGGACATGGTGGTGGTGGACCTGGACGGCCGGGTCGTGGAGGGCAGGTGGAAGCCCTCCAGCGATACGGCCACCCATGTGGAGCTGTACAAGGCCTTTCCGGAGATCGGCGGCATCGTGCACACCCACTCCAGCTACGCCACCTCCTGGGCGCAGGCAGGGCGGGATATCCCCTGCTACGGCACCACCCACGCCGACTATTTCTACGGCGACATCCCCTGTCTCCGCTGCCTGACGAAGGAGGAGATCGAGGAGGCCTACGAGCGCAACACCGGCCTTCTGATCGTGGGCGAATTCCGGCGTCTGGGGAAGGACCCCGCCGCCGTGCCCGGCTGCCTGTGCAAAAACCACGGGCCCTTTGCCTGGGGCAAGGACGCCTTCGAGGCCGTCCACAACGCGGTGGTGCTGGAGGAGGTGGCCAAGATGGCCTATCGCTGCGAGCGCATCAATCCCCAGGTCCGGCCCGCCCCCCAGGAGCTGCAGGACAAGCACTATCTTCGCAAGCACGGCAAAAACGCCTATTACGGCCAGGGCTGACGGCCCTCACACGCAAAAACTCCCCGGATCCACGAGGATCCGGGGAAATTATTGATTTTGTATTCATACTATTCTCTGATAGAAAGCTTGAATCAGATTTGCGAGATGGATTTGTGTCAGGCGAGGCGCCGCCCGCAGGGCATAATGGAGATATATGGCCAAGGGCGGCAACGAAGCATGGCGCAAATCCAGCCGCAAAGAATTCAAGATTTCTATTAGGGGATAGTATCAGTATACCTGCTTTAGAAAGTCCAGCAGCAGCTTTCCCATGATCTCGCTGCCGGCGATGTAGCTGCCGTGATCCGCCCCGGGCACGATGACCAGGCGGCTGTCCGGCAGGGCGGCGGCCAGGCGCGCCGTCTCCTCCGGGAGGATCAGGTCATGCTCCCCGGCGGTGACCAGCACCGGGACGGAGATGTTCCGAAGCGCCGCGGGGTCGATATCCGGCTCGGTGAGCATCAGGGTGACCAGAGGGTCCGGCTCCTGTTCGTTGAGAGCCGTGAACTCCGCCAGAAAGGCCGGGTCCAGGCCCGCGGGGGAGAGATTGGTCCCGCTGACGGCCAGACAGCCCAGGGTCCCCGGGTGCCGCAGCTCCAGCAGCAGGCCGATGATGCCCCCGTCGCTGTGGCCGTAGAGGGCGGGCTTTGTCAGCCCCAGGGCCCGGATAAACTGATACATGTCCTCCGCCATGTCGGCATAGTGGTACTCCGGCAGGGGCGGGTTGGCCCCGTGGCCCCGGGAGTCCGGCGCGCAGACCCGGTAGCCCGCCTCCGTCAACTGGCGGATCTGGGTGAAAAAGAGCTCGTGATCCTCCCCGTTGCCGTGGATGAGCAGCACCGGCTTCCCCTGGCCGACGACGGCGTAATGCAGGCTGACGCCGTTGACCTCGATGCAGTTTTCCGCTTCATAGTGCACTATAAAAACCTCCTCCGGGGGAGCGTTCCTCTCCCTCCGAGACAGCATTGTATCCGATCCTCCCCCGGATTGCAAGGGACAGAATAACGCCCCGGCAAAGCCGGGGCGCCAGACAGTAGACAAAGTGGGCTTGCTGTCATCCTGAGCGAAGCGCAGCGAAGTCGAAGGATCTAAAAAGCCCGTGTTTTCAAGATTTTAGATCTTTCGACTCCGGCTTCGCCTCCGCTCAAGATGACAATCTTTTAGGTTTATCTACAGAATAACGCCCCGGGTTTCCCCGGGGCGCTGAAAAGCTTTTGTTTTCCGATCAGGCGAAGAGCTTCATGATGCCGGGGATGATGGTCTTCTGGAAGGCGGAGACCGTCATGATCAGCACGAAGATGTAGCTGATGGTCATGCAGATGCGCAGGGCGGTGGGGGCCTTGTAGCCCTCGTTCACGTCCTTGCGCCAGATGAGCAGCAGCACGAAGAGGCCGCCCACCGGAGTGGCGATGGAGGTGGCGATGTTCGCGATCAGGATCAGCTGGGTGGGGGAGCCGTCGTAGCTGTAGCAGATCGCCATGGCGATGGCAAGGCAGATCAGGCAGCCGAAGCGGATGAACTTGCTCTCCAGGCTGTAGTCCTTCTCCACGCCGGCGCCCAGCAGCACCATGCCGCGCTGGGTGTTGGCCAGCAGGGAGGAGAAGCCGGCGCCGACCAGGGCGAAGCCCATGATGTACTTGGCGGCGGGGCCCATGATAGGCTCCAGCATCTGCGCAAGCTGCTTGGGGGCCTTGATGGCCAAGCCCTGGGGGTTCAGGACGATGGCGCCCACCAGGATGATGGCGCCGGAGATCAGCACCACGCTGATCATGTGCACCAGCGCGTCCGTGAGCATGACCCCGTTGAAGAGGTCTTCCTTCTTCCACTTCTTTTCCTTGCCCAGGTAGGTGTTGTAGATGCCGGTGGTGATGGCGGCGTTGGTGGAAATGAAGGCCAGGGCCGTGCCCAGGCTGCCCTCGGGGACCTTGAAGCCGAACAGACCGCCGAAGAACTTGCCGCCCTCGAAGCCGACCACGCCGTTTTCGCCGGTGGCCTTGAAGCTGACGCCGAAGAGCGTGATGTAGAAGGCCGCGATCATGATGATGCAGGCGGTGATGAGCTTTTCGACCTTGGAGTAGACGTTTTTGGCAAAGTAGGTGTAGATGACGACGCAGATCAGGATCAGCGAGCCGAGCTTCCAGTTGATGCCGAAGATGAGCTCCATGCCCGCGCCGGAGCCGGAGATGTTGCCCATGGTGAAGAACAGGCAGGCCAGGAACAGCGCAATGCCGACCACGATGGCGCCGGGCTTGCCGAAGTACTTGCGGATGGCGTGGATGGTGGGCATGCCGGTGGTGATGGCCAGCCAGTTGGTGGTCATGACGAAGGTGATGCCCATGAAGACGATGGGGAACATGAGCCAGATCAGCGCGTAGCCGTAGTTGGCGCCCAGCATGGCGGCGGTGGTGACCGCGCCGGGGCCGATGACGATGCCCGTGGCGATCAGGCCGGGGCCGATCCGTTTCAGGAGCTGGCCAATGGGAAGAGTCTTGACGCCTTCGCCGATGAGGCCGGTGCTTTTATTTTCTTCCATGCGGAATCTCCCTTTCTTTTGAAAATGCCCTCCCTATGGGACGTTTTGTTGTCATAGGGAGGGCGATCGTTTGCTTCTGTCTCTATGGAATTACTTGAACTGCTCCATGTCGACCGCGGGCAGCTGGCTGCGCTTGAGGCCGAGGGCGATCCAGTCCTTCTCCTCCTGGTTGAGGGGCAGGACGGGACGGCGCATCAGGCCGCTCTTGAAGATGCCGCGCTGCACCAGGGCTTCCTTCAGGCGGGCGTGGGCCTCACCGGAGGGCTGGCCGCCGCCGTAGATGGCCTGGGAGATGTGGTAGATGCGGTTGGACCAATCCTGGGCTTCCTTCAGGGTGTGCTGGGCGGGATTGCGGAAGACTTCCCATGCGCCGCAGATGAGCTCGGGCACGCAGCCGGCAAAGCCGATCAGAGCGCCGTCCATGCCGGGGAACCAGGTCACGCACAGGGTCTCGTCGTGGCAGGTGATGAGGGAGATGTCCGGGCACTCCTGACGGAGCAGGCGGACGTCGTGCTCGTAGATGGCGGTCACGCGGGTGCCGACCTTGATGCACTTGACATGCTCGATCTCCTTGCACATCTTGATCAGGGTCTCAACCGGGTAGAAGGCCTTGGAGGTGGCGGGGTAGAGGTGGATGATGATGTCAATGTCGGCGCCCTCGGCCACGTCCTTGATGTACTCAAAGGGGGCGTCCGGATGCATGCCGAAGCGGAGCCACATGTGGGGAGGCATCAGCAGGATGCCGTCAGCGCCGGCTTCCTTGGCTTCCTTGGCCATCTCGATGGACTCGATGGTGTTCTCGCAGTTGACGCCGGAGATGATGGTCATGACGTCGCCGCACTCCTCGGCGCAGATCTCGGTGACTCTCTTGCGCTCGGCGCGGGACAGGCCGGTGATCTCACCGGTGTGGCCGTTGCAGACCAGGCCTTCGATGCCCTTGCCGTAGAAGGTCTTGATCCAGCGGAGGTATTCGCGGAACTCTTTCTCGTTGATGGTGAAGTCGTCGTTGAGGGGGACGGAAACAGCGGGGAAGATGGTCTTGAAAGTCTTAACCTTAGCCATGATATTTATCTCCTTTTCATCAATCAAATAATTTTTTATGATCCGAGTGTCTGCATCCTGCGATCCGCCGCTCCCTCGCGCGCCGGGTTTGGCTCCGCTGTCTGCAAACGTTTGCTCTTGACGATTGCATCTTAGCATGGGGGAAACCTTCTGTCAACAAATCCGGCCCTGCCTGCAAGATCTTGCATACGCCCTGCAAAAGCTTGCACAAACCAGAATAATACACAGTTTTTGCCCCCTTGCTTTATGCAAAACGCGCAAGGCCGGATTGTCGGGAAATCGACGGTGGGGGGCTTGCGTTCCGGAGAAAAAGGGTGTATACTGCAAACGATTGCAAGAGTTTGCATAAAATTGCACAAAGGAGTCGAAGAGATGGCGACACTCAAGGACGTGGCAAAGCTTGCCAATGTGGACGTCAGCACCGTTTCCCGGGCGCTGAACAACACCTCCTACGTCCATCCGGACACCAAGGAGCGCATCTACGCCGCCGCCAAGGAGCTGGGCTACCGGCCCAACGCCATGGCAAGAGCCCTGCGGCAGGGCCGGGGCCACGTGCTGGGCGTGGTGGTGCCCCGCCTGCACCTGACCACCTTTTCCGAGATCCTGCAGGGCATCGAGGCGGAAGCCCAGAAGCAGGGCTACATGACAACCGTCTGTGTGACGGAGGACGACCCCAAAATCGAGCGGGACCGGCTGAACCGCCTGCGAGATGGCGGGGCGGACGGCATCATCATCGCCGCCACCGGCCGCAACGGCCGGATCCTCAAGGACATCAAGGCCAGCGGCGTTCCGGTGGTGCAGCTGGTGCGCCGGCAGGAGCTGGAGCTGAGCAGCGTGGTGGCGGACTACGAGGCCAGTGGCCGGGAGGCGGTGCAGTATCTGTACAAAAAGGGCTGCCGTTCCATCGGGCTGATCGCCGGGGCCCAGCATCTGGCCCCCTACAAGGGCCGCTACGAGGGCTATCGAAAGGCCGTGGAGGAGTTGGGGCTGGAGGAGATCACCGGCAGCAGCGAGCGCATGGTCACCAGCTTCGGCTACGGCTACGAGAGCGCAAACCGGCTCCTGGACGAAAACCCGGAGCTGGACGCCATCATCGCCGCGGTGGACGTGCAGGGCCTGGGCGCCATCCGGGCGGCGGCGGAGCGGGGACTGAAGATCCCGGAGCAGATCAAGATCATGAGCCTCACCGGGCACCGGGTGGGCCGCATGCTGGAGACCACCATGACCTCCATGGAGATGCCCGCCTTTCAGATGGGCGAGAGCGCGGCCAAACTGGCGATCGACGAGATCGAGGCCGACCCCAGGCACAAGCCCGCCCGGCGTCATATCAACTTTGCCACCGTGCTGGTGGAGCGGGAGAGCACCTGATCCCCCGCAACAGAAAAGGCAGGAGCCGTTTTTCGACGGCTCCTGCCTTTTCTGTTGTGAGAAAACGAAGGATCAGATCTCGATCCTGGCGCCCATGAGCTTGGCCAGCTCCCGCACGATGGCGGTGTCGGCGGGCCAGGCGGGGGCGGTGACCAGGTTCCGGTCCACCACCGCGTCGGTGACGGGGACGGGGACATAGGTGCCGCCGGCCAGGGTCACGTCCGGACCCACGGCGGGATAGGCGGTGGCCTTGTAGCCCTTCAGGACGCCGGCGGCGGCCAGCACCTGGGGGCCGTGGCAGATGGCCGCCACGGGCTTATTCAGGGCGAAGAACTCCCGCACGATCTCCAGCACCCGCGCGTTCAGGCGGATGTACTCGGGCGCCCGGCCGCCGGTGATGAAGAGGCCCTCGTAGTCCTCCACCTTCACCGCGTCAAAATCCGCCGTCAGAGCGAAGTTGTGGCCGCGCAGCTCGGTGTAGGTCTGCTCGCCCAGGAAATCGTGGACCGCGGTGGCAACGGTCTCCCCCGCCTTCTTGTCGGGGCAGACGGCGTCCACCTGGTAGCCCAGAACGCCCAGGGCCTGGAAGGGCACCATGGTTTCGTAATCCTCGGTGAAGTCGCCGCAGAGAAGAAGAACTTTCTTTGCCATGCTTGTTTCCTCCTAAATGTTTTATTTTCCGTTAAGGATGCTCTGATTATACCAAATCCGCCGGTCGGACGCAACGGAATGATGGGGCGTGCTCAGGGCGCGAAAAGCAGAGAGCAGGCGATCAGCAGCTGGCCGATGTAATACAGGCCGATGTTGGTGAAGCGCAGGCTCTTTTTGGTCTCCGGCCCGAAGGTGTTCAGGATCAGCACGAAGTCGCTGACCAGGAAGAACAGGGATCCGGCGGCGAAGAGGCCGGTAAAAGCCGAGGGCGCGGCGATGAGATTGGCGAAGGCGACGCAGTTGAGCAGCACGATGGCCCCGATGTAGACCACGCCGAAGATCTTGAAGGCCTTTTTCGCCGTGATCTGCTTGAAGATCCAGATCATCAGCAGCGCCGTCAGGACCAGGCCCAGGATCAGACAGAGGAGCTTGTTTTCGCACTGGGGCAGGATCGCCGCCAGATACAGCACGTGCCCGCCGAGAAAGACCAGGATGCCCACCAGGAAGATGAGCTGGCCCTTCTTGGGGAAGACCCAGCGCAGGTTCAGCAGCACGTCCGCCGCGCAGCCCAGGGCCAGGCCCAGCACCGCCAGCCTCGCCGGCGGCGTCCCCCGGCTGCAGAGCAGGCCCAGCAGCACGAAGCACAGGGAGGCCAGTCCCTTCAGCAGCACCGCCGGGACGTATTTCTCCCTGCTCTCCTGCCACAGGAAGAGAGCGGCCAGGACCAGGCACAGGGGGATCAGCAGAAACATGGCGCTCCCTCCTCAGTCCGCCGTGGGGAAGATCTCCAGCTCGATGTCGCTGAGCGGGAAGCTGACGCAGGGGTGGATCCAGTTGAACTTGATGTCGCCCAGGCGGCGGCCGTCGGCCTCGGCGGGGATATAGACCTGCCCCTTCACCAGGCGGGAGTGGCACCAGCCGCACTCGCCGCTGCGGCAGTGGGCGGGGGCCTTGATCCCGGCCTTCTCCAGGGCCCAGAGCAGGCTCTCGTCCGCCTTGCAGGGGATCTGGGTCTTCTCGCCCCGGATCAGCACGGTCAGGCTGTACTGCTTCCCGATCTGGTCCTTGGGGTAGTCCGGATTGTTGACCACGCCCATGTAGTCGCCGGACATCTCCATGCGGTAGAGCCGCTTGGGCAGACCCAGGCGCTTGCACTGGGCTTCGCCGAAGACATACATGGCCTTGGGGCCGCACATGAACACGGAATAGGGCCCCACGGGGGCGTATTTCTGGATCAGCTCCGCGGTGATAAAGCCGTGCTCATAGCGGGGCTGCTCCTCGTCGGAGAGGACGTGGACCACCCGGACCCGGCCGCTGCTCCGGGCGGCAACTTCCTCGATCTCCTCCTTCAGCAGGATGCCGTCGGCCTTCCGGGAACCGTATAGGATGGTCAGGTCAAAGTCCTCGACCCCGTCCACGATGGCCTGGGCCATGGAGTAGAAGGGCGTGATGCCGGAGCCGCCGGCGATGGCGATCACATGCTTCGCGTCCCGCAGATCCTGGTAGTAGAAGTCGCCCAGGGGGCCGGAGATGTCCACCGCGTCCCCCTCCTGCCAGTGCTCTAAGATCCAGGCGGAGGCGTAGGCGGGCTGGGTGCGCTTGATGGTGAGGGTGTAGCTGCCCTCCGAACCAAGAGCCTCCCGGGGACCGGAGCGGATGGTGTAGGGCTTGTGCACAATGGCCCCGTCGATGTTCAGGGCCACCGAGACGTACTGGCTGGCCCGGAAATAGGCCAGGGCCTCCGTGCCCCTGTCCCTGTCGGGGATCAGGGTGAAGCTCTTGGCGTCGCCGTGGTCGACGACCTTCTGGATGCGGCAGTGCTGCACCGCCGGGTGCAGGCGCCTGCCCAGGATATTCGCATTGTAGACGGACTTCGGCAGAATGGCCGGGGCCGCCGCGATGGCCGCGTTCCGGGCCTTGACCTCGCCCAGGAAGGGGAAGGGCGTCAGGCCCTTGAGGACCTTCTTGTCATAGTTGTATTTCGCCATCTCACTTGCCCTCCTTCTTCATGTCCAGCAGCATGTAGCGCGCCTGCTCCGCGCCGGACAGATAGGCCTGGGAATAGCCGTCCATCTGGGTGCCGTGGCCGCCGCAGAAGCGGAGGCCGTGGATGGTGTAGTCCTCCTTGTGGCCCGTCTGGACCCGGGGGAACATGCCGTCCCAGCCGGCGGGCTCGTAGCCGTACACGTCGCCCCGGGGGGTGCCCAGGTAGCGGGCCCAGGTGGCGGGGGAGGCCACCACGATCTCCTCGATATGGCCCTGGAGCCTGCAGCCGGTGACCGCCTCGTAGCGCTCCACGCATTCCCGGGCAATGCGGTCCTTCACCTGGAAATACTCGTCCTCCGTCACCTCGGCGAAGGGATCGCCGGTGTAGAACTTGGAGAACTGGATGAAGGCCCGGCCCTTGCCGGCGGCGTCGGGGATGGCATTGGTGAGCACCGTGCAGGAGAAGTCCTTGTGGGTCTCGATCTTGTCGCAGCTGAGGTACTGCTGGCGGTTGTCCGGATTCGAGCGCAGGAAGGTGTCGTAGCCCTTGAGCCCCAGCTCCTCGGCGCTGGCGTCCAGCCCCAGGCAGACGATGAAGGCCGCCTGGGCGATCTTCTGGGCGTTCATCATGCGCAGGTTCCGCTCCGGGATCTCCCGGTGGTCCATCATCCGGTCAAAGACCACATGGGGCATCAGGTTGGAGATCACCCACTCGCAGGGGATGTAGGTCCCGTCGTCCAGCTCCACGCCCCGGACCTTGTTGTCCTTCACGTCGATTTTTTTCACTTCCGTGTTGTACCAGAGCTCGCCGCCCAGCTCCCGGATCCGGTGGTCGAAGGCCATGGAGATCTCGTGGCTGCGGCCCCTGGCCACCCAGGGCAGCTGGGTGAGGTAGACATAGGTCATGAAGGCGTAGACCGCGAAGCTCATGTTGGTGGAGTCCGCCGAGACGTAGGTCCAGTAGGACTCATAGATCCGCTTGGCCTTCTCCGGCACGTCGATGCGGTCCAGCATCTCCTCGGTGGACACGGGGACCGTGCGCATCAGGTCGTAGTACTTGAGCAGCATCTCCACCTTGGCGGGGGGAGAGGGCTCGTTGTCGTGGGCAGCCAGCCAGTCCACCCCGTCGCCGATCATGCGGGCCAGCTCCATCACCGTGGTCATGGATTCCCGGCTGCCGGGGACCTGGCGCTCCATCTCGTCGATGAAGGCCTCCACGCCGGCGGGCATGTACACCCGGAAGCCGTTCGGGTCCGTGGCGATGGAGGCGAAGGACTCGTTGACGGGGCACCAGTCCACGTCCAGCTTGTACTCGTCCTCCAGGAGCTTGCGCACCGCGCCCCGGGGACGGCCCTCCTTGCCGTCGCCCATCTGGCACAGCTCATGCAGCGTGGCCTCGAACTCATAGGCGCCCCGCCGGAAGCTGGTGGCGCAGCCGCCGGGGAGATTGTGCTTTTCCAGCACCAGGACCTTCTTCCCCGCCTTTGCCAGGGTTGCCGCCGCCGACAAGCCGCCGTTGCCGGCGCCGACGACAATCACGTCGAATTTCTGCATTCTCATTCCTCCTTTGAGATAAATCACTCCGGTTCTTCCGGCACCAGGATCTCCCGGATGGTGAAATCCTTGCCGCTGAGGACGGTTTTGTTGAAGCTGCCGCAGTTGGGGCAATAGCCCTTGTGCTCGATCACGTTGAAGATCTCGTCGCAGTCCTCGCACTCGGCCAGGCCCGGGACCATGTGGATGGTGAGGCCGGCGTTTTCCAGGATGCTGCCCTTGACCACCACGGGATAGAGCTCCCGCAGGTAGTCCGGGATCACCAGGGACAGCTCCCCGCAGTCCACCACCACCTCGCAGATCCGGCTCACGCCGTGCTCGGCGGCGAAGTCCGTCACCGTGCGCAGCAGCTGGCGGACGATGCCGATCTCATGCATCCTTGCCGCCGACCTTCCCGAAGCGCTTCTTCACCATGTTCACGCCGATCTTCGGCACGTTCTTCGCCACCCGGCCCAGGGTGTGGAAGTACTCCTTGTTGTCCGCGTCGTGGATCTTCTCCAGGTGGATGGCGTCGAACCTGCACTTGGTGGTGCAGACGCCGCAGCCCACGCACATGAACTCGTCCACCACCGCCACGCCGCAGCCCAGGCAGCGGGCGCACTCGGCCTGCACCTGCTCCTCGGTGAAGCTGCCCCGCAGGTCGTTGAAGCTGGTCTTCGCCGCGGTCCCCTCGGGGGCGGCGGGCTTCTGGCGGGGCGCGCTGTCAAAGCCGCCCAGGGGGATCTGCGCGGTCCGCTTGTCAAAGGGCCTGTAGTCCCGGTGATCCCGGCCCAGGGTCAGGGTCTGGCCCGGGTGGACGTAGCGGTGGATGGACACCGCCGCCTCCTTGCCCGCGGCCACCGCGTCGATGACGAACTGGGGGCCGGTCACCGCGTCGCCGCCGGCGAAGACGTCCGGCACCGCGGTCTGACAGGTCTCGGGATCGGCGTCCACGGTGCCTCTGGCGTTCAGGCTGAGCCCGATGCCGCCCAGGTCCACCTTCTGCCCCGCGGCGGCCAGCACCGCCGTCACGGGCACGGTCTCGAATTCGCCGCTGCCCTTCACGCTGCGGCGGCCCCTGGCGTCCGCTTCGCCCGGGATCATCTTCTCCAGCTTCAGAGTTTCGGCCTTACCCTCGCCGCCGATCTCCGCGGGGGCTTCCAGGAAGCGGAAGGCCACGCCCTCCTCCCGGGCCTCGGCCAGCTCGTCCCGGTCGGCGGGCATGTCCTCTTCGCCGCGGCGGTAATACACCGTCACCTTCGCGCCGAGACGGATGGCGGCCCGGGCCACGTCCATGGCCACGTTGCCGCCGCCGATGACGGCGACTTCTTCGCCGAGCTCCGGCTTCTCGCCCAGGTTCACCCGGCGCAGGAAGTCCACGCCGGAGCTGACGCCGGGAAGGTCCTCCCCGGGAACGTTCAGTTTTGCGCCTTTGGAGGCGCCTACGGCCAGATAGAAGGCCTTGTAGCCCTCCTGCCGCAGCGCGTCCAGCGTGAGGTCCTTCCCGATCTCCACGCCGGTGCGGAAGACCACGCCCAGCTCCCGGAGCACGTCGATCTCGGCACGGATCACGTCCTTCTCCAGCCGGAAGGAGGGGATGCCCAGGGTGAGCATGCCGCCCAGGGCCTGCTCCTTCTCAAACACGGTGACCGGGTAGCCCTTCAGGGCCAGGTAATAGGCGCAGCTCAGCCCCGCGGGGCCGGCGCCGATGACGGCGATCTTCTCCGGATAGGGCTTGCCGATCTGGTTGACCATTTTGGGCACGAAGCGGGTCTCGGCGGAGAGCTCCCGCTCGGCGATGTATTTCTTGATCTCGTCGATGGCCACGGGGGCGTCGATCTCGCCCCGGGTGCAGGCCTCCTCGCACTTCTTGTTGCAGATCCTGCCGCAGACCGCCGGGAAGGGCAGCTCCTTCTTGATGAGCTCCAGGGCCTCCGCGTAGCGGCCCTGGGAGGCCAGCTTGATGTAGCCCTGCACCGGCACGTGGGCGGGGCAGGCGGCCTTGCAGGGGGCGGTGCCCTCGGGCGTCACGTCGGTCCGGTCCACCCGGTAGTCCGGGTCATAGCGCTTCGAGGTCCAGAGGGTGTTCCGGGCGGTCTCCGCGGGCCGGGCCTGGGCGGTGGGCCGCTGGCAGA
This sequence comes from Oscillospiraceae bacterium, assembly GCA_902775355.1. Classification (GTDB taxonomy): domain Bacteria; phylum Bacillota; class Clostridia; order Oscillospirales; family Oscillospiraceae; genus Limivicinus. The sequence continues at coordinate 38,003 of CACYLY010000015.1, forward strand.
GCTTCTGGCCCAGCTTCACGGCGTTGAGCTGGCAGTTTTCCACGCACTGGCCGCAGGCCACGCACTTGTCCCTGTCCACCTTGGCGATGTAGTTGGTGCGAATGGCGTCCGGCGTGCGGAAATAGGCGGCGATGCGCAGGGCGAAGCAGGAGCAGCCGCAGCAGTTGCAGATGGCGGTGGTGTCCTCGTAGCCCGGGGTCACGTTCAGCTCGTGGACCAGGCCGTTGTCCTCCGCCCGCTGCAGGATCTCATAGGCCTCCTCCTTGCTGATGAGCCGGTGGGCGCCGGTCTCGGAGTAGTTCACGGCGTTGTCGTTGAGGTACATGCACATGTCCTCTTCCAGGTGGCCGCAGCCCTCTCCCATGAGCCGGCGGGCCCGGCGGCAGGAGCAGGGACCCACCGAGACGGCCCAGGCCTCCTCGATGAGCTTGTGCACCTCGTCATAGCTGGCCTTGCGGCTGTTGTTCTCGATGGCGCTCTGCACGGGGATGACCCGCATCAGGTTCATGCCCACGTCCATAAAGGGCGCCAGCATGGACACCCGCACCCGGGTGTACTCCTCAAAACACTGACCCAGGACGGGATATTTGTCGCACTGCTCCCGGTTGGACAGGATCCCCTCCATGATGCCGGGCACCCAGATGGGATAGTACCAGCAGAGCTTGCCGTCCACCTTCCGGCTACGGATCACGCCGGCGGCCTTCAGCTTGTCCAGCTGGGTCTGGGTGAAGGCCAGGTCCTTTTTCGCCCGGCGGGCGATCTCCTCCGCTGTGCGGTTGGCTTCCAGGCGCATGTGCATCATGATCTGGCACATGTCGTCGTCCACGATGGGCTCCAGGATCCGGTATTCCGGGTCCTTGTAGGTGATGCCGGTGTAGGTCAGACTTTCCAGACTGATCTTGGTCGCCAGCTTCAGGATATTCGGTCTGTGGGACATTTTCACCTCTCCTTTTCGGCCGTCGGGCGGGGGACCGGGCGGTCCCCCGCCGCTGCCAAATCAATAAAACTCTCCCGGGATCTCCAGGACCAGATCAGACGTGGGGAAGCTGCAGCAGGGGTGGATATAGCCGTAGTGCACGTCGGCCCAGCGGCGCATCTCGTTTTCCTTCGGGATGAACACCGTGCCCTCCAGCAGCCGGGAGCGGCACCAGCCGCACTCGCCCGCCCGGCAGCGGGAGGGGGCCTTGATGCCGGCGCGCTCGATGGCCACCAGCACCGGCTCGTCCGCAGAGGCGGGAACGGTCCATTCCTCGGGCCCCTGCTTCACCCGAATGCTGAAGCTCTTGCCCTCGGCCTCAGCAGGGTAGCCCTCGCAGGCCCAGGGGCTCTTGGTCACGTCGATGAGCTTCCGGCGGAAGCGCCGCGGGGGCAGGCCCAGCTCCTCGATCTCCGGCTGCAGGAAGCGGTACATGGCCTCCGGTCCGCAGAGGAACACGGAGTAGTCCTCGTCCGCCGGCGCGTACTTCCGAATCAGCTCTGCCGTGAGAAAGCCGTGCTCGAAGCAGTCCCGCTCCTCGTCGGAGAGGACGTAGATCACCTTGAACTTCGGGCAGCTGCGGGCGATCTCGTCCAGCTCGCCCCGGAAGAGCACGTCCTCCTCCCGGCGGGAGCCGTAGAGCAGGGTCAGGCTGAAGTCCTCGATCCCGTCGGCGATGGCCCGGGCCATGGAGAGGAAGGGGGTGATGCCGGAGCCGCCGGCCAGGCCCACCACGTGCCCGGCGTCCCGCAGATCCTCATAGTAGAAAAATCCCTGGGGCGCGGAGGCGATGAGCTTGTCGCCGGGCTTCAGGTCCCGCAGCAGCCGGTCCGCTGCGAAGCCACCGGGATTGGCGCGAATGGTGATGGCGTAGCTGCCGTTCAGCGCCTCCTTGGGGGAGGAGCAGAGGGAATAGGAGCGGGTGACCAGGCTCCCGTCCAGGGGCAGCTTCAGAGAGAGATACTGGCCGGCGCGGAAGTAGGGCAGGGGTCCGCCGTCCGGACGCTTGAGCACGAAGGTTTTGGCGCCGCCGCGGGCGATGATGTTGTCCACCGTCAGCTCCAGGGCGTCCGGATGCAGGGCCTTCGCGTTTTCGTTCACCGGGAACGTGCCGGAGATCTCCTTGGCGGGGGCCTTCTGGATGGCCTTTTCCCGGACTTTCGCCATGTTCTTGAATTTGAGCATGTCCAGCTTGCCGATCAGGCCCACCTTGACGTTCAGATCAGACATTACTGCTCCCCTCCTTCCCACGCTTTCAGATCCTTGAGGGCGTTGGCGGCCATCAGCTGGCCGCAGATGATGGTGGCGGAATAGCCGTCGCCCCGGGGACCGGCGGCGCCGATGGGCCGCAGACCCTTGATGGGATAGTCGGCGCCCAGCATCATCATGCGGGCCATCATGCCGTCCCAATCCCGGGTCTCATAGCCGTAGACCGAGCCCTCGGGCACGCCCAGGAAGCGGGCGAAGGTCCAGGGGGAGGCGACCTCCATCTCCTCGATGTGGCCGCAGAGATCGATGCCGGTCTTTTCCTTCAGGATGCGCAGCCACTTCTTCGCGCCCTCGGTCTTGAATTTGAAGTAGTCCTCCTGCTGAAGCCGGCCCCATTCCTCCGGTGCGCCGAAGGTGGTGAAGGAGCACACGCAGGTGCCCTCGGGGGAGAAGCCGGGATTGGCGATGTTGTAGCACAGGAAGATGCAGTATTCGTTGGTCTCCATGCCGCCCAGAATGTTTTTGTACTCCTTCGCGGAGTCGGCGGTGCCGGAGAGGAAGATGCTGTAGTCCGTGATCCCCAGCTCCTCAGGCGCGGCGTCCAGGCAGAAGTAGGCGGTGTACATCCGCCCGCCCATGATGCGGCCCCGGGCGGCGGAGAGCTTCTTCTCCCGCTCGGGGATCAGCTCCTTGGGCATCATGCTGCCGTAGATGATGTCCGGGTTGATGTTGGCCAGGCAGTAGCCGCAGTCGATGTCGCCCAGGTTGGTGCGCACACCGCAGAGCTTGTCCCCCTCAAAGAGGAACTCCTCCGCCCGGCAGTTGAACCAGATCTCGCCGCCCAGCTCCCGGAAGCGCTCCACCATGGCGGTGGACAGCTCATGGGAGGTGTGGGCCGGGATATAGGCGCTGCGCTGCACGTACTTGTGCACCATGGCCGCGTAGTGGATAAAGGCCAGATGCTCCATGTCCACGCCCAGATAGCTCCAGTAGGTGGACAGGATGTCCTGCGCCTTCTGGGGCAGCTTCAGCGCGTCGAAAACCTTCTTGGTGCTGTAGGCGCCGGTGCGCAGCATGTTGGGGTACTTGGCCTGCAGCACCTTGGAATCCGCGTGGCCCTTGGAGGCCGTGATGTAGGCGATGCCGTCCAGCACCTCCTGGAAGAGGTCGAAGAGCGCCGTCGTCTTTTCCCGGGAGCCGGGGACGTACTCCTCCATCTTGTCGATAAAGTTCTGGATCCCGGAGGGCATGGTCACGTCCATGGGGCTGCCGTCGGAATAGCGGGAGACGACGCGGAAGCAGTCCCTGCACTCGTACCAGTCCAGCTTGACGCCGTAGGCGTCCAGGATCCTGCGCACGTCGCCGGGATTGTCGGCCGGGCCGAAATCGCAGAGCTCGTGCAGGGAGGGCTCGATTTCAAAGCGGCCGCGGACAAAGCTGGTGGCGGCGCCGCCGGGCACGTTGTGCTTTTCGATCAGCAGCGTTTTCCGTCCGGCCAGCTGACACTGCAGGGCCGCAGACAGTCCGGCGTTGCCGGCGCCTACGACCACTACGTCATATGTGGGCATTTGTCATTCCTCCTTGTTGTGATTCTTTTTTTGTTTCCGGTGTCTATACCAATCCAAGCATATTGTAGCACAAGTGCCCCGACACTTCAATTTGCTGCAGTATCGGAGCGCGACGAAAAATCGCCCCCGGAATTATTCAAAATCACGAAAGCGCGTTGCTCTTCTCGGCGCTTTGTGCTATGCTGATACCAACAACGCAGGAAGGGAGCGCAGCAAGATGAACGAGAAGAAAACCGGAGCCGGACTTCGCTTCTGGATCCTGGTCTGGGGCCTGGGCCTCATCGGCCAGCTGGTCTGGAACATCGAAAACCAGTGGTTCAACACCTTTGTCTATGCCAAGATCGCCAAGGACCCCACCATCATTTCCTGGATGGTGGCCGTCTCCGCCTTTGCCACCACGGTTTCCACCTTTCTCTTTGGGACCCTGTCGGACCGGCGGGGCCGCCGCAAGCCCTTCGTGGCCCTGGGCTACATCCTCTGGGGCATTTTCACCATCCTCTTCGGCACCACGGAGTTCATCACCGCCGGCAGGAGCGCGGACACGGCCAAGCTCCTGGTGCTGGCCGCCACGGCGGTGGTCCTGGCGGACGCGCTGATGTCCTTCTTCGGCTCCATGGGCAACGACGCGGGCTTCAACGCCTGGCTGAACGACAACATGAACGACCGCAACCGCAGCGCCATCGGCGCGGCCCTGGCAACCCAGCCCATCCTGGGCACCATCGTGGGCGTGGTGGTGGGCGGCATGCTCATCGGCAAGAGCGACAACTATATGCTCCTGTTCGTGGTGGAGGGCGGTCTGGCCATCGTCTTCGGTCTGCTGGCCTTCTTCTTCATGAAGGACGTTCCCGGGCTGAAGCCCAACCGGCAGGGCAGCTTTTCCCGGCAGCTCCTGAGCGGCTTCGACTTCAAGGCCCTGGGCAAGCGGAAGGAGCTGCTGTGGGTCTTCCTGGTGGTCTGCGTCTACTTTATCGGCTTCAACGTCTACTATCCCCACGTGGGCAACTATATGATCTACTACCTGGGCTTCTCGCCGGACAGCATCGGCCTCATTCAGGGCATCGCCCTGCTCCTGGGCATGCTCTCGGTGATCCCCGCCTCCATGCTGCTGAACCGGAACAAGTTCGTTCCCGCGGCGGCGCTGGCCGTGCTGCTGAGCCTGGTGGGCGTGGGGATGCTGGGCCTCGTCGGCCGGCCGGAGAAGGTGGACCCGAGCACCATCCTGAACTGGAACCTGCTGATCGCCATGTTCTTCTTCGGCTGCGGCTACATCATGTTCATGCAGGTGAGCTCCGTGTGGATGAAGCAGCTCTTCCCCGAGGAGGCCAAGGGCCAGTTCGAGGGCTTCCGCATCGTCTTTTTCGTGCTGATCCCCTGGGTGGTCTCCCCCTTCATCGCCAACCCCATCATCAAGCGCAACGGCCAGATCCTGGACCAGGACGGGCTGCCGGCCTATCTGCCCACCCACGTGCTGTTTCTGATCTCCACGGCGCTGATCCTGCTGACCCTGCTGCCCCTCTTCTTCGCCGCCCGGCACCGCAGGGCCCGTCTGGAGGCGGAGAGCTGAGCGCTGGAAAGCCGAAGGACGCGGGGGAGATCCGAAACCGGGGACCCGGGCGGCCCTTCCGACAGACAAAAAACGAGGGACGACTCCGTACCGACAGGGTACGGGTTCGTCCCTCGTTCTTTTTTTGCGCTTGCTCATTCGGCCAGCGGCTCGTCCTCCAGGACCAGCACGTTGACCCGGCCGCTGTAGGCGGTGCAGGCGTCCAGCGCGATGACGCCCGGGGCAAAGTAGGGGCTGAAATCCGCGTCGGGGCCGAACTCCGAGCCCTTGTGCTCATAGACGGCGTGGCCGTAGGAGCAGTGCCAGTGGCCGCAGAGGATCGTCTTTTCCCCCTCGTAGGACCGGGCCGCGTCCATCCCGTTGGTCCAGCGGGCCATGCGCCAGTCCTCCGGGCCTGCCTCCCGCCAGTCGGGGCCGTAATTCCAGCTGCCGCGATACTCCCGCATATAGGGGATCCAGCCGTGGACAAAAATGTGGTTCTCGGTCTCGTAATAGTCGACGGTCGCCGGGATGATCCGCTGATAATAGGGCGTTTTCCGGGCCTGCTCGGCGAAATCCCAGTGCCGGATCCGGGCCATGGCCGCGTCGAAGCCGGTCAGCTGCAGGGCGGTGCCGTAGGTGCCGTTGCTGACGTGGTGCCTGACGGGCAGACCCTGGTCCACGGTGACCAGGTCCGCGAACAGGTCCTCGTGATTGCCCCGGACCAGGATCACCGCGTCCTCCGCCAGGAGCTTCAGGATGAAGTCCTGCATCTCCAAAGCCTCCCGCCCCCGGTCGAAGACGTCCCCCAGGATCACCAGCTTGTGCGGTCTGGTCTCTGCGAAATACCCGACCGCCTCCAGGGCCCTGTGAAATTCCGTATAAAAGCCGTGCACATCGGCGGCGACATAGTAACGCATGGCGTGTTGCCTCCATCCTTTCCAGGCGATCCGGTGAAGAGAGTTCGGATATGATCGTCAGCAGACGTTACTTCAGACCCAGCCAGAGCAGCCATTGCCGCGGGGTCCTGGGCCGGAAGCGGGCGGCAAAGGCCCTGTGTCTGGCCAGCTCCGCCTCGCTGGGGGGCTTCTGGCCGAAGAAGGTCCGGTCATACAGCGCGGCCATCGCCTTCGCCTCGTCTTCGGGAGCGAAGAGATTGCGCCAGGGCAGGCGGGCGAAATACTGCTGCAGGGATTCCGCCGGCTGACGGGGATAGCCCTTTCCGCTCAGGTCCCGCAGCAGCCGCTCCAGGTCCCACAGAAGCCGCGTGGAGGGATCCGCCTGCGCGTAGCGCCGTTTCTGCCGCGCCCGCAGCCAAAGCCAGACTGCCGCCAGCGCCGCCACCAGCGCCGCCAGCACTGCGGGGAGCAGGATGGGCGACAGGCTCGTCTGCTCCGGGATCGGTTCCGGTTCCGGCTCCGGCTCTGGTTCGGACGGCTTGACCTTTCCGCCCGGACCGGCCTGGGCAGGCGTCTCCGAAAGATCCTCGCCGCTCTCCGCCCCGGGGACGGAGGGTCCCTCCCCGGTCGGGGCCGCGGCGGCCGCGGCCTCCTCGTCCCCCGGCTCCTCGGCGGGCTGCCAACCGACACTGTCCACCGCGTAACCGGGGGTCGCCTCCACCGTCACCCAGCCGTAGCCGGCGATATAGCACTCGCACCAGGCATGGGCGCTGCCGGTGCTGAGCTGCGTGAACACGTTGTCCTCGGTCTGCTCAACCCGGAAGCCCTGAACATAGCGGGCGGGCACGCCGACGCTGCGCGCCAGGAGCACGGCGGCGCTGGCATACCAGGTGCAGTAGCCCTCCCGGCCCTCGAACAGGAGCCAGTCCAGCATGTTCTCGCCCTTCGGCAACGGGGCGGGCGTCAGCGTATAGCTGTAATTCTCCCGCAGGTAGGCGCCGATGGCGGCTGCTTTTTCCCAGTCGCTGCCGCAGCCGGCGGTGATCTCCTCCGCCAGGGCGCGGGCCCGGTCCGAAACCCCCGTGCAGTCCAGATAGACGTTTTGGATCAGCTCCACCCGCAGGGCGAAGGTCCTTTGCAGATTCACCTCGTCCTTCAGATCCATGCGGAGGCCGGGAAGCGCCTCGGCCACATGGCTCCAGCGGGGCACCCAGGCCTCGCTGTCGTAGACCGTTCCCTCTGAGGCGGCAATCAGCGCGTCCCGGGTCTGAACGTTGGATTCGAGACAATAGATCCTGTACCAGGCCTCCTCCTGCTGGAGGTAGTCGAAGAGGGCGCCGACGGGCGCGTCCTGATAGGGGAAGCGTTCCTCGTCGGTGTAGACGCTGGTGGCGTCCATGACGGTGAACATCGTCCGGATGTTCATGTTTCGATAGTGTATATAGACGCTGTTCGGGCGGAAATAGTCCGAAAAGCCCGTCTGACAGCCCTCCGGACCCAGCATCCGCCAGAGGGCGTAGAGGTGCTCGGCGGTGTCCAGCTTCCAATTGAGGAGCCGGGCGTCCTCCTCCTTCAGGGAGGAGCTCCAGCTCCGCCCATCGAAATGATCCCAGGCGTTGCCGAAGAGATAGATGGCCCCGTCCGGCGCGGTCTTGGCCTTGGCAAAGACGATGCCCGGGGCTTTTTCCTCGGTGCCCTCGCCCAGCTCCGCCTCGTCGGAAAATCCGTTGAAGCTCAGGCCGAACTCCCGGTCGCCCTTGAGCCGGTAGTGCAGAATGGTCTCCGCCTGGTGCAGCAGCAGCTCCACCTTTTCCGCCACGACGTGCAGCAGCGGATAGCCGTAGGGCTCCGCGGGGGTCGGCAGAAAGCCCAGCAGCAGCACCGCCGGCAGCAGACTCAGCAGCAGAGCGCGCTTCAGCGCGGCGCTGGGCTCCCCGTCCCGCCGGAATCGGCGGATCGATTCGGCCAGAGTCATCAGCAGCTGAGGGATCAGCGCCGCCGGGATCAAGCGCGGCAGGGGCCATTCCAGGACCGCAGCCGTGACCCAGAAGGCCAGCCAGGCCAGGCTCAACAGCAATTTGACCCAGTAGAAGCGCAGCAGGGCCGACAGGGGCAGGGCGGCGGTGGCGCAGAGCAGCAGCAGAAGCAGCTCGCCATAGCCCTGCGCCGTTTCGCCGCGGGAAAGGAGGGCTGTCGCGGTCTCCAGCAGCAGCTCCCGGTCCGACAGTCTCAGACAGAGTCCCAGGGTGACGAGCCATATCGCCGCAACGGCCCAGAAGCGTCCAAAGCGCTCCCCCACCGCCAGCAGCCCGCACCAGAGCAGCAGCGCCAGAATGGCCAGCCACCAGCGGCTGTCCACCTGCAGATAGTCCGCCAGGCCCAGGTTGAGGGCGACGCAGAGCAGCCAGGTCAGCAGCCAGCGGGGAAGCGCGTCCAACAGAGGATGCTTCACAGCGAGCCCTCCTCTCCGCCGCTCAGGACGGCAATGACGTCCCTGCGGGCGTTGATCTGGTGGAACTCCAGCCGCTGTACGGCCTCGACCTGGGCCCGCAGCTCTTCCCCGCCGCCGATGCAGAGCAGCGTGACGTCCACGCCCAGGGAGATACACCGGGCCACCCGCTGCAGCAGGGCCTCATCCACCTCCCAGGTCAGCAGGATGTAGCGCCGGACCGAACGGCCCTTCGCCAGGTCCCGCTCCATCATCTCATCCGGGCGCTGGATCCCGCTGAAGCAGTCGCCGCTCATCAGCGCCCGCAGCTTCAGCAGGTCCCGGCCCGTGCGGACCGTGACGCCGCGGCGCTCGTCCGGCAGGACGCACAGGGGGATGCCCCGGTGAAGAAACCAGTCCGCCAGGGCCAGGCTGCCCTCCCGGATGCTGTCCTCCACCAGATATTCCTCCTGACCCGAAGGCAGGGTATCGCGCAGATCAGGCAGCAGGACCAGCTCGTTCCGGCTCTCCGGCTCGGTGACGCGAAGCATGGGGCGGCCCTGCAGGGCGCTGGCCTTCCAATGCACCCGGCGCACGTCGTCCCCGGACTGATAGGCCCGGAGCTCGCCGTTGGGCCTGCGCTCACCCAGGTACATCTGCGGGCCGGGGCGGTGCTCCCGCTCCTCCGGCTGGGCGATCAGCAGCCGCGGCAAATGCAGCAGGCGCGGATCCACCCGCAGCCCCTTCATGGCGGAAAGCCGCCGCTCCGAGAGGGCAAAGGGGTCGCTGAGGCGCAGCTCCACCGCGCCCAGCTCGGTCTTGCCGCAGTGCAGGCAGCGGGGCGAAAAGCTCAGCTTGCGCGCTTCCCCGGGAGCGAGAGAGACCCTCTGCCGCTCCGTCTCCCCAAAGCGCACCCGCTCTCCGCCCATCCGGACGGAGATCGACGGGATCGGCAGAATGGAGTCGTTGAACAGGAGCAGGGTGCAGTCCAGATGGTCGCCCCGCTGGGCCCTGTCCGCCTCCGTGCGCACCACGGCCTGGAAGCGGCGTCCCGCCGTCAGCCGCCAGATCAGGGCATAAACCGGGGGCAGCAGCGTTGCCCAGAACAGCAGATAGCTTGCGGCGCCGCCCCGATAGCCGATCAGCACCCCGGCCCCGACCACGGCCAGCAGCGCCAGCAGATGCCGCAGCCGAAGCGGACGCCGCTCCCGACGCCGGTTCTGCTTTTCCGCCCGGCGGAGCCGCCTTTCCGCCCGCCGGGCCCGGCGCGTCGACCTGCGGCTCATGTTTGGAACACCGGGGGCGCGGGCACTCTGCTGAAGCACTCCTGCAGGGCCTCCGCCGGCGTGACGGAGCGCATGCCGGCGTCCAGCGACAGCACCAGGCGGTGGGTCAGCACGGAGGGGACCACCTCCTGCACGTCCTGAGGCGTGACGTAATCCCGGCCTTCAAGCAGCGCCCAGGCGCGGGCGCAGCGCGCCAGCGCAATGGTGGCGCGGGGGCTGGCGCCCAGGGTCAGGTTCTTGCTCCGGCGGGTCTCGGCCGCGATCCGGACGATATAGTTCATGATCCGGTCCGTCATGCCGACGGCGGCCGCGGCCTGCTGGAGCTCCAGCACCTCCGGCCCGGTCAGCACGGGCTTCAGGACGGGCCGCTCTGTGCCGGCCAGCCGGTCGCGCAGCATGTTCAGCTCGTCAGCCTCGGAGGGGTAGCCCATGGAGATGCGCATCATGAAGCGGTCCAGCTGGGCCTCCGGCAGATGATAGGTCCCGGCGAACTCGATGGGGTTTTCCGTAGCGATCACCATGAAGGGCCGGGGCAGGGGGAACGTGCGGCCCTCGGCGGTCACCTGCCGCTCGGCCATGACCTCCAGCAGACTCGCCTGGGTCTTGGGGGAGGTGCGGTTGATCTCGTCGGCCAGGACGATGTTGTGCATCACGGGGCCCTCGTGGAACTGCAGCGCTCCCGTGCGCAGATCGATGGTGCT
>CACYLY010000016.1 GCA_902775355.1 Oscillospiraceae bacterium
GGGACGGATGTACTTGGTGCCCTTGATGCTGTCGCCGGTGGGCTTGAAGACCAGGTCTTCCTTGGTCATCTCGCCGCGGAGCACGGCGGCGGCGTCCATAACGGCGTCCACCAGGGGCTTGTAGCCGGTGCAGCGGCAGAGGTTGCGCTGCTTGTTGAACCAGTCGCGGACCTCCTCGCGGGTGGGATTGGGGTTGTTCTCAAGAAGGACCTTGGCGCTGATGATGAAGCCGGGGGTGCAGAAGCCGCACTGGGCGCAGCCGTGGGCCATCCAGGCGACCTGCAGGGGGTGCATGTCGGTCAGGGTGCCGACACCCTCGATGGTGGTGATCTCGGCGCCGTCGGGGATCCTGCTCATCTTGAACAGACAGGACTTGGTGACCTTGCCGTTCATAATGACGTTGCACGCGCCGCAGTGGCCCTCGCCGCAGCCGATCTTACAACCGGTCAGCAGCAGGTGCTCGCGCAGAACGGTTGCCAGGGTCTCGTCCTTGTCCAGGACCAGGTTCCGGGTGACGCCGTTGATGACAAGCGTTTTTCTGATCATGTGTTTTCCTCCTTGAATATTAAAATATTTTTGCTTTCGTTCGAAAGGTTTCGCGCTTATTCTTCGTGCTCGTGGTCGTGGCCGCCGTGGCCGCCGCAGCGGTCGTGGTCCGGGCCCTTGCCGGTGATGTCCTTCACCCGCTGGATGCCCCTGGGGGTGTAGAACACCAGCTGGGACAGGCTCCCGTCCAGATTCTCCCCGCTGAGCCGCAGGAAGTTGGCGTTTTCAAAGTAATCGATGGGCAGCTCCCGCCGGAAGACCTTGCCGGTGGCCTTGTCCGTCACTTCTACCGTAACCTGGTCGGCAACGATCTCGAAAAGCTCCTCCTCCATGGGCTTCGACCTTCTTTCCGGGGGACATACGCCAGGCGCAGTCCCACATTGTTACATCCCTATCATACTCTTCTTCACGCGGGCGCGGCAAGTTACAACAAAAAGCAATTCGCAGAACTTGCAAATTGCTTTTTGTGGAATTCGTACAATTTTTAAAAGCGTCTTTGTTGCACTTCGTAAAAGGTGGGGAAATACGGCCTATTTCGGCTCGTCCCCACGGGTCAGGACCAGGGTGCCGCAGACGTCGCAGAGGGGCACGGCCGGGAGCCGGCGCCGGAGCTCTTCTTCATAGCGCTCCAGGGCCCTTTTCACCCCCGGGAGCCGGGGATTGTCCCAGTCGTGCAGCAGCAGAAAGCCTCCCGGATGCAGCCTGGGCCAAAACCAGCGCAGGCCCTGGAGCGTGCTCTCCTCCAGATCCGCGTCCAGAGACACCAGAGCGAAGCGCTCCTCCTCCAGGCCCCGGGCTGTGGCCGGGAAGAAGCCCCTGCGGATCACCGCCCGCTCCGGGTGGGGCAGCAGGGAGAGCACCCGCCCCTCGTCGGTGTTCCGGTGGGCCTCCACCAGACCCGCGGCCTGATCCGCCGCCTCCGCCTCGGCAAAGCCTTCGAAGCTGTCGAAGAGATAGAGCCGCCGCTCCGGCAGCAGGGCGTTGATGCAGGCGGCGAAGGCGCCCCGGTAGACCCCCAGCTCCGCCGCCGCGCCGGGAGCGCCGGGAAGCTGCCGACAGAGGGCCTCCAAGGTCCGCAGGCGCACATAGTCGTTCTCCAGATCCCGCCGCGGCAGGGGACTGTCCGCAAGCCACAGGGGCTCCCGCACCGGGTGCTGGGGCCGCCGCAGCTCCGCCAGCAGCGCCTCCGGCAGCAGCCCGGCGGCCTTGTCATAGGCGCTGTTCCGGTCAAGCAGGCGCCAGTTGTTCTTGCAAAACAGCAGCTTTTCCGCCGGGAAACCCAGCTCCCGGGCCCGCTCCGCGATGGCCTCCGCCTGGCGGCTGGCCACCAGGATCAGGTCGAAATCCTCTCCCCGAAGAGCCTCCGGCGGCAGCACCGGCCGGCCCAGGAAGCTGCCGCCCCGGCCCTCGCCGTCCAGAAAGGCGGTGATCCGCGCCGGATCCAGGCCTCGGTCGATCAGATCCCCCGCGCCGCAGCCGGCTCCCCAAACGTAGAGCTTCATGTCATCCCGCTCCTTCTCCCTTTTTTCTTGATTATAAGTTATTTTTTAGGCCATGTACAGACCTTCTCTCTTTACAAAAGAAGAGAAATGGCGTATACTTCAATTCATCGAAGATTATTTTTTTGTAATTCGCATATACAGGGGGTGCATATTTGTGCAGTTTGGCGCAGTGATCGTGGCGGCGGGCATGTCCTCCCGCATGGGGGACTTCAAGCCCATGCTGAATATCGGCTCCATCTCCATCGCCCAGCGCATCGTGGCCACGCTCCACCAGGCCGGCGTCGACCGGATCGTGGTGGTCACCGGCTACAATGCCCAGCAGCTGGAGCGGCATCTGGCCAACAACGGCCTGGTCTTCCTGCGCAATGAGGCCTATGCTACGACCCAGATGTTCGACTCGGCCAAGATCGGCCTGGGCTACCTGAAGGACAAATGCGACCGGATCCTCTTCACGCCGGTGGACATCCCGCTTTTCACCGCCATGACGGTGACGCAGCTGATGGAGTCCGGCGCAGAACTGGCCTGCCCCGTCTGTGAAGGCCAGACCGGCCACCCGCTGATGATCGCCTCCTCCCTGGTGGACGCCATCCTGGCGGACTCCGGCGAGGGCGGCCTGCAGGGCGCCATCCGCCGCTGCGGGATCGAGATGAAGAAGATCCCCGTGGACGACGCGGGCATCCTCCACGACGCGGACACCCCGGCGGACTACCAGGCCCTGCTGGAATACCACAACGAGCAGCTGATCCGGCCGGAGATCTGGGTCTCCCTGGCCCGGGAGCGGCCCTTCTTCGACGAAAAGACCGCCATGCTCCTGGCCCTGGTGGACGAGACCAGATCCGTGCGCACCGCCTGCCAGCGGATGCAGATCTCCTACTCCGGCAGCTGGAACATCATCCACGCCTTAGAGAGCCAGCTTCATTTCCCCTTGCTGGAGCGCAGCCAGGGCGGCGCCAACGGGGGCGAGAGCAAGCTCACCGACAAGGGCCGCCGCCTGCTGGACTGCTATCAGAAGTATTCCCAGCGCCTGCGGCAGGAGGCGGCAAAGCTCTTTGAGGAATACTTCGGGGAGGAGCTATGAGCCGGAAAGTCTATCTGATCCGCCACGCCATGCCGGACATCCCCATCGGGGAGCGCTGGTGCGTGGGCGGGCGGACCGATCTGCCCCTGGGTCGGCTGGGCCGGCTCCAGGCGGCGCTGCTGCCCTTCGTCCCGGAGCTCCGGGACCTGGGCGCGGTGTTCTGCAGCGACATGATCCGGGCCCGGCAGACGGCCCTGCCCCTCTGCCCCGCGCCCCGAGAGATGCCGGGCCTGCAGGAGCAGGACATGGGAGTGTGGGACGGCCTGTCCTTCCGGGAGATCCGGGAGCGATTTCCGGAGCTCTACAAGGCCCGGGAAAGCCAACCGGAGCTGATGCCGGAGGGGACGGAGCCCACGGAGGCCGTCCGCAGCCGGATGGAGGCGGCCCTTTGCCGCTGCCTTTCCGAGAGCCAGGGGGATATCGCCGCCGTGAGCCACAAGGGGGCCATCGCCAGCCTCCTGGGCAGCCGGGAGGGCCTGGACTATACTTCCGTCACCTGCCTGGATTTTGACGGGGAGCGGCTGACCCCGATCCGGGTGGGGATACGGCCCCATCCGGCGCTGACGGAGCCGGTCTGCCTGGCGCTGCTGGAAGCGGCAGGGGCCGACGAGCGGCTGCGGGCCCACTGCCGGGCCGTGGCGGCGCTGGCCGGAGAGCTCTGCGCCGCGCTGGCGGAAAAGGGCCTGAGCCTGAACGCGGAAGCCGTCCGCGCGGCGGCCCTGCTCCACGATATCGCCCGGGATCAGCCGGAGCATCCCGCCGTCGGCGCGCTATGGCTGCGGGAGCTGGGATATCCGGAGCCGGCGGAGATCGTCCGGCAGCACCACGATTGGGCGGGGGAGGGCCTGGACGAGGCCGCCCTGGTCTATATCGCGGACAAGGCGGTCCGGGGCGACCGGCGCGTCCCCATCGACGAGCGCTTTGAAGCCAGCCTTGCCAAATGCGCCGGCCCGGAGGCCCTGGCGGCCCACCGGAGGCGCCGGGAGGCCGCGAAACAGATTCAAAACGAGATCAAGCGGCTCTGCGGAGCGGAGCTGCTGCCATAGGAGGACAGAATATGAAACTGATGAAGACCGAAGAGGCCGTTGGCCACGTGCTCTGCCACGACATCACCCAGATCATCCGGGGCGTCACCAAGGCGCCGGTGTTCCGCAAGGGCCACATCATTCAGCCCGAGGACGTGCCGGTGCTGCTGAGCGTGGGCAAGGACCACATCTACATCTGGGAGAACAACGAGAACATGCTCCACGAGGACGAGGCGGCGGAGATCCTGCGGGATCTGTGCATGAGCGAGCATATGCACGCCACCGAGCCCAAGGAGGGCAAGATTGAGCTGATCGCCGACAGCGACGGGCTGCTGCTCATCGACGTGGAGCGGCTCCGGGCCGTGAACGCCCTGGGGGACATGATGATCGCCACCCGGGCCTCCGGCTTCGTGGTGAAGAAGGGGGACAAGCTCTGCGGCACCCGGGTCATCCCCCTCATCATCGAGAAGGAGCGGATGGAGCGGGCCAAAGAAGTGGTCGGGGACAAGCCCCTGCTGCGCCTGCTGCCCCTGAAGAGCAAGAAGGTGGGCGTGGTCACCACCGGAAACGAGGTTTTCTACGGCCGCATCGAGGACACCTTCACCCCGGTCATCGTCCAGAAGCTGCACGAGTTCGGCGGCTGCGAGATGACGGAGCACGTGGTGCTCAACGATGACCATGAGAAGATCACCGCCGCCGTGCTGGACATGCTCTCCAAGGGCTGCGACATGGTCCTCTGCAGCGGCGGCATGAGCGTGGACCCGGACGACCGGACCCCCCTGGCCATCAAGAACACCGGGGCCAACATCGTCTCCTACGGCTCGCCCGTGCTGCCCGGCGCCATGTTCCTGGTGTCCTACATGCCGGACGGACGGCCGGTCTGCGGCCTGCCCGGCTGCGTGATGTACGCCAAACGCACCATCTTCGACCTGCTGCTGCCCTATCTGGTGACGGATACGCCCATCACCAAAGAGCAGCTGGCGGGCCTGGGCCACGGCGGCCTGTGCCTCAACTGCAAGGTCTGCCACTTCCCCAACTGCGGCTTCGGCAAGGGCGTCTGACCCGGACCGATCCCCGCGTCTGTTTTGTGTATATGAACACGTAAAGCCGTGTTTGTATAAATACATTCCCTGAAACATGGGAGAAGGAGCACACAAAATGAGACTGCGCAAAACCCTGGCACTGCTGCTGGCGCTGGCCATGATCCTGGCCCTGGCCGCCTGCGGCGAAAGCAAACCGGCGGAGCCCGCGAAGGACGAGCCGGCCCCTGCGGCGGAGCCCGTCAAGGACGAGCCCGCGAAAGAAGAGCCCGTCAAGGAGGAACCTGCCCCGGAGAAGGTGGAGATCATCGTCTTTGCGGCGGCTTCCATGACCGAGACCCTGACGGAGATCAAGGCCATGTACGAGGCTGCGAATCCCGGCGTGACCATCACCTTCAATTTCGACTCCTCCGGCACCCTGAAGACCCAGATCCAGGAGGGCGCGGACTGCGACCTGTTCATCTCCGCCGCGCCCAAGCAGATGAACGCCCTGGACAAATCCTGCGACGCGGAGAAGAACCCGGACGGCCTGGACTTCGTGCTCCAGGGCAGCCGGATCAATCTCCTGGAGAACAAGGTCGCCCTGGTGGTCCCCGAGGGCAACCCCAAGGGGATCGAGAGCTTTGACCAGCTGGCCGGGCTCCTGAAGGAGGGCGAGATCCTCTTCGCCATGGGCAACAGCGACGTGCCCGTGGGCCAGTACACCCAGAAGATCTTTGCCTTCTATGAGCTGAACGAGGAAGAGCTGGCCGCCGCCGGCAAGCTCACCTACGGCACCAACGTGAAGGAAGTCACCACCCAGGTTAAGGAGGGCAGCGTGGACTGCGGCGTGGTCTACGCCACCGACGCCTTCAGCGCGGGGCTCGCCATCGTGGACACCGCTACCAAGGACATGTGTGGCCAGGTCATCTATCCCGCCGCCGTGCTGAACGTCAGCAAGCATCCCGAGGCCGCCCAGGCCTTCCTGGATTACCTGACCGGGCCCGAGGCCATGGCCGTGTTCGAAGCCGTCGGCTTCTCCCCGGCCCCCTGAAGCCTGTGTGAAGCGTAAGGACGGTGCGATCCGCGCCGTCCGCGTCCCTTTGGAGTATCGAGTATGTCATTCGACTGGTATCCTCTTCTGAACTCGCTGCGCATCGCCGCCATCAGCTGCGTCCTGGTGTTTTTCACGGGGATCTTCTTCGCCTATTACGCGGCGAAGCTGCCCCGCTGGCTCAAGGGCGTGCTGGACGTGATCCTGACCCTGCCCATGGTGCTGCCGCCCACGGTCTGCGGCTATTTCCTGCTGCTGATCTTCGGCGTGAAGCGCCCCCTGGGCATGCTCCTGCTGCAGTTCGGGGTCAAATTCGTCATGACCTGGTACGGGGGCATCCTGGCCGCCGCGGTGGTGGCATTCCCGCTGATGTACCGCACGGCCCGAGGCGCCTTTGAGAGCTTCGACAAGACCCTGGCCTATTCGGGGCAGACCCTGGGACTCTCCAACGGCTATATCTTCTGGCGCATCCGGATGCCGGCCTGCCGCCAGGGGATCCTGGCCGGGACGGTGCTGGCCTTCGCCCGGGCCCTGGGCGAGTACGGCGCCACCAGCATGCTCATCGGCTATACCCCCGGCAAGACCGCCACCATCTCCACCACGGTCTATCAGCTCTGGCGCACCAACGACGAGAAGGGCGCCATGTTCTGGGTGCTGATCAACCTTGCCATCAGCACCGTGGTGCTGCTGAGCGTGAACATGCTGGAGGCCCGGCAGAAAAAGGCGGTGAAGGCATGAGTCTGACCGTTGACATCCGCAAAAACTTCGGCAGCTTCCTCCTGGACGTGTCTTTCACGGCCGAGAACGGGATCACCGCCCTGCTGGGCGCCTCCGGCTGCGGCAAGAGCATGACCCTCAAGTGCATCGCGGGCATTGAGAAACCCGACGAGGGGCGGATCGAGCTGGACGGACGGGTGCTCTTTGATTCGGCGAGCCGGATCAATCTGCCCCCGCAGCTGCGCCGGGTGGGCTATCTGTTCCAGAACTACGCCCTCTTTCCCAATATGACGGTGCGGCAGAACATCCTCTGCGGCCTGAACCGGGAAAAGGACCGGGCCGTGAAGGAGCAGCGGCTTCAGGACATGCTGCGAATGATGCGGCTGGAGGGACTGGAGGGGCGCAAGCCTCATCAGCTCTCCGGCGGGCAGCAGCAGCGGGTGGCCCTGGCCCGGATCCTGGTGAACGATCCGCAGATCCTGCTGCTGGACGAGCCCTTCTCCGCCCTGGACGCTCATCTGCGGGATTCCCTGAAGGTGGAGCTGCGCGACCTGCTGGAGCGCTTTGGGCGAGAAGTCCTGCTGGTGACCCATGACCGGAACGAGGCCTACAATATGAGCCGCGAGATCGCCGTGATGGACGCGGGACGGCTGCTCTGCTGCAAGCCGACCAAGGAGCTGTTCGCAGATCCCGGCAGCGTGCAGGCGGCGATCCTGACCGGCTGCAAGAATATCGCCGCCGCAGTGCGCGTAGACGAGCACAGAGTGGATGTCCCCGCCTGGGGCGTCCGGCTGGAGACGAGGCAGAAGGTGGAGGAGGGCCTGCGTGCCGTAGGGATCCGCGCCCATTATTTCAATCCCGCCGCGCCTCAGAACCGGTTTCCCGTGCGTTTCACGGAGGAGATGGAGGAGCCTTTCGAGACCATCCTCCAGTTCCGCTACGCGGATCAGAAAGAGGGAAGCGCTCCCGTGTGGTGGAGGCTTCCCAAGGATAAACGGCCTGCGCAGTTCCCGGCGGAGCTGGGGATCGCGCCGGCGAACATCTTATTGCTTTATGAATGAAGGAGATTTGAATATGAAACTCAGTGCCAGAAATCAGTTTAAGGGAACCGTTGTAGGCATTCAGGAGGGCGCTGTCAACGGCATCGTCAAGATCGACATCGGCGGCGGCAACGTCATGAGCGCCACCATTTCCATGAACGCCATCCGGGAGCTGGGCCTGGAGGTCGGCAAGGAGGCCTGGGCGGTGGTGAAGGCCACCTCCGTCATGGTCGGCGTGGACGACTGATCCCACATAAAACGAAAACGATCCCCTGAGAAACCGGAGTTTCTCAGGGGATCCTTGTATGTAGGAGGGACTGCGCTCAGTCGCCCATGCAGATGCCGATATCCCGGGCCACCTGGATGATGGGGTGGTCCACCGGCAGGAACTTGGTCTTGCTGGCGGCCTCGTCCAGGGGGATGGAGGTGATCGTGCCGCCCTGGATGGCGACCATGCGGTTGTACTGCTTGTTGACGATCAGGTCCGCGGCGGCGGTGCCGAACTGGGTGGCCAGCAGCCGGTCATAGGGGCAGGGAGGACCGCCTCTCTGGTAGTGGCCGGGCACGGTCACCCGGGTGTCCGCGCCGGTGAGACGCTCGATCTCAGCCGCGATGGCATAGGAAACGGTGGGATACTTGCTGGCCTCTTTCTTCTTGCGGGCCTCCTCCTCGGTGAGCTTCTTGTCGTCCTTGGAGACGGCGCCCTCGGCGCAGGCCACGATGGAAAAGCCGTGACCGTGCTTTTTGCGGGCACGGATCAGATCGGCCACCTTTTCGATATCATAGGGGATCTCGGGGATCAGGATCGCGTCGGCGCCGGAGGAGATACCGGCGGCCAGGGTCAGCCAGCCCGCGTCCCGTCCCATGAGCTCCACCACGAAGACCCGGCCGTGAGAGCAGGCGGTGGTGTGCAGATAGTCCATGACGTTGGTGGCGATATCCACGGCGCTCTGGAAGCCGAAGGTGGTGTCGGTGCCGTAAATATCATTGTCGATGGTCTTGGGCAGGGTGACCACGTTCATGCCGTAGTCGGCCAGGAGCTTGGCGCTCTTCTGGGTGCCGTTGCCGCCCATGATGACCAGGCAGTCCAGATTCAGGCGGTTATAGGTCGCCATCATGTCCGGCAGCAGGCTGCGGCCCTTCTCATCCACAATGTCCTTGCCGGGGATATAGCGCTGGCGGGAGGTGCCGAGGATGGTGCCGCCCCGGGTGAGGATCCCGGAGAAGTCCTTGGATTCCATATACTTGTAGTCGCACTCGATCAGGCCGCGGTAGCCGTCGTACATGCCGTAGATCTCCACATTGGGGACGCGCTCGAACAGCGCCTTGCCTACGCCGCGGATGGCGGCGTTCAGGCCCTGGCAGTCGCCGCCGCTGGTGATCAGCGCAACGCGGGTCATTCTTTTCATAGGATCCGGCCTCCTTCTGTATGATACTGTTATTATGAAACAAAGCTGCGGAAAAAGCAAGAATAATCGAAGAGCTTTTAGACAGTTCGACGAAAGTGTATGATAGACAAAGCAGAGACGCTTTGCTATAATCAAATGGTAATGTGAAAAAGTGTAGCTTGCCGCGGCACGATACGAAAGCTGTATAAAACAAGGAGTGGAAACGGAATGAGCAAACCCGTCATGATCACGGCGGACAGTACGGTGGACCTTTCCCGGGAACTGAAGGAGCGCTTTGGTATTCGGATCATCCCCCTGATGATCACCCTGGGGGAGGACCATTTTATGGACGACGGAGAGAGCTTTACTCCCCTGGACATGTACGCGCGGTATCATAAGGACGGCCTGCTGCCCAAGACCTCTGCGCCCGGCGTGCAGGAGTTTCTGGATTTCTTTACCCCGCTGGTGGAGCAGGGATATGAGATCGTCCATCTGGACATCAGCGCCGAGCTCTCCAACACCTTCAACGCCGCCCGCCTGGCCGCCGCCGAGCTGGAGGGCGTCTATGTGGTGGACAGCCGCATGCTCTCCACCGGTGTGGGTCTGCTGGCCATCGAGGGGGCGGAGTGCCGGGACCGGGGCATGAGCGCCGGGGAGATCGCCGCGCATCTGGAAAGCCTGACCGACAAAGTCTCCACCAGCTTTGTGCTGGACACCCTGGAATTCATGTGGAAGGGCGGCCGCTGCACCGGCGTGGCTGCGCTGGGGGCAAACCTGCTGAAGCTGAAGCCCGGCCTGGAGATGAAGGACGGGAAGCTGGGCGTGTACAAGAAATACCGCGGCAGCATCGAGAAGGTCTACGAGCAGTACATCCGGGAGCGGCTGGCCGGCAAAAAGGTCCGGCCGGGACATATCTTTATCACCGAGTCCGGGGAGATCGAGCCCGAGGTGGCGGAGCGGATGTGCGCCCTTGCCAGGGAACTCTCCGGCTGCCGGGAGGTGCACCACACCCTGGCCGGCTGCACCGTCAGCACCCACTGCGGTCCCAAGACCCTGGGCGTGCTGTTCATCGAGGAATAAAACTGAATATACACAGAAACACCGGGATCCGAAAGGATCCCGGTGTTTCTGTGTATCGCGGGCGGCCGCAAGGGCCGCCCCTATGCGCATTACCGGCAGAGATCTATCGCCCGGGCCCGGACGGCCTGGGTCAGAAGCTCCTGCACCAGGGCCGGGTCCTCGGGATAACGGGCCGTCAGCAGGGCCTCCCAGGCGGCCAGCCACTTGCCGAAGCTCTGGCGCTCCGCCGCGACGAAGTCCCGGTTTCCTTCGTCCGCGGAAAGCCAGCGCGCGTCGGTCTCAGCATTCAGGGCGGCCAGCCAGAGGGTCTTCAGCTCCCGCCAGCCCTCCTCGTCCTCCGCCGTGGGGGCGATCTGCCGGTGATCGGCGCAGAGCGTCTCCCAGGTCTGCAGACTCACAACGCAATCATGGCTCTCCCGCCAACAGAACGCCTGCTCCGGATCGGCGGCGTCCAGCTCCTCCGCCCGGTTGAAGAGGGCGGCCCAGTCCTCGCTCTCGGCCTCCCGCGCGAAGCAGAGCAGGCTGACCTTGTGCATCAGCAGCTCGATCATCTTCTCCGCCGCATAGTCGGGCCCGCCGCGGAGCTCCCAGGCGGCCCCATAGGCGGCCAGCTGCTCTTCAAAGGCCGCCCGCTCCTCCTCGATCAAGGGGCGCAGGCTCTCGTCGACCTCCGTGAGCCACTCGTCATATTCCGCGTCCAGAGCCTCTGCCCATAGAGCCAGCGCCTCCTGGGGCGTCTTGCCTTCGGCTTCCTTTGCCAGGGCGGCGTGATCCGGGCAGCGCGTCAGCGTCCATTCTACCGCCCCGTCGCCCAGGCTATTGAGGGCGGGTTCACAGAAAGGCCGTCGTTCCGAAGCCGGGGCAGGCTCAGCAGGCGGGGCCAGCAGGGGGATGACGATCTCGACCTCGTTGGTATTGATGTAGAAGTCGACGGACTTCGGCCCCACGGCGCTCTCTTTTGGGGAATCGGCGGGAAACTTCATCCCATCCTCATCATGACGGCGCCAGAAGTGCAAATATGCTCTGCGCCGCACTTCGCCTGCCTTTATATCCTCGTCAAGGACCTTGATCCGCAGCTCTGCGTCCACAGAGGAGTCAGGCGTGAGCCAACTGAGGGCATCATACTGAAAATCGTAGTCCGAGTATTCTGTATAAAACTCATAAGTGAAAAACCAGCTATCGGTACAAGTCATGATCTCCGTGCTCGGGTTGGAAGCCGTCAGCTTCACCTTCACCCAGCCGTCCTCGGGGATCTGCCCCGCCGAGGTGTCCTCGGCCTCTAGCAGCACGGTGCCGTCAAAGACATATATTTCTCGGGGTTCAAGCTCGGTTTCCACCGGTGTACCGTCCTCTGTCCAGGAACGAGAACGGAGTGCATACCGGAGGATGCCGTCATCCGACTCTGCCACGACTTGATCGGTGACTTTCAATTTTACGACTTCGCCATAAACCCAGTAATAGCCGGGGAAGATCGATTTGGGATAGTAATGGGCATTCGAAATCTGAACCGTCTCCACAAAAACGTAGTCTCCCGCTGCCTTGTCCCACTTATAAACGTCTACTTCCCACTCGTGCATTACATATGGACTTAAGCTGTTGCCCCGTATGTCGATCCTCAAATATTCACCGACACCATAAGCGGGATGGTGAAAAATTTGCTGCTGGATCGCCGGGTCTGCCTTCCCGATTTTGAAGGACGCCTTCAGCGCTCTCCCCTTGGCCTCCCAGGGCCAGTCCGCAGGGTAAGAGGCAGGTGAGTCCGAAGCCTCCGGTGGGGTAAACTCGGCAGGAAGCATGCGCTCGATCCAAGGACGATCCAGGTCTTCCATTTTCAGGCTGACTCTCAGCGTCACCGTGCCGGACTGGCCGGGCTCCAACCTGGCCTTCCAAACCGAAGCTTCCGAGGAGACGTCCAGTTCTCCAACATCGCAGCCTGCCAGCGCCATCCGCGGGTAATCAAGATAGTCTCCGTCAGCCGAGCAAGTGACGTCAACCGTCTTTTTACCGGTGTTCGTGAAGGTGACGTGGACCTCCACCGGGTCCAGGGCATACTTCCAGCCGGTCGTGTCCTCAACCTCGACGGTAACGTCGTAAAGCTCCGACGGGTATCCGCTGGCAGGGGAAACCTCGCCGTCCGGGACTTCCTCCACCGCCGGCAGATCCTCCGACACCGGCGGCTCCCAGCCGTAGTCGTCGTCCGCGTCCGCGGGGAGGGGCTCGTCCTTGGTCACGCCGCAGCGCCAGCACCAGAAGTGCAGCTTCTTCCCGCCGGGGAAGCTCTCGTCCTCCACGATCTCGCCCGCGTTCCAGGCGTGGCCCAGGGCGGGGATCTGCTCCACCTTCTTTTCGCCGCAGGAGCAGACATAGGTCACGCTGCCCGCCTGGGTGCAGGTGGGCTCGGTGCGGCTTCGTTCCTTCCAGTTGTGGACGTGCCCGCCCTCGGCCAGGGCCGCGGCAGGTGCCAGGCCCAGGACAAGAGCCAGGACCATTATCAGGGCCAACAGTTTTGTCAAGCGCTTCATGGCTATACCTCCGTTCGTTGCAGTATTATCCGTAGGGCCGACCATCGGTCGGCCGCCGACACAGGTCCAGGACAGCGGGCCGTTCGTGAACGGCCCCTACGGGAGAAAACGTCCGTCCCCGCCGTAGGGGCGATTCATGAATCGCCCGTCGATATGCCGTGGCGTCGGGAAAAGCGGACGAGCAATGCTCGTCTCTACGGGCTGGAGGGGTGAGATTTCCTCTTTTTCCATGATAGCAGAGAACGCGCCCCGGCGCAAGAGGGGGAGTTCTCCGCTCAGCCCTCCGCGTAGCGGATATGGATGCTGCTGCCGTCGCAGTCCAGCAGGACGGGGCCGAGGCGGGTGAGGAATACCTGCACGTCCAGCTTCTCCAGCTTGCGCAGGGTCTTGGCCTCCTCCGGCTCCGCGTCGGAGCAGGTGATGAGGGCCCAGGAGGGCTTGGCCTGGATCAGCAGAGGCTCCAGGGCCCGGTGCCAGGCGCCGTGATGGGGCATTTTGATGAAGTCATAGCGCTCCCGGTGGGCGTTCATCCATTCCTCCAGCCGCAGGTTTTCCGCGTCCCCGGTGAAGAGCAGGCGGCAGTCCCCACATTCCACGGAGACGATCAGGGAGGCGTTGTTGGCCGCACTGTCGGCATAGTTGTTCCGCTCGGGCGGGTTCACGGTGAAGCGCACCCCGTCCAGGGTGAAGCTGGTCTCTTCTTTCAGGGTGAGGGGCTCCACGCTCAGCTCCGCCAGAGCGTCGGCGTAGTTGTCGTAGGCGCCGCCCTCGCCGGGACCGTCGGGCTGCAGCAGCTGTCCCACCGGCAGGCCCTGGAGCACCCGGGGCGCGCCGCCGATGTGGTCCTTGTCAAAATGACTCAGGATCAGATAGTCCAGGGAATAGACGCCCTTGTCCCGGCAGTAGGCCAGGATCTCCTTGCCGCAGCCCTTATTGCCCGTGTCGATCAGGACGGCGCCGTGCTCCGTGGTGAGCAGAAAGGCGTCGGCCTTGCCGAAAGAGAAGCAGTAGACCTGCAGGTGGACCTCCTGCCCCGGCTGCTCCCTTGTATCGCCGCAGCCGGAGAGCAGCAGGGCGGCGGCCAGAAGCAAAACAGACAGATTGCGAAGCTTTTTCATCACAAATCACCGAATGGATAAAAGGAAAAACGGATTGCCACACCAGTGACGTCGGTCACTGGTTCGCAATGACAGGTTTAAGGAAAAAACGGATTGCCACACCAGTGTGCGCACTGGGTTCGCAATGACAGGTTTGGGGAGTGCCCGCATATTGCTTCGCCCGCCGACCTTTTGCTCGGCGGGCGCGGAACGTTTATTCTTCTGCTTCCCCGTAGCCCATGGGGTTCTTGGACTGCCAGGTCCAGGTGTCCCGGCACATGTCCTCCAGGTTGTACTGGGCCTTCCAGCCCAGAAGCTGGGCGCTCTTGTCCGGATTGGAGTAGAGCCGCGGCAGGTCGCCGGCCCGGCGGGGAGCGATCTCATAGGGGATCTTGATGCCGTTGACCCGCTCGAAGGTCTTCACCATGTCCAGCACGCTGTAGCCGGTACCGGTGCCCAGGTTGAAGACGTTCTCCCCGCGGTGCTTCCGCATGTAGTCGATGGCGGCCACGTGGCCCCGGGCCAGGTCCGTGACATGGATATAGTCCCGCAGGCAGGTGCCGTCGGGGGTGTCATAGTCGTCGCCGAAGACGTTCAGATGGTCCCGGCGGCCCACGGCCACCTGGGCGATGAAGGGCATGAGGTTATTGGGGATGCCCCGGGGATCCTCGCCGATGAGGCCGCTTTTGTGGGCGCCGATGGGGTTGAAGTAGCGCAGGAGGGAGACGGAGAAGTCCTCCACGGCCTTGGAGGTGTCCCGCAGGATCTGCTCGGACATGTACTTGGTCCAGCCGTAGGGGTTGGTGCAGTTGCCGGTGACGGCGGTCTCCTTCAGGGGCATCTGGTTGCGCCCGTCGTAGACCGTGGCGGAGGAGGAGAACACGATGTCGTGCACCCCGTGATCCCGCATGGCCTCGCAGAGAGTGATGGTGGAAAACAGGTTGTTGTCGTAGTATTCCAGGGGCATGACCACCGATTCGCCCACGGCCTTCAGCCCGGCGAAATGGATGGCGCAGTCGATCTTGTGCTTTTCAAAGATCCGGTCCAGGGCGGCCCGGTTGCGCACGTCCTCCTGATAGAAGTCCACGTGCTTGCCGGTGATCTGCTCCACCCGCTCGATGGCCTTGGCGCTGGAGTTCACCAGATTGTCGATGACCACCACGCCGATGTCCTGCTCCAGCAGCTCCACGCAGGTGTGGCTGCCGATGTATCCGGCGCCGCCGGTGACGAGTACGTTCATTGCTTGCGCTCCTTTCCGGTATTAGTCCAAAAGGGTTTCGGGATAGACGCCTTCCCGCCGCAGCCGGGCGATATAGTCCAGTACGTCGGGCATGTCCTCTTTGTAGGTGATGCCGTGCCAGGTCTCATGGCAGGGGAGGACCCGGACGCTGCCCTGGCCCTCGTGGATCAGGGCGTTGGTGACGAAGGGCAGGAAGTACTCCGCCTTCTCCGGGTTCACGGGAAGGTTCGCGTCCAGCCAGGCGGGGAAGCGGTCCCGCAGCTGACGCAGGAAGTCCCGGCCGAAACCCCAGAAGTTCATGGAGACGGGAGAATCGCCGGACAGGGGGATCCAGGTCTCTCCGTCCTCGGTATAGGCGGCGTCCTCGCCCCGCTTGGCGATCTTGATGCGCTCCACCACGTCGGTGAGCAGCCCGTCCTCTACCTGGCAGACGCCCCGGGCCACGGTGCCGTGCTCGGTGACGGTGTTGCGCAGCAGATAGGCCACCATGGCGTGCTCGTTGTCTGGCCGCTCCCGGGCCAGGAACTCGAAAATGGTCTCAAAGGCGCCCCGGCCGTAGAAATCGTCCGCGTTGATAACGGCGAAGGGCCCGTCTATGGCTTCCGCCGCGCAGAGCACCGCGTGGGCCGTGCCCCAGGGCTTTTTGCGCCCTTCCGGGACGGCGTAGCCCTCGGGCAGCATGTCGATCTGCTGGAAGACGTATCTCACGTCGAAGTACTTCTCCATCCGCCGGCCCACGGCGGCCTTGAAGTCCTCCTCGATCTCGTGCTTGATGATGAAGACCACCTTGCGGAAGCCGGCCTTCCAGGCGTCGTACAGGGAAAAGTCGATGATGGCGTGGCCGCAGCCGTCCACGGCGGTGATCTGCTTGAGCCCGCCGAAGCGGCTGCCCATGCCCGCCGCCAGGATCACAAGTGTCGGTTCGTTCATGTCGTCCTCCCGATCAGGAATTCGCTGCCAGCCGGCAGTAGTAGTTGAAAAGCCGCTCCCGGGCCAGGGTGCTGCAGTCCATGTGGCCGGGGTAGACCTCGAAGTCCCCCTCCAGGGAACAGATCCGCTTCAGGGAGCGCAGCAGCTCCTCCGTGTCGCCGCCGGGCAGGTCCGTCCGCCCGCAGCTGCCGCGAAAGAGCGTGTCTCCGGTGAAGAGGGCGTCCTGGCAGCGCAGGGTCACCCCGCCGGGGGTGTGGCCCGGGGTGCCGATCACCTCGAAGCGCAGGGAGCCGATCTCCACCCTGTCCCCGTCGGCATAGTATTCCCCGTTTTCGGGAAGGTGGAGGGGAAAGTGGAGGTCCCGCCGGGTTTCGGCGTCGTCCTCCCGGTTCAGATAGACCCTGGCGCCGGTCTCCTCCGCCAGGGCCTCCACCGCGCCCACGTGGTCAAAGTGCCCGTGGGTCAGGAGGACGGCCCGGCAGCGCAGGCGGTTCTGCTCCAGGTAGTCCAGGATGGTGTTGCTCTCGTCGCCGGGGTCGATGACGGCGCAGTCCAGGCTCGTCTCGTCGGTGACCACGTAGCAGTTGGTCTCCAGCTGGCCGACGGATATGGTCTTGATCAGCATTTCAAAGCTCCTTTGTGTCCAGCAGAATGGTAAAGGGCCCGTCGTTCTCCGAGCGCACCTTCATGTAGGCGCCGAAGACGCCGGTCTCCACCCGGAAGCCCCGGGCCCGGCATTCGGCGATCACCAGCTCATAGAGGGGGACGGCGGTCTCCGGCCGGGCGGCGTGGGAAAAGCCCGGGCGGCGGGAGCGGCAGTCGGCGAAGAGGGTGAACTGACTGATGATCAGCAGCTCCGGGGCCCCGGCGTTCACCGGGTTCACGTTGATCTTGCCCTCCGCGTCTTCAAAGATCCGCAGGCCGCAGATCTTGTCCGCGATTTTTCTTGCCTCCGCCTCCGTGTCCTCCTGGTGGACGCCCAGCAGCACCAGCAGACCCTTGCCGATCTGCCCGTGCACGGCCCCGTCGATCTCCACCTCGGCGGAATTGACTCTTGTCACAACAGCTCGCATAGTACTCCTAACTTGAAAAACGAATGTGGGAGCGCCGAGCGCTGCTCGGCGCTGCGGAATCCTAATTCCCGTTGCGGGTCACCTCGGTGACGCTGGGGACGCCGGCCAGCCGGTTCATGGTCTGCTTCAGCTCGGTCACGCTCTTGACCTCCAGGGTGATGACCACCAGGGCCAGGCCCGCGTTGTCCCGGGCGGAGAGATTGCGCACCTTGGCGTTGAGCGCGTTCAGCACCGTGGCGATGTCCATGACCAGGCCCGAGCGGTCCTTGGCGGCGATGGTGATGGTGGTCACATAGCTGTCGGTGATCTGGCTGGCCCAGGACACCGGGATCCAGCGGCCCGCGTGCTCCTCATCGTCGCTGCGCCGGCGGTAGTTCTGGCAGTCCCGCCGGTGGATGGACACGCCCTGGCCCCGGGTGATGAAGCCAACGATGTCGTCCCCGGGAACGGGGGTGCAGCAGCGGGAGAACTTGACCAGACAGTTGTCCAGCCCCTCCACCAGAATGCCGTGGACGGCCTTGCCCTCCTTCTTGGCCCGCTCCTCCCGCCGCTCGGCGGCGGCGGAGACCTTGTCCAGCACGGACTTTTTCTCCGCCAGCAGGGCCTTCTGCTCGTCCCGCATGCGGTTGGCCACACGGGCCGCGGTGACGCCGCCGTAACCGATGGCGGCGTACATATCCTCCGCCGTGGCGTAGGACAGGCGCTTGAGCACCGGGGCCATGATCTGCTCGTCCTGCATCTCGTCCAGCGTCAGCTCATTGTGCTTGAGCTCGTCCTCCAGCATTTCCATGCCCCGGAGGATGTTCTCATCCCGCCGCTCCTTCTTGTACCACTGCTTGATCTTGGTACGGGCGGAGCCGCTCTTGACGATGCTCAGCCAGTCCCGGCTGGGGCCGGGGGCGGACTTGGAGGTGCGGATCTCCACAATGTCGCCGTTTTGCAGGATGTAGTCAAAGGTGACGATGCGGCCGTTGACCTTGGCGCCCACCATGTGGTTGCCCACGTCGGAGTGGATGCTGTAGGCAAAGTCGATGGGCGTGGCGCCGGCGGGCAGGTTGATCACGTCTCCCTTGGGGGAGAAGACGAAGACCTCGTCGGCAAACATGTCGATCTTCAGATCGTGGAAGAAATCCTGGGCGTCGGACTCCTGCTGATCCTCCAGCAGGTGGCGCACCCAGGCGAACTTCTCCTCGTCCCCCTCCCGCACGGCGCTGCCGCCGCCGTCCATCTTGTACTTCCAGTGGGCGGCGATGCCGTACTCGGCGGTGTGGTGCATCTCCCAGGTGCGGATCTGCACCTCGAAGGGGATGCCCTGGGAGCCGATGACGGTGGTGTGCAGGCTCTGGTACATGTTGGGCTTGGGGGTGGAGATATAGTCCTTGAAGCGCCCGGGCACGGGCTTGAACATGTCGTGGATGATGCCCAGGACATTGTAGCAGTCCGGCAGGGAGTCCACGATGACCCGGAAGGCGCAGAGGTCGAAAATGCCGTTGATGTCCAGCTTCTGGGAATACATCTTCCGGTAGATGCTGTACACGTGCTTGATGCGGGAGGAGATGGAGGCTTCGATGCCCTCCTGCTTCAGCCGGGCCTGGATCCTGTCATCCACGCCGGACATGAAGGCCTCCAGCTCCGGCATGCGGGAATTCAGGTATTCGGTAATTTCCTTGTAGCCGGTGGGGTCCAGATAGCGCAGAGACAGGTCCTCCAGCTCCCACTTGGCCTGCTGCATGCCGAGCCTGTGGGCGATGGGGGCGTAGATCTCCATGGTCTCCAGGGACTTGGTGCGCTGCTTTTCCGGCGTCTGGTAGTCCATGGTGCGCATGTTGTGCATGCGGTCGGCGATCTTGATGAGGATCACGCGGATGTCCTTGGCCATGGCCATGAGCATCTTGCGCAGGTTCTCCATCTGCTCGTCTTCCTTGCTGGTATACTGCACCCTCGTCAGCTTGGTGACGCCCTCCACGATGTCCGCCACGGCGGTGCCGAACTGGCGGGCGATGTCCCCGTGGGTGAGGGCGGTGTCCTCGATCACGTCGTGCAGCAGGGCCGCGCAGATGGAATCCTCGTCCAGACCCAGGTCCACGGAGATGTCCGCCGCGGCCACGCAGTGGGTCACATAGGGGGAGCCGTCCTTGCGCAGCTGCCCGGCGTGGGCCAGCTTCGCCATCTCATAGGCCGCGCGGATCCGGCCCAGGTCCATGTTGCGGCCTGCGCTGCGGATCTTCTCCTCCAGATCGGCGTAGAGCTTGTCCGGGTCCAGAGGCGTATGCACTTTTTCGGGCGATTCGCTCATGATCCGTTCCCCCAAAAAAGAAAAGACTGAATAAAGCTGCTTATTGCAGCAGGTCCTGGGCCTCTCTCAGCAGGCGGCGCATGACCCTGGTGCTGTTCAGATCGGCCTTGCCCTCAATGGCGGCGCTGCGGGCGCCGTAGATCCCGCCGCCGGGGCTCTGCAGCAGCCCCGTCTCCAGCAGAGTGATGAGGCACAGGCAGTAGCGCTCCGGCTCCATGCCCGCCGGGCACCGGGCCAGGATCTCCTCCGCCGTGGCCGGCACGGCGATCTCCCCGCCGGCCTCCCGCCAGATGCGCACGAAGTCCGCCCGCCGGGGGCAGAAGGGGGCGGCGGCGTAGGCCGCGCTCGCGTCCCGTTCCAAAATCCGGCGGCAGAGCTCCAGCGGGTTGTGCCTGCGCAGGGCGGAAACCACCAGCTGCACCGTGCAGTGGCCCCGGAACTCGTTGATCTGGGGCGTGAAGGCCAGATCCACCCGGTCTCCCGCGGCCACGCCCAGGGCCTGGGCGCTGTGGGAGAAGAAGATGCCATCCATCCGGCCGCCTCCCAGGTCCACCTGGAGGCGCAGATGGCGCCCGCCGCCCACCTGGTCCGCCGCCAGCAGCTCCACGTCGCTGAGGCAGAAGACGGGCTTGGGGTTGCCGTTGCCGTAGGGCTCCAGCCGGTCCAGCTCCCGGACGTTGTCCAGAGTCAGCAGGCCCGCGTCCCGGATCAGGAGATCGCAGTCCACCTCGGGCAGGGCCTCGGGCTTGTTGGCTTTGTAGTACTCCGCCAGCGCCCGGCGGAATTCCGGCAGCTTGTCGCTGCGGATGGTCATGCCGGCGGCCAGGGCGTGGCCGCCGAAGCCCAGCAGGTGCCGGGAACAGGCGGAGAGGGCTTCAAAGAGATTAAAGCCGCCGTAGCTGCGGCAGGAGCCCTTGCCGTGGTCGCCCGAGAGGCAGACCATGATGGCGGGCAGGGAGAACTGCTCGGCCAGCCGGGAGGCCGCGATGCCGATGACGCCCTGATGCCAGCGGTCGCTGGCCAGGACGATGGGCCCGTCGGGCTTCTTGCCCTCCAGCTTCGAGAGAGCGTCTTTCCAGATCTCGGTCTCGATGCTCTGGCGCTGGCGGTTCAGCTCGCAGAGCTCGGCGGCCAGGGCGGCGGCCTCCTCCGGCCTGGTGGCCATCAGCAGGTCCGCGGCCTTGGTGGCCTGGCCCAGACGGCCCGCGGCGTTCAGGCGGGGGGCCAGGCTGAAGCCGATACTGGAGGCGGTGATCCGGGCCGGGTCCACGCCCGCTTCCCGCAGCATGGCGGCAAAGCCGGGCCGGGGGTTCGCGGCCAGCATCTCCAGGCCCCGGCGCACCAGATAGCGGTTTTCACCCACCAGGGGCATCACGTCCGCCACGGTGCCAACGGCCACCAGGTCCGCGTAGCGCCGGAGCATGGCCTCGTCGTCCTGCTCGCAGGCGCAGACCAGCTTCATGGCCACGCCCACGCCGGCCAGATCCGGGTTGGGATAGCGGTTGCCCTCCTGCTTGCAGTCGATGACGGCCACCGCATCCGGCAGGGCGCCGGGCTTGCACTCGTGGTGGTCGGTGACGATCATGTCCATGCCCAGCTCTTTGGTGTGCCCGGCCTCCTCCACGGCGGTGATGCCGCAGTCCACGGTGATGAGCAGGGTCACCCCGTCGGCGCGCAGACTGTCCAGCGCGGCGCAGTTGAGGCCGTAGCCCTCCTCGTTGCGGTCGGGGATATAGCCCACGCAGCGCAGACCCTTGCTGCGCAGATAGTCGGTGACCAGGCAGGTGGCGGTGATGCCGTCCACGTCATAGTCGCCATAAACGGCGACCGCCTCCTTCTGCGCAATGGCGCGGCGGAGGCGCCGGACGGCCTGGGCCATGCCCTGCATCTGCATGGGATCATGCAGACAGGTAAGCCCACCGTCCAGCAGCTCCCGGGCCTCCGCAACCGTGCGGATGCCCCGCAGCGCCAGGACAGCAGAAAGAAGCGGCCCGCAGCCCGCCTGTTTCAGCTCAGCCGGATACTCCGGCCTTGTATACGGTATTTTCCATCCCTGCGTATTCATACGTTCCCACTCTATCTTTTTATTCGTCTATCATTCTATCAAATCCCGCACATGATTGCAAGGGCAGAGGGGAACTTTTTGCGGCTCAGGTGCTGTATTCCGTCAGTTTTCCCAGGCCGCCTTCCGGCGCGCGCTGGGTGAGTACGGAATGAAGGGCTTCGGCGGGGCTGCCGCAGAGGGCGAAGAGGGCCAGACAGCGCCGGGAGAGAAAGCCGCCTTCCACCGCCTTGTCCAGCATCGCCATCAGCGGAGCGTAATAGTCCAGGGTGTTCAGCAGGGCCATGGGCTTGCGGTGACGGCCCAGCTGCTTCAGGGTCAGGGTCTCGAAAAACTCCTCAAAGGTGCCGATGCCGCCGGGCAGGGCGATGAAAGCCTCGCTCTCGGAAAACATGGCGGTCTTCCGTTCCGCCATGGTCTCGGTGTAGACAAAGCGGCTGCAGCGGGGAAAGAGGATCCCCGGCTCGTCGAAAAAGCGGGGCGCCACGCCGATGATCTCCCCGCCCAGCTCCGCCGCGCCCTCCGCGCAGGCGCCCATGAGCCCCCGGGCTCCGCCGCCGAAAACCAGAGCGTGCCCCTGACGGGCCAGCAGCCGACCCAATTCCCGGGCGGCGTCGAAATAAGCGCGGTCCAAGTCGTTTCCGGACGCGCCGTAAACACAGATCTTCATGCCTCTCGCCTCTCTTTCTCCCGGTGAGGGACGGCCTGTCGACGCATCCCTTTCGCATCGTCGCCCGGAAGGGCGTTCCCGGGCTTATTCTGTCAGGATTCTACTCTTTTTTCCCCGCCCTGGCAAGTCCTTCCCGCGCTCTCCTATTGCGTATTTGATGATTTTATAGTAAAATTACTTGATAAGTCTCTCAAGCAGCGGGGAGGCGGACAGAAAGCCCGAGGCCATCGGCGCTGCCAGCGGCAGTGCCGGGAGAACACCGGCCAAGGGGAAGCTGCGTGCGTTCGCCGCGCACCGCAGCATCAAGGGCCGCGGGACGCTTCCGGAACAGCCGCGGCTGTTCTGACCGTCGCCATGCGCTTTTAAAGAGAAGGAGGGCATTTTCATGCAAATTACCAAGAAGCAGAACGCCTCTTCCCTGGTAATCGGGCTGGAGGGCCGGCTGGATACCACCACCGCGCCGGAGCTGGAACAGGCGCTGAAGGAATCCCTGGACGGCGTCAGCGAACTGACGCTGGATTTTGAAAATCTGGAATACATCTCCTCGGCGGGGCTGCGAGTGCTGCTCTCCGCCCGGAAGCAGATGAACCGGCAGGGGAGCATGAAACTCGTCCATGTGGGCGAGATGATTAGGGAGGTCTTTGAGGTCACGGGCTTTGTGGACATCCTGACCATCGAATGATCGGATAAAACGGATTGAAAGCATTCTTGCCGGCATGGTCTTGAACATCATCGGCGCCGTCTTGCCGGCGCTGGCTCCCTTCGGGGACTGCGGCGCCGCCTTCGGCTTTGCGCGGGGAGCGGCAGCCCGATGCTCTGACCATGCCCTGCCTGAAAAACAAAGGAAAAGGTGATACTATATGACCATCGAACTGAAGGGACGCATCGACTCCAACAACGCCGCCCGGGTGGAGGCGGAGATCCTGCAGAAGCTGGCCGGGGCGGAGGATCAGGCCCTGACGCTGGACGCCGCGGGGCTGGAATACATCTCCAGCGCCGGGCTGCGGGTGATCCTGCGATTGAAAAAATCCCATCCGGAGCTGCGGATCCTCAACGTCAGCTCCGAGGTCTACGAGATCCTGGACATGACCGGCTTCACCGAGATGATGACCGTGGAGAAGGCCTATCGGGTGATCTCCATCGAGGGCTGCGAGGAGATCGGCCGAGGCGCCAACGGCAAGCTCTACCGTATCGACCAGGACAACGTGGTGAAGGTCTACAAGAACGCGGACGCGCTGGAGGACATCCGGCACGAGCGGGAAATGGCCAAAATGGCGCTGATCCTGGGGATTCCCACGGCCATCTCCTACGACGTGGTGAAGGTGGGGGAGAGCTACGGCTCGGTATTCGAGCTGCTGAACGCCCGCTCCTTTGCCAAGATCCTGGCCCGGGAGCCGGAAAAGCTGGACTGGTGCGTGCAGGAATTCGTGAACATGCTGAAAAAGATCCACGGCACCCGGGTGCCCGCCGGGAAGCTGCCCGACATGCGGGAGACGGCCATCGGCTGGGCCCGTTTCATGCAGGACTATCTGCCGGAGGAGGCGGGGAAGAAGCTCCTCTCGCTGATGGAGGCGGTGCCCCATGACGACCATATGATCCACGGGGACTATCACACCAAGAACCTGGAGCTGCAGAACGACGAGGTGCTGCTCATCGACATGGACACCCTGGCGGTGGGCCACCCCATCTTTGAGCTGGGGAGCATGTACAACTCCTTCAAAGGCTTTTCCGAGCTGCATCACGAGGTCTTCGAGAAGTTCCAGGGCTATTCCTTCGAAATCGGCGCCGCCTTCTGGCACAAGGCCCTGGCCGCCTATCTGGGGACGAACTGCGAGGCGAAGATCCGGGAGGTGGAGGACAAGGCCCGCGTGGTGGGCTATACCCGGCTGATCCGGCGCAGCATCCGCCGCTACGGGCTGGACGACCCGGGCTGCCGGGCGGAGATCGAGCTCTGGAAGAAGGAGCTGCTGGAGCTGCTGGCGCGGACGGACACCCTGCTTTTCAGCCTCAACGAGCTGGAGCTGGAGGCGGTGACGGAGAATCTGCCGGAGCTCCAGGCCTTCGTGGAGGAACGGCTGGAGGCGGCGGACTGCCCCATGAAGGCCAGGATGCAGATCAGCCTGGCCGTGGAGGAGATCTTCGTAAACATCGCCCATTACGCATACGCGCCGGAGAAAGGAATGGCCACCGTGCGGGTGGAGATCTCCGAGGATCCGGTGACGGTGACCATCACCTTCCTGGACCACGGGGTGCCCTTCGACCCCCTGGCCAAGGCCGATCCGGACCTGAGTCTGGACGCGGAGGAGCGGAAGATCGGCGGCCTGGGGATCTTCCTGACCCGGCAGATCATGGACGATGTGGCCTATGCGTATAAAAACGGACAGAATATTCTGACGCTGAAAAAGAAACTGGGATAAGCAAGATGGACATTCCTCAAAAAATCGACCTGCATATGCACAGCTCCGTCTCCGACGGCAGCGACAGCCCGGCGCAGCTCCTGGCAGCGGTCAGAAGCGCCGGGCTGGGCCTCTTTGCGCTGACGGACCACGACGCCGTCAAGGGCTGCGCGGCGCTGCGGGAGCTGTTGGAGCCGGGGGATCCGCTGTTTCTGCCGGGCGTGGAGTTCTCCTGCCGGGACGGGGAGGGGAAGTACCACATCCTGGGCTACGGCTACGATCCCCAGTCTCCGGCCATCCTCGGCCTGGTGGAGATCAGCCACGGCCTGCGCCTGAAAAAGGTCCATGCCAGGCTTGCCTTTCTGGAGCGGGAGTTCGGCTTCGTCTTTCCGGAGGAGGAGAGACGCCGCCTCCTGGCCAGGGACAATCCGGGCAAGCCTCACATCGGCAATCTGATGGTGAAGCTGGGCTATGCCGAGAGCAAGGAGCAGGCCATCCGGGAGTTTATCAACAAGCTCTCCCTTCCCGACGATTTTATCCGCCCCGAGCAGGCCATTACCGGCATCCTGGCCGCAGGAGGCGTCCCCGTGCTGGCCCATCCTTCCTACGGGGACGGGGATCAGCTCATCCTGGGGGAGGAGATGGACAGTCGTCTGCGGCGGCTGATGGGCTTCGGCCTGCAGGGTCTGGAGGCGTTTTACTCCGGCTTTACCGCCAAGCTCACCCGGGAACTGCTGGAGCTGGCCGGGCGCTACGGGCTCTATGTCACGGCGGGCAGCGACTATCACGGCAAGAACAAGCTCATCTCCCTGGGAGACACGGGCCTGGAGGACGCTTCCCGGGGGCCGGAGGGCCTGCTGCGCTTCTTCGCGGAGGTGAGAGAAAGACTGTGAGGTTCGACACCCGGGACAAAAAGCCCAAGCTCTATGATCTGCTGGCCCAGGCCCTGACGCTGGGGCTGATCCTGTTCCTGCTGATCCGCCGGGGGGCGGAGCGCCACGGCGTGCTCATCAGCGCCCTGATCGGGATTTTCGTCCTGGCGGCGGTGATCCAGCTGATCGCGGTCTTTTTCAAGCAGATCCAGTACAATCCCTATTCCTACAACACCATCTATTACATGGGCTTCGCCCTGTTTTTGCTGGTGGTGTGGATCATGCAGATCTATATCACCGCGCAGCTGATCCGCAGCCCGGAGGAATACCGGGTGGAGGCGGTCCTGCACATCCTGCTGGGCTCGGCGAAAAACTACATGCTGCTGTCCTCGCCCTTCCTGCTGGTCTTTTCCGTCGCGCTGTGCGTGTCCAACGTCTCCCTGATCCGGCACGAGGGGAAGCGGCTCGTGAACGTGCTGGGGATCCTGCTGTCCTTTTTGCTGGTGGGGGGACTGTTGTTTCTTTTCTTCTTCGACCGCTTTGCCTCCGGCAGCCGGCGGGAGGTCATGTTCCACGATCTCATCGCCAACCTCTTTGCGGCGGTGTATCTCTACTTTGAGTGTATGCTCATCGGCGCCATGGTGGCCGACAGCATCGCCGCCAGGTACGAGCCGGAGCCGGACAAGGATTTTCTCATCATTCTGGGCTGCGGCATCCGGAAGGACGGCACGCCCTCGCCCCTGCTGCGGGGCCGGATCGACCGGGCCCTGGCCTTTGCCGAAAAGCAGAAGGCGATGACCGGCAAGGACCTGATCTTCGTGACCTCCGGCGGGCAGGGGCCGGACGAGTGCGTCTCCGAGAGCGCGGCCATGAAGGGCTACCTGCTGGAGAAGGGGGTCCCGGAGGAGCGGATCATCGAGGAGGATCGATCCACCAGCACCTTCGAGAACATGAAATTCTCCAAAGAGAAGATCCAGGCGGTGAACCCCGCCGGGAAAGTGGCCTTCGCCACCACCAACTACCACGTGTTCCGCAGCGGGCTCTACGCCCGGCGGGTCAAGATGCGGGCGGTAGGCATGGGGGCCAGGACCCGCTGGTATTTCTGGCCCAACGCCGCGGTGCGGGAGTTCGTGGGCCTGCTCACCGCCCACCGGCTGAAGCAGGGCCTGATCTTCGGCGGCATGCTGCTCTTCTACACCGTGCTGACCCTGCTGGCCTACCGGAACTGACTTCGCGGGAGAGAAAGAACCTGAGGAGCGCCCGGCCCTATAAGACGGCTTCCGGCCGCCGCGGAAACCGTGCAGAAGAATCGCAGATGCGGGACAAAGCTTCGTCACAGGAGCGGGACAAATCTTTGTCTCGCTCTTGTATTTTGTTGGTTTCTTTGGTAAAATAACAATATTCTGGGGGTGAAGGCGATCAACGGACTGAGCGATATTGCAAACATCTTTGATTTTGATCAGGTGCGGGACATTTTGATCCGCGTGATCCCGGCGCTGTTGTGCATCACGCTCCACGAGCTGTCCCACGGCTTCGCGGCTTACGCGCTGGGGGACGACACGGCGAAGAACGCCGGTCGCCTTTCCCTGAACCCCATCAAGCATCTGGATCCCATGGGCCTGCTGATGATGGTGATCTTCGGCTTCGGCTACGCAAAGCCGGTGCCGGTGAACATGATGAAGTTCCGCAACCCCAAGCGGGGCATGGCCATCACCGCCTTTGCCGGTCCGCTGAGCAATGTGGTCATCGCGGCGGTGTTTCTGTTTCTCTACGGGCTGTTTCTGCCGGGACTGTACGGCAGGGGCGCCGTGGCGGAGATCGTGCTGGACATGCTGCAGACCACCGCGACCCTGAGTCTGGCCATGGGCATTTTCAATCTGCTGCCCATCCCCCCGCTGGACGGGTCCAAGGTGCTCTTCTCCCTGATCCCGGATGAGGCCTACCTGAAGCTGATGCGGGTGGAACGCTACGGCTTCATCGTTCTGGCGGTGCTGCTCTATACCGGCGTGCTGGACACGCCGCTGTATTGGCTGCTGGACGGGGGGATAAAGCTTCTCATGCCCCTGGCCCAATGGGGCTTTGGCCTGGGCAGGCTGATATTTTAGGTCGAGTTGGCGGGTGTGTGATGGAAAACCCCAATTTTCACCTGCAGGGCATCGTCCATGAGAAGGACGAGCTGCAGGATTTCGAAGGCCCCCTGAGCCTGATCCTGCAGCTGCTGCAGAAAAACAAGATCGAGATCCGGGACCTGCAGATCTCCCTGATCCTGGACCAGTATCTGGCCTGGATGGACGAGATGCAGAGCATGGACCTGGAGATCGCCAGCGAATTCGTGCAGATGGCCTCCCATCTGCTGTATATCAAGACCCGCACCCTCCTCAGCTCTGAGGAGGAGGTCTCAGAGCTGGAGACCCTGATGGAGTCTCTGGAACAGCTGAAGGCCCGGGACAATCTGGGGGCCGTGCGCCAGGTGCTGCCGGCGCTGAAAACCGCCTCCGAGCGGGGCCTGCTCTATTTCCCCAAGCTGCCGGAGCCCCTGCCCAAGGGCGCGAAGGAATACGAATACCGGCACGACCCGGTGGATTTGCTGAAGGCCCTGCGGACCATGTTCCTGCGCGGTCTGCCGCTGCCGGAGGAGGAAGAGAGCCTCAGCGCCGCCATCCCCAGCCGCATCATCTACAGCGTGCGCAGCAAGAGCCGGGAGCTGCTGGAGCGGCTGCGCCTGGGCCCCGCCCTGCTGGAGGAGCTGTACGCGCGCTGCGCCACCCGCTCGGAGCTGGTGGCCACCTTCCTGTCCGTGCTGGAGCTGTGCAGCATGGGCAGCGTGCATATCGAACGGGAGGAAGCCGGTTACCGCCTGGAATACATCGGCGGGGAAACGGAAGAGCTCCTGGAAAAGATCGAGGAATAAACACTATGCTCGAATAGGAAGCTTCCCTGTGATTTGCGAGCAGAATTTGCGCCAGACGAGGCGGCTTTCGCAGAGCATAATGGAGATATATGGTCAAGAAAGACAACGAAGTATGGCACAAATTCTGCCGGAAAGTATGGAAGATTTCTGTTCGAGGATAGTGTAGATATGGATATTTCTGCCGCCCTTGAGGCTATACTGTTTGCTGCGGGGGAGAGCGTGCCCCTGGCCCGGCTTTCCCTGGTGCTGGATACCGACGAGACGGAGCTGAGCCAGATCGCCGCGGAGCTGGCCGAGCGCTATGAGCGGGAGGAACGGGGCCTGCGCATCCTGCGGCTGGACGATAAGCTGCAGATGTGCTCCGCGCCGGACTACGCCCCCTATGTGATCAAGACCCTGGAGCAGCGCAAGCCCCCCATGCTCTCCCAGAGCGCGCTGGAGACCCTGGCTGTCGTGGCCTATTTCCAGCCGGTGACCCGGGCCTACATCGACCGGGTCCGCGGGGTGGACAGCTCCTATACCGTGAGCTCCCTGCTGGAGCGGGGGCTCATCGAAATCAGCGGCCGCCTGGAGGCCCCGGGCCGGCCCGCCATCTTCCGCACCACCGACGTGTTCCTGCGCACCATGGGCGTATCGGAGCTCTCCCAGCTGCCGCCCCTGCCGGACCTGACGGGGAGCGAGGGCGTGGAAAAGCTCCAGAAAGCCATTGACGAACTGCAAAACGCCGCCGGAGACGACCAGCTTCGCATCAGCGAGGTGACGGAACCGGCGAAGGAGGCATGAGATTTGGTTG
This sequence comes from Oscillospiraceae bacterium, assembly GCA_902775355.1. Lineage (GTDB taxonomy): Bacteria > Bacillota > Clostridia > Oscillospirales > Oscillospiraceae > Limivicinus. The sequence continues at coordinate 29,312 of CACYLY010000016.1, forward strand.
GTTGGATCATCCTCGGCGTTTTTCTCGCCCTGCTGGCCCTGATCCTGTTCATCCCCCTGGGGGTGGATCTGGGCAACGAGGGAGGACAGTTTCATCTGTCGGCCAAGGTGGGCGGTCTTCTGATTCAGCTGCTGCCCAAGACCGAGAAAAAGCCCAAGAAGGAAAAGGAAGAAAAGAAAAAGAAGAAAGCCGAGGAAGAGGAGGAAGAGGAGCCCAAGCCCAAAAAGAAGCGCTCCCTGCCCTTCAACCGGGACGAGCTGCTGGAGCTGCTGCATGTGGCGCTCCGGAGCATCGGCAAATTCGGCCGGGCCTGGCATGTGGACCGCTTCGTGCTCCACTATGTGGCCGCGGGGAACGATCCCTATGACACGGCCATGACCTACGGCTGGGTCAACGCCGCCCTGTCCAGCCTCTCGCCCCTGTGTCAGAAGCGCTTCCAAGTACGGGACTGCAGCGTCTGGACCGACGTGGACTTCACCCAGGACAAGACCTTTCTGGAGCTGGGGCTCGCCATGACCATCACCTTCTGGCGCCTGAACGGCGTCATCAACAGCCTTCTTTTCGGCGCGCTGAAGATCCTGATCCGCAGCAAGCGCCGCAAAAAGAAAGAGGCCAAGGCTCTGAAAAAGGCGCAGAAGGCGGCCCAGACCGCTCCCGAAGCGCAAGAGGCGGCGCAGGCCGCTCCCGATACGGATCAAAAAGAAAAGAAAGAAAACATACAGGAAGAGGAAAGGATGGCAGCAAATGGATAACATCAACCCGATCGGTGAACTCATGCAGTCCACCATGGAAAATGTCAAGAGCATTCTCAAGGTCGACGAGGTGGTGGGCGAACCCATCTACACGCCCGACGGCATCACCCTGGTCCCCATCTCCCGCATCAGCGTGGGCTTCGGCGGCGGCGGCGTGGAGTTTACGCCCAAGAAGGCCGGCAGCCGTCCCTACGGCGGCGGCAACGCCACCGGCGTGAAGATCGAGCCCATCGGCTTCCTGGTGATCAAAGAGGGGAGCGTGCGAATGATCAACATCACCCCGCCCGCCAGCACCACCGTGGACCGGATCATCGACCTGGTGCCCCAGGTGATGGACAAGGTGGACGCCTTCATCAACAAACAGAAAGACTAATAGCTGCCTTTGCGGCGCATACTAAGCACTACCTTTTTAAATAGGTGGTGCTTATTATGCGAAAAGCCATATTTGCCCTGGCGGCTTGCCTGCTGCTGTCCCCGCTGTCCCCGGAGATTCGTGAGGAGCCGCCGGAGACCGCAGCGGCCTGCGCGGTGCTCCTGGGGCCCCAGGGGCAGATCCTCTACGAGCGGAACGCCCAAAGCCCCGCCCTCATCGCCAGCACCACCAAGCTCATGACCGCCCTGGTGACCCTGGAGCACGCGGCGCTGGAGGACCGGGTGGAGATCCCCGCCGCCTGCTGCGAGGTGGAGGGCTCCTCCATGTACCTGCGGGCGGGGGAGAGCTATACCGTGGAGGAGCTGCTGCAGGGCCTGCTGCTGGCCTCCGGCAACGACGCGGCCCTGGCCCTGGCCCTCCACTGCGCCGGGGACGAGGGCCGCTTCGTGGCCTGGATGAACGAGAAGGCGGCGGAGCTGGGCATGGCGCACAGCCGCTTTGCCAATCCCCATGGCCTGGACGCCCTGGAGCACTACGGCTCCGCGGCGGACCTGGGCCTGCTGATGCTCCGCTGCATGGAGCGGCCGGAGCTGGCCCGGATCCTGAGCACCCCCAGCGTCCAGATCCGGGGAGAAAGTTATGTAAACCACAACAAGCTCCTGTGGCGCTGCCCGGGCTGCCTGGGCGGCAAGACCGGCTACACCATGGCGGCGGGCCGCTGCCTGGTGAGCTGCTGTGAGCGGGAGGGGACGAGGCTGGTTTGCGTCACCCTCTCGGACCCGGAGGACTGGGACGATCACTGCGCCCTCTACGACTGGGGCTTTGCCCATTGGACCCAGCGCAGCGTCACCGGGAGCCTGCGCTACACCCTGCCGGTCTACGGGGGAGACGCGCCCCTGGCGGAGCTGGCGGCGGACCCGCTGCCCCTGTTCCTGCCGAAGGACGCGGAGCTCAGAGTGCGCGTGGAGCTGCCGCCCTTTGCCCTGGCCCCGCTGCGCAGGGGGGAGACCTGCGGCCGGGTGACCGTGCTGCGGGACGGGGAAGTGCTGGGCAGCGCGGCCCTGCGCTTCTGTCAGGACGTCGCGCCCGAAAACAAGAGGAGAGACCCATGATCCAGAGACTGCAAAAAATCATCGCCGACTCCGGCCTGATGGCCCGCCGCAAGGCGGAGGAGGCCATCCGGGCCGGCCGCGTCACGGTCAACGGCCTGCCCGCCGCCCTGGGGGACAGCGCCGACCGGGACCGGGACCGGATCCTGGTGGACGGCAGAGAGCTGCCCCGGCCGGAGGAGAAGGTTTACATCATGCTGAACAAGCCCCGGGGCGTGGTCTGCTCCCTGCACGACGAGAAGGGCCGGCGGGACGTGACCGAGCTGGTCCGGGAGCTGCCGGAGCGGCTGTTCCCCGTGGGGCGGCTGGATATGGACTCCGAGGGCCTGCTGCTGATGACCAACGATGGGGACTGGGCCAATCGGCTGACCCATCCCTCCCACGAGGTGGAGAAGTGCTATTTCACCTGGGTGAAGGGGGAGTGGATCCCCGCCGACCTGGAAAAGCTGCGGGGGCCCATGGAGATCGACGGGACGCCCATCCGCCCCGCCCGGGTGGAGCTGCTGGAGGAGCTGCCCGGGGGAGCGAAGCTCTCCGTCACCATCCACGAGGGACGCAACCGCCAGGTCCGCAGGATGTGCGAGCAGGCGGGGCTCCGCGTCACCCGGCTGTGCCGGGTGCGGGAGGGGAGCCTGCGCCTGGGCGCTCTGAAGTCCGGCCAGTGGCGGAAGCTCACGGCGGCGGAGGTGGAGGGCCTGCGGAAGGAGGGGAGCCTGTGACGGATCTGGTGGTGGTTGGCGGCGGCCCCGCCGGCATGATGTGCGCCCTGCAGGCGGCCCGCCGGGGACTCTCGGTCACCCTGCTGGACCGGAACCAAATGCTGGGGCGCAAGCTGCGCATCACGGGCAAGGGCCGCTGCAACGTGACCAACGCCTGCGATACCAGGGAATTCATGGCCAACATCCCCGGGGACGGGCGCTTTCTCTACAGCGCCATGAGCCGCTTCGGCACCCGGGAGGTCATGGCCTTTTTTGAGAGCCTGGGCGTGCCTTTGAAGGTGGAGCGGGGCAACCGGGTCTTCCCGGTGTCCGACAACGCCAACGACGTTGCGGATGCTCTGGCGCGGGAGTGCAGGCGGCTGGGGGTCCGGACCCTGCGCACGTCCGCCCGGGAGATCCTGACGGAGGACGGCGCGGTGACGGGAGTCGTGACGGACCAGGGCCGGATCGCCTGCCGGGCGGCGGCCCTCTGCACCGGCGGCCTCAGCTATCCCAAGACCGGCTCCGACGGGACCGGCGATGGGATCGCGGAGGAGCTGGGCCATACGGTGACGCCCCGGCGGCCCTCCCTGGTGCCCCTGGAGAGCCCGGACGGGTACTGCGCCGAGATGCAGGGCTTCTCCCTGCGGAACGTAACGCTCTCGGCCTACGAGGACGGGAAGCTCATTTTCCGGGAGCTGGGGGAGATGCTTTTTACCCACTTTGGCGTCTCCGGGCCTCTGGTCCTGTCGGCCAGCGCCAAGATGCGGCGCATGGGGGACGCGGACTACCGGCTGGAGATCGACCTGAAGCCGGCCCTGGACGAGAAGAAGCTGGACGCCCGGCTCCTGCGGGACTTTGAAAAGTACGCCAACCGGGAGTTTCAGAACGCCCTGGGGGATCTGGCCGGGCGGGCCATGATTCCGGTGCTGGTCAGACTCTCGGGGATCCCGGGGGAGACCAAGGTCCACGACCTCACCCGGGAGCAGCGGCAGACCCTGCTGCGCCTGCTGAAGGCCTTCCCGGTGCGCGTTTCCGGGACAAGGCCCATCGACGAGGCCATCGTCACCGCCGGCGGCGTCAGCACAAAGGAAGTGAACCCGCGCACCATGGAGTCCAAGCTGGTCCGGGGCCTGTATTTCGCCGGCGAGCTCCTGGACCTGGACGCCTATACCGGCGGCTTCAATCTGCAGATCGCCTGGTGCACCGGCTATGTGGCCGGGAACGCGGCGGAGAAAGCGGAATGAGAAATCAAAATCAACACGCGGGAGCGGGGAGACGGATCGTCTCCCCGCTCCCGCGCCAGCTTGTCAAAAAAGTCCCTCGGGGGACTTTTTTGACAAGCTTTTCCCGCCGAGCATTTTGGCCGAACACAAAATGCTGTTTTCAAAAAGCCTTACAAAATAAGGCTTTTTGAGCGGCGGGCGATTGGATTCGAGGCGGGCCTTGCCCCCTCGAGCTCCCCCGCTGCTCTGTCAGTCATGGCTGTTGCAAGGTTTTTTGACAGTCTCACGCGGGAGCGGGGAGACGGATCGTCTCCCCGCTCCCGCGCTATGGAGGACTTCTCACCCACCCCGGTGTGCACCCCGTCCCGCGCCCGTAGGGGAGGGGCTTGCCCCTCCCGCCGTTTTTACGTCGACGTCCCGTACCAGCCGTAGGGGCGATTCACGAATCGCCCGAAAACGTGCCGAAACGCGAAAGGGAAAATGCGGGCGGCCGCAAGGGCCGCCCCTACGGCACGAACGGAAACGGGCGGACAATGCTGTGTCCCGTCTGATATGATCCAATTGTATTTCTAAAACAACACCCTGCGGACGGATCTGTCCGTAGGGTGTTGTTTGCCGTTCGGGCGGGCGCATCGTGATGCGCCCCTACGGCGCGAGACGAAGGAAAGCGCGTGTAGGGGCGCGGCCACGGGCTCCTCGGCGGCCCGCCGACACGGCCCGCACCCCCCGACAACGCCGTAGGGGCGACCTTTGGTCGCCCGCGGATCCGCGCCGACGCATCGTTCTCCGCCGTAGGGGCGCTTCATGAAGCGCCCGCCGATCCGCGCATGCGTTCCGTCCTCCGCCTGTAGGGGTGACCTTTGGTCGCCCGCTCCGTCCCGCGCCCTGCCCCCCTTGCCTAAAGGGGGGGCCCCAGTGCGCACACTGGGGCGGGGGGATACGTTTTCGCGGGACGACAGGGTATATCCCCCAGTCACGCTCGCAAGCTCGCGCGACAGCCCCCTTGACGCAAGGGGGCCTTTTCTCCGTAGGGGCGCTTCATGAAGCGCCCGCCGATCCGCGCATGCGTCCCGTCCTCCGCCCGTAGGGGCGCCCTCCGCTTCGCTCCGCCCTTGTGGTCGCCCGCCGTTACCCTACCGCGTGCGTGACCCGCGGCGCGATGAGGGCATCGCGCCCTACGCGGGCTAATCGTCCCGCGGCGGCGCCTTGTCCGCACGGCGTATTGACAGAAAAGGCAAAAACGATTAAAATATCAGGCTGAAATCACGGAAAAGCGGGGCGCGGAACTCTCCGCGGGAGCCGCAGGAAGGGGAAGCACATGAAGAATTTTGACGTTGCCATCGACGGGCCCTCCGGGGCGGGCAAGAGCAGCCTGGCGCGGCGCTGCGCCGCAGAGTTGGGCCTTTTGTATGTGGACACCGGCGCCATCTACCGCACGGTGGGGCTGGCCGCCCGGCGCCTCGGCCTGGACTGCAAGGACGAGCAGGCCGTGGCCGCGCTCCTGCCGGAGCTGGAGATCGGCATGGGCTACGAAAACGGGGAGCAGCGGATGTTCCTGAACGGGGAGGACGTTTCCCGGGAGATCCGGATGCCGGAGATCTCTATGTGCGCCTCCGACGTGTCCGCCCACGCGGTGGTGCGGGACTTTCTCATGGAGATGCAACGGAAGCTGGCAAGGGAAAACATGGTCATCATGGACGGACGGGACATCGGCACCGTGGTGCTGCCCGACGCCAAGCTGAAGATCTACCTCACCGCCAGCGCCGAGGCCCGGGCGGAGCGCCGGATGAAGGAGCTCCTCGCCAAGGGCGTGGAGACCGGCTTCGACGAGGTGCTGCAGGATATCCTCCGCCGGGACGAGCAGGACATGAACCGGGAGGTGGCCCCTCTGCGCCAGGCGGAGGACGCCGTGCGGGTGGATACCACCGAGCTGGACTTTGACCAGAGCTTCGAGCTGCTGTGCTCCATCATCCGGCAGCGGATGGAGGAAGAGGCATGAAGCGGCTCATCGTGGCCGAGAGCGCGGGCTTCTGCTTCGGCGTGCGGCGCTCGGTGGAGCTGGCGGAAAAGCTCATCGCCGCCGAGGGCAGCTGCGCAAGCCTGGGGCAGCTGATCCACAACGAGGACGTGGTCCGCTCCCTGGAGCAGAAGGGCATGCGCGTGGTGGAGACCCCGGCGGAGCTGCGCCCCGGCGAGGCGGTGCTGGTCCGGGCCCACGGGGCCGCGCCATCGGTCTACGCGGAGCTGGAAAAAGTGGGCGCCCGGGTCACCGACGCCACCTGTCCCAAGGTCAAGGCCATCCACACCATCGTGCACCGGGCTTCCGAGGAGGGGCGTTTCGTGCTCATCATCGGCATGCCCAGGCACCCGGAGGTGGAGGCTATCTGCGGCTGGTGCGGGGAGCACGCGGTGCTGGAAAATGCCGGGGAAACCAAGGATTTTCTGGGAAAAAACCCCGATCTTTGGGAAAAACCGATAACTGTTGTGGTGCAAACCACGCAGACCCGCAATAATTTTAACGAATGTTGCGATTTCATAAAAAAAAGATGTACAAACGCAAAAATATCTGATACAATATGCCTTGCTACGTTTACGCGGCAGGAGGAAGCGGCCAAAATCGCCGCTGCCTGCGACGCAATGGTCGTCATCGGCGGCAAGCACAGCGCAAACAGCGTCCATCTCGCCCAAATCTGCGGCGAGCACTGCGCCAACGTCCAGTTCATCGAACGGACAGAAGAGTTGGAACCGGACAGGCTCAGAAGCGCTGATGCGGTCGGCTTGACAGCCGGAGCGTCTACCCCCGCGTGGATCATTAAGGAGGTAAGAAACAAAATGGACGAAATCAAGAATGAAGAAATCAAGGTTGAAGAGCAGCCCCAGGTGGAGAAGGAGATGTCCTTCGACGAAATGCTGGAGGAATCTCTGAAGCCTATCTATAATGGAGATAAGGTCAGCGGCACCGTCGTGGCGATCACCGGCACCGAGATCAGCGTGGACCTCGGCACCAAGCAGACCGGCATCATCCCCACCGAGGAGTTCACCGAGGACGGCACCAAGCTGGAGGACGTCGTAAAGGTCGGCGATACGCTGGAGGCCGTTGTGGTCCGTGTCAATGACGAGAAGGGCGAGGTCACCCTGTCCAAGAAGCGTCTGGACGCCGCCAAGATCTGGAACGAGGTCGAGGCCGCTGTGGAAGACGGCACCGTGATGGAAGGCGTCGTCACCGAGGAGAACAAGGGCGGCGTGGTC
>CACYLY010000017.1:0-23123 GCA_902775355.1 Oscillospiraceae bacterium
CCAGGCCATCGTGGACGGCTTCCCCAAGAAGAAGGATCTGCGCGGCGCCCGCTCCATCTACAACAACATCATCCCCTCCTCCACCGGCGCTGCCAAGGCCGTCGGCAAGGTCATCCCCGAGCTCAACGGCAAGCTCACCGGTATGTCCATGCGTATCCCCGCTCCGGACGTGTCCGTGGTCGACGTGACCTTCCGTCTTGAGAAGCCCGCCACCTATGCGGAGATCTGCGCCGCCATGAAGGCCGCCGCCGAAGGCCCCATGAAGGGTGTTCTGGAGTATGTGGACGATCAGGTCGTCTCCTCCGACTTCCGCACCGATCCCCACACCTCCATTTTCGACGCCCAGGCCGGTATCGCCCTGAACGAGCACTTCGTCAAGCTGGTCGCCTGGTATGACAACGAGTGGGGCTTCTCCAACAAGATGCTGGACCTGACCCGCCACATCGACAAGGTCCGCAAGGCGTAAGTCGTTCGCACGATTGACGATTGTCGATTGATTTCCGAACTTTTGAAGCAATTTGAGGAAACTTCATCTGTTGGTGAAGACTTCCGCTGTTGGTGAAACTGTTCAATTTTGCGAAAGCGTTGTCCCAATGCCCTTTTCCGCCTGAAAAGTGATCAGGCGGAAAGGGGCATTTTTGTACTTAACCGAACTGATTCATGAGTTTCTGTTTGATTGCAAGGTAAGGGAACTGTCAGACCAGACCATCAAGAATTATGAAAAACAGCTCAACAAGTTTCGACATTTCATTAGGGAAAACTTTCAAGTTATTGTGTTCGAGGACTTGAAACCCTACCATGTGAAGCAGTATATCAGCTCCTTGCAGGACAGAGAATGCAAGCCCGCATACATCAATGATCTACTGAAAGCGGTCAAGTGTCTGTGCGCTTATGCTCAAAGAGAAGGGTACAGCGAAGAGGTCCTGACCAAGAGAGTGAAGAATGTGAAGGAACCGAAGGTCCTGATCCACACATTCAACAGCAAAGAGATCCTGCGCATGATCAAATACTTCAATGGCAGCGACTATATCAGTATACGCAACAAAATGATCCTCATGATTTTCTTTGATACAGGAATCAGGCTGAGCGAATTGACTAATATGAAGCTGGATCAGATACAGGATTCTTACTTTGTCATTTATGGCAAAGGGCGCAAGGAACGCGTCGTTCCCAAGAACCCAGCGGTTGGAAAATTCATGTACAAGTATCTGAACGCAAGAGAGAAGTATTTCATGGCGCGGAGTTGCGAGGATGAGTATGTCTTCCTCACCAAAAATGGTAAGCGACTGAATAATGAGGCAATCCGCGTGTTCATGAAGGAAGCCGCCGACGCGGTAGGCGTCAATCCCAAGGTCCGCGTCTCGCCGCACACTTGCCGCCATACCTTCGCACACCAACAGTTGAAGAATGGGCTGGATTTATACAGCCTCAGCCGCTTGCTCGGCCATGAAAGCGTCAGCATCACACAAAGGTACTTGGAATCCATCGAGGACACGCAGATTTTAACCTCCGCAAGAAAGACAAGCGTCTTAGCAAACTTATAAGGTCAAATGATCGCGTTTTTGAATAACAGAGAAGAAAGCAGAACATAGAAGAATAAAACATCATCTTTTATAAACTTTCAGCCAGAAGGATCAACCTTCTGGCTGTTGTTCATTATAGCGTTCTGAAATATCGGAAAGGAAGGTCTGAAACTGTGTAATCACTTTGGGAGGACCGATAATCTTTGCCTTTTTGTGAAAGCCGCAAATCCAAGAGAAAAACTGATTGCTGATCTCAATGTCAGCACTGAGGACAAAATGCGTCTTGCCCTCAGGTCGATAATATACTGTGTTGTCCTCGTCCCCTGGCCCAAAGCGGTCAACAACAGTGTCAATCATGTCGTTGGTGAAGCGGATCAGGACGCGCTCTTTCTCGCCGCCGAACATACCGAACACGCGCCGCGTGTAGGTTTTCATGTCTGTCTGGCGGTAAAGCTCATAGCCCTCTTGCTCTTCATTCAGCTCCTTTACATCACTCATACGATCCACGCGGTAAGGGATCAGGCGCTTCCTTCTCGCGTCATAAGAAAGGGCATAATAGTTTCCATCGTTTATCAGAAGAGAATAGGGGCTAAGTGTGTAGCGCGTACCGCGTCGGCGGGCGGTCTGCTGCTTGCGGTTTTCTACAGTGTATTTCATGTAAGTGAAGCTGATCTTATGCCTGTTTTTGATTGCTTCATTCAGCGTGGAGAGAGTAAAGATGACCTCTGTATTGGGTGTTTTTACTCGATCAATGTTATAGACTTCATCCAGAAGCCGCGCCTCCTGGGCCTCGCTGCAAAAGCCGCCCAGCATTTCTCGCAAGCCCTCCGCCTGTTCAGCGGAGATAAACTTTGCGGAATTGATACACTCAGCCAGGAGCATCACATCATCAAAGGAATAGGGGCGCTGCATTATCATGTAGCCGCTGGGTTGTTTGCGGGTGTAGCCGATCTCATAGCCAAGGCGTTCTCGATCCTCTATGTCGGCCTCAAAGTCAAGATCGAGCAGCGCTTGAAGAGCTTTTATATCGCGGTAGATGGATCGACGCTCTGTTTCGATCCCATACATACGCAAATGGTCTTGAATATCATCAACAGACAAAGGATGCTCTTCATCTGTGCGCTTCAATAACACTTGCCAGACCAAAAGAGACTTGTATTTCTGACCTTTGCGTTTATATCCTGCTTTTCTGCTGGTGAAGGTTTCTTTTTGTGGCATACTTCTATGTCTCCTGCGTGAAAAATTAGGAATTATATCTGAACTGTGCTGAGTATGCCCTCTTTTTTCTCTCTTTTAGCGTTTTTACTGCGTTGATGAAATCAAGCTCTATTACTTGATTCTGATCTGATAGCTGGTAACCCTCGCCAGCAAACACCCTTTTCATATCAACAGTACGCCGTATTGAATTATATGCTGCTTCGGAGGCCACAAAAGCTATCTCTGCACCAGTTAATCCAATAAGATTGTTTTTTACAAAATAGGCCTTATCGAAACTCTCTTCAACTGGCATTTGTTCTGTGTGAATCTCGAAAATTGCTAAACAACCTTCGGGAGAAGGTTTTTCAATTTCAATAACATAATCAAATCTACCAGGGCGTTTAATAGCTTCGTCAATCATATCAATTCGATTTGTTGAAGCAATACAGCAAATATCATTTTTGTTGATGCCATCCATCAATGTCAATAGTTGATTCACTACAGTTGAAAGTGACAGGTGATCGTCTGAATCGCGTCTTTGCGAAATTGCATCGAACTCATCAAAATATATGATCGACGGACTGTATTTCTTCGCATTATCGAAAACATTGCGGAGGTTTCTCTCTGATTCACCAATATATTTATTGAGAATCTCAGGACCATTAACTACAATAAAATGTGCTCCAATTTCATTCGCAATCGCCTTGGCAATTAGAGTTTTCCCACAGCCAGGAGGTCCATACAAAAGAATACCTTTATGCGGAGTTAAGTGGTAATAGTTGAAAATATCGGGAGCTATCATGGGTAATTCAATGACTTCTCTGACCTGCTGAATTATTTGATCTAATCCACCAATATCAGAAAAAGATACATCGGGAATACTCCTTTGACTTTCTGCATCATTTTCAGAATCATCATCACGATTATCATTAACCCTGATAGAAAAGCCGCCTCCTGAATAAGGATCGTACCGATTTCGCGGTGCGACGCCGATTACCTCAGATTGGCAAATACCAGCAGCGGCTTCTCTGTACTTGTATTCCCATGTGCATGTCTCGTCATCGGTCACTATTATTTCATCAGGTAATTTTTCAATTTCGGCATATACTCGCTCAATATCGAAGTAAGCACAAATAGTCAGATGTTTTCTTTCTGCTTCTCCTTTTATGTACGCCTTAATTCGTTCCTTATCTATTTTCCATATTCCATCTCTAAACTGTCCAAAATCATACCAATAATACTTACTTCCATAAGAGTAGTGAGACGCACTAAATGTTATTTCATCTAACTTGTTGCAACCCCAGCCATTAAGTGCAAAACAGTGGTCACCAACAACTTCGGAGGATTTAGTTTGTTCACAATCCAAGAGTTGAAGCACCCTGTCTACCTCAATAGAAGTGCAAGGCATGTTTTCTAAGTAGTATTCGGTTTTTGTCCAATTCTTGATTATTTCAAGAATTGAGCTTAGTTGAGTGCGTTTTTCTCTAAGTTCGTTCTCATTTATCTTAAGAGTATTCTTACTTCCTTCGTTGGTATAGGAATCAAACAATTCACACTTCATGCAACATGATTCATAATACTTGGATGAGGATTTGTAAAAGACTATCCTAAGTTCCATAATATGACCAACTTCCTTTATCTTGTAGTTCGTTGTTATACAAAACATATTATCATAGGGCGGTTGGCTTTTCAAATAGAATAGGAGTTGCCCACGCAAAAAAGCGAGAGGGTTTTCCTCTCGCCTTTTATATCAATTCTGCGTGCCCTTCAATCGCCTTCTCTATCCGCTGAGGCTCGATGCCGATGTATCGCTGCGTCACCGCTGCGCTGCTGTGCTGCAGGAGCCTTTGAACAAGAGCAATATCATAGCCATTGTTTTTGTAGATTTCTGTCGCATACCATTTGCGGAAGCTGTGCGTGCTGATTCCCTCATAGCCCAAATAATCGCAGACGCGAGCAAGGACCTTTTGCACTTCCCTTGTGGTGATGGGGAAGATCAGCTCTGAATGCTTTATCCCATTCCGCAAGCAATAGTTTTCGATGTACTGCTGGATCACAAGCGGGACAGTAAAGACGCGCTGCTTACCTGTCTTCTGTTCCACGATGGAGAGGCGGAACCTTCCGCCATCATTCACAATGTCGCAGGGGCGGAGCTTCACAATGTCGCTGATCCTCAGCCCAAGGTTGCCTTCCAGCACAAGAGCTGTCGCTACGCGTTCATTGGGGCGGAAGAAGCCGCTGCCCTCCTTCATGGTGGTGATGATCGCTTTATATTGCTCGGTGGTCAGCGCTGTCGTTTTCTTGTTCATGATACCCTCCAAGTTCGTATTTGTCGGGCGGGGAAGTTCGCCTTTTCGGTAGGTCTTTGACTTCCCCGCATGTTTCATGCCTTTTGGTGTTCGTAATTGTTGGATTTTACGAACTAAGGCTCTTCCAGCTGTGGGAGCTGAGAATCACCCTCACAGATCCCCGCAAGAAGGAGCTGGACGCCAAGCCGAAAGCCTTTTGTGAAAATGTCTGCCTCAGAAATGCTCATAAGCTCTATGTTCGCTTCGGTGTATGCCTTGTACGCTTCCTTCCCCTCTGGCGTCAGCATGCTCCAAAAGCGGTCATAAGCCTTCTGTGTGGCCTTTTGGAGTCTGGCATATTCTGTGCCTCGCTTTACAGTTCTTTCGCAGGGGCGGATTGCACCGCCCCATAACGCTTCCAATACATTCATGCGCTTACCTCCCTACGCTGCCACGATCAGCGGCTCATTGCAGTCCAAGCAAGCGATATTCACAGTACGCGTCGCACGCACGCTCATTCCACAGCAAGGGCAGATGTACTTCCTTGTGCTGGACTTTTTATTACCGCCGACAGTTTTAGTGGCATTTCCCGCTTTCGTTCCTGTTCCAGAAACACGAAAGATCTCGAAGTCGTTACGGCAGAGACGAATCTCGCGGAGCTCGTGTTCGATGCAGAACTCAACAAGCGCGTCACTCGGCGAGGTCTTGGACCATCCATAAGTGGGATGATGCTCCACCAAGAGGTCGCAAGCCTCAGCAACAGCCTTGAAGTTCTTGTTGTGGTAGGTGTTGCCCCTGCTGGCGTCCTTCACACCACGCTTGTCGTTCCAGTAGTGGACCATTTCATGAAGGAGCGTCGCCACAACCTCTTCAATGGGTCTCGAAAGCGTCCCAGCGCCGATGTTGATTTCCCTCATGCCCTTGTCGCCGTCAACGCTCCAAGCATCATAAAGAGTGTAATGACCATAAGCCTTTGGCGTGCTCTGGATGGTGATGATGGGCCTTGAAAGTGCACCTTCAAAATAGCGCTCATTCAGCAGATCAAAGATGCTGTTCAGATAAGCGGCTGCGCGGTTGTAGGTGGTAAGCTGTTTCATTGTTCTCTCTCCTTTTCTCTTGGTGAGAGGGCAAGTTGTTTGCTTGCCCTCTCCTGTCCGCTGCTCTCAGGCGGTGATGGTGAAGCGGCGGGACGCGCTCTGCTTGATGAAGGCTTTGTACACATCGGGAAGAGCCTTCTTGAAGCTCGTCGTATCGAAGCGCTGCGTCAGGATGTTCGCGTAGCGGATGATGTACTGTCCGCACACCAGCTCTTCGGTATCGCGCATCTCAAGCTCGCGCTTGATCTCGTCCTTGATCGCCTCGGCTTCGGCCTTGGCCTGTTCCAGCAGCTCCTCCCACTCGTTCAGAGCCTCGATCTTGTTCAGCAGTTCGTTGTTAGCCATTGTTTTTATCTCCTTTTCTGTTATTTGTTTTCTTCCTTGACTGTGATTACATTATAGACGATTTCTCGTGCATAGTCAATTGACAATATGCACGAAGATTAGACTACATATTTGTGCATTTTGTGCACTTGCTTTCGTGCACATCTTGTGCTATACTGTGTACAGTGGAAAAGGAGGCGCATTTTTATGGCGTTACGCTATAAGCTGGATGTGCTTGAAGCACTGAAAGCGAAAGGTTACACAACATACACGCTGAGGAAAGAAAACCTTCTCAGTCAATCAACTATCCAAAAGCTGCGAGAAAAGAAGGGGCTTGCATGGGAGAACATTGATAATCTCTGCAAGCTGTTAGAGTGTCAGCCAGGGGACCTATTTGAGTACATTCCTGACTGAGCGAGGGCCGCGCAATAGGCGTGCCGCGTGCATTCTTCCAAAAGCAAAGCAAGAATAATCTGTGTGCTTTGTGCGGGGGTGTATTGCGGGACGCGTGGATTTTTTTGCCCTTTTGCGTTCTGGCGTGGCTTCCAACAAAACCAAGAGCAAAAGAAATTGAGATTTCGGCGCATGCGTTCATAGTCGACGCGACAAAAATAGGGGAGACAGCGTTTGTGCTGTCTCCCCTTCATCTTATTTGAAGTCTTTGAACAGGTCATTTTCTACTTGACGCCATGCCTCTTTCAATGCCTTTTCCATCATGGAGGTGATCTGTGCCATCAGCCAGTCTTGCTATTTCTTTTCCTTCTTCTTGCGGTCTTCGTCGCGTCTGCTCATTTCTTTTTCACCTCCACTTGAAAGTGCACATTCATGGGATCATCATGCGGCGTTGCGTCTTCTCTGTATAAGTCAGTCTCCTTGCTTTCCTGCAACAATGCCCAAGGATCCACATGATTTATCTGCGACTTTTTCATTTTTTCCATTACAGTCATTATCTTTCTTCCTCCCTTCACAGTATGCTTTATAGTTGTCCTGCTGGCTCATCCAGCGTAGGTTGTCAGCTCGATTATTCAAAGTATCGCCATCAATATGATCCACTGTGTTGCAGACCTCAGGGTCAGGGTTAGGGCAGAACGCCTACGCTACCAATCGACTGACAAGGAAATGATGTGCCTCACCAAAGCGGCAAAGGCATACCCTGTCATATCCTTTGTTATTCATGAAAGGCGTCAGGAGCCGCGCATTAGCGTGTTTCAGTGATTTGACGCGCCCAAGGGAACTAACTAAATACTTGCCGCCGTAGCCCTCAATGGGCCGCCATTCCTCATTTGGTAAATCTGGTATTCGATCCATCTGAATACCTCCTTTGGTCAAATAATATGGGCGAAGGATTCTCTCCGCCCATGAATGTTTGAGAAATTGGAAGGGAGAATTAACCAAGTTTGACAAAACTTTTTTTGACTTCATAACAACTTTGATTTGAGTTTGATATGAGACAGTCTTAACTCTTTTGGGGAGTGTCCGCGTGCCGCGTGTTGCCGCCCTTACCAATCAGAAGTGAAATCCTTTTGTATCATCTCTTGTTCCTTGATTCTGCGTTCGGAGATTCATCTTCTCTTCTGGAATATTTGTTTTATTTTTTGTATTTATATATATTTCTATATCCCCTTGCGGACTTTCTTGTACAGGTGGCGGAGTAGGCTATGCGGCAGCCGATCTTTCCTCTTCTGTAGAATTGAACGACACGCACGCAGTTTGAGTATGCGTGGCGGAATGCGGGACCTCATAGAAGTGGCACAGATTTCCTTTGTCATAGACCAAGAAGCCCATACTCTCTAACTTGCGGAGTTGGTCATAGAAGGTTGAGCGTGGCATGCCAATGTCTTTTTGGACCGCTGCGGGGGAGAGGGCAGTTTTGTATTCGTTCTTGTTGGAAGCAAGGTATGTATAAAGCAGGAACGCTTGTGCTCCTAATACGCGAGCCGCGTACTTCCAGTTATCATTATTGATACCAAGGAAGTTTCCGCCCAGCGGCTCGCGGTGGATTTGGATTACCTTTTGGTTTGGGACTGTAGTTGGCATTTTTAACCTCCAATGCGACTGTTCATATAGGCAAGATAGTCAAGCCTGTCGTTATGCTCATGCATCATCAGAGCTTCCTGACCTTGCCAAAAATCTTCATCAGCAGCTTCTTTGTAGAGCTGTTCAGAATAGTCTGTGCTGAGGTCCTCATCGTCAAAGGAAACAAGGCGTCCATCTTGCTCAAAATGAAGATAGGAACCGAGGACCCCGCCTGTACATACTTTGGTATCGGCGGGAAGGTGGGCAAGGAGCATACGCAGCTCGCCAAGAGTAGTGAAATAGGAACGCTTATTCAAGTTGTACATAATTGAAACTCCTTATAAAATAATTTTGAATATACACTTTCAATTTGCCATTAGGCGGCACATTTCTGTAAAACGCACGAATGAGAAAGTATTGTCTAAATACTCTCTCATCCGAAAAAGGATTTCTTTTTCCCTTTTTTCTATATATATTATATAATATTTTTTATAAAAAATCAAATAATCGATCGATTTGACTTAATTTCGAGAACTTTTGAGGCAAAAATAAAAACCCCTGTCAGCCATGACAGAGGTTTTAAGCGGTGTTCATTTGGCGTGGTCCGCGTCACGCGTTTATGCGGGGATCTTCGTAATTTCGTTTGGCTGACCCTTTTCGGCAAAGACGCTTGCTGTCTTGTAGTTGGGGAACCTTGCCTCAAACCAATCGCGGACAAACTTGTAAGGGCTGGGAGAGGACTTGGACTGCCTCTTGGTGATCTCGAACTCAGCAAGAAGCTCATCAGCGTTATCAAAGGTGCTGATATACTCTTCCATGTTCTCATAAGTCAGTCGCTTAGTGCGGCGAGTAGCGGTGATCTCGCGCCCTGCCTTCACAACGACCTTAAACGCAGGGAACGCTTCCTTGATTTCCCTCAGACGCTTCGCCTCAGAGGATAGGAAATCGCGTTCAGCAGCGGCGGCAAAAGTGTAGTTCAAATACACAGTGTCGCAAGAAAAATCAATGCGGTAGCCACGAACATTGTCAGTGCGAGTCTTTTTCATTGTGTGCGCTCCTTTCTTACGCATTCACCGCTTCATCGGTGGTGTCATCATCGAGGAAATAGATATTATCCTCGGCCTCAGCCTCCTTCGCAATCTCAGCGAAGTAAGCCTTGTAGCTGTCATAGCCCTCGAAGGTCTGCTCGAACCAAGCCAAGACACAGCGGTAAGGGTTCGTCTGAACCTTGGAACGCTTGACCACAAGCTCGAACTGAATCATCAGAGCCTTGGCGTCATCCTGCGTGCGGATGTAGGCTGCCATGTTCTTGTAGGTCATGTTCCTGTTGGTCTTTTTGTCAGGATTTTTCTTGATGCTCTTGGTGTGCATCGTGGCCTGAGGGAACATAGCCTTGTACTCGCGCCAGAGCTTGAACTCAGGAGTCCCGAAGATGGAAGCCTTCTTGGCGAAGGCCTTGGTCACGAGGGCGGTGGTGTCGTCGACATAGACGATGCTGTTGGAACGATTGATAGAATTAGCCATTTTTTTACCCCTTATACTGCGATCTTTGTCGCAGCCTCATGTCGGTCATGACCCTATTTTTATTGGGGAGAGGGTTTCTTTTGTTTCCCTCTTTCTGATACCAGTATAGCATCGCCACAGACAAGTTCAGGCACACAAATGAACATGAAATAATAGTGCAAATAAAAAGAAATCACAGCCCTGTCGCTGTGTCTTGAAAGTGTACTTTCAAAAGTTGATGAAAGTTGATGTTTTATTCCTGTTTGTTCTTCCGCATTCCAATTTGTAGTGGAGCAATTTAATCTGCTCCTGAGCTTTCCTATTTGCTCTGTTAGTTCCTATAATATAGAAAAAACGAACCCCGAAAGTCAGCAATCATGCGACAATCGAGCGTTCGGCAATCGAAGTTCGTATTTATGCAAGGTAAAAGTTCGCACTTAGCAACTTTTTCTTGCATTTTCAGCACTTAAATGATACAATTCTGCCTGTAAAAAGTTGCCCTTCTGTTGGGGCAACGAAAATAACATATAGCCTGATCCAGCTCAGCGGCTGGGGAAGGGGACACGAAAAAACCTTGCGGAATCAAGGCCTGATCACTGCACATCCTGCGGGGACGCCGAAGGCAGCCCCGAACGAGTGGGGCTTCTCCAACAAGATGCTGGACCTCACCCGCCACATCGACAAGGTCCGCAAGGCCTGATTTGCTTCGCAAATCGGTGATTTCTGATAGTTTTCTGAACTTTTGAAGTCTCTTACGAAATCCGCGAAAGCGGTGGTCTGGTAAGAAAGACTGCATCAGGTACGAAAACTGTTGAAAACCGCAAAAAGTCTTTCATACCTCTTTCTGTTCTTCTTTTGGAGCAGAAAGAGGTTTTTTTATGCTGTCTATGAAAACACTTGTTCAGGAATTTCTGTTCGATTGTCAGGTGCGCAATTTGTCCCCGCGCACCATCCACAACTATGAAAAACAGCTCAACTATTTTATGCGCTATCTCAAAGAGGCGCAGGGCGTGGAGGCTTTGGAGGATTTGAAGCCCATCCACATCAAGCAGTTTGTTGTGATGCTCCAAGGCAAGAAAAACAAGCCATCGTATGTCAATGACTTGTTGAAGGCTGTGAAATGTTTGTGTGCTTATGCGTTCGATGAGGGCTACACGCCCGAACTGCTGACAAAGAAGGTCAAGAATGTCAAAGAGCCGAAGGTGCTGATACACACCTTTTCAGATGGCGAGATTGTCAGGATGATTCAATTCTATGATGGCAGCGATTATTTGAGTATCAGAAATCGTCTTATGCTTATGATGCTGTTCGACACAGGGCTGCGCATCAGTGAAATTATTGATATGAAGCCCTCGCAGATTCGGCAGGGCTATTTCGTGGTCTATGGGAAGGGGCGAAAAGAGCGCGTCGTTCCGCAAAATGCCATCGTCAGCAAATGGCTTATGAAGTATGAGAGGGCGCGGGACAGCTATTTCCAGTATAAGCGCGCGGGGGATTATTATTTCCTCTCGAAGAATGGCCGACACCTGACGCCCGAAGCGGTCAATAAGTTTATGAAGAAAGCAGGGAAAGAGGTGGGCGTCAATCCGCTTGTGCGCGTTTCGCCGCATACTTGCCGCCATACCTTCGCCCATCAGGAATTAAAGAATGGGCTTGACCTTTACAGTTTAAGCCGCCTCTTGGGACACGAGAGCGTCAGCATCACACAGCGGTATTTGGAGGCGGTGCGGGACGAGCAAGTCTTGACTTCGGCCAGAAGTACAGGCGTTCTGGCACATCTTTGAACATCTCGGAGCATCCCCGAACATCTTTGAAGAAAACAGAGCATAAATGAAGATGATGGAAGAACATAAAGCGTTCCTCCATCATCTTTTTCTGTTTTCAAAAGCTCAATAAAACAGTGCTCGACATATTTGCGGCTGAACGGTTATCATAAGCACTAATGAACAAATCCAGAAGAATAGCAATTCATAATAACATTGAGAACCTTCCACTCTGATTTGTTCAATCGTTGATGCGGGAATAGCCTTGACTAATTGTTTGTAGAGGCCATAACCCAAACAGGCTCCTACTGTGTTTGTTATCAGGTCGTTAATGTCTGTCGCACCGAAGCCGAACAACTGTACTATCTCCACAGAGAGGGAAAGAAGAAAACCTAACAATGCTATCTTGCCGAGTTTATCATATTTTTCATACAGCATCGGAAGAAAAAGGCCCATTGGAACAAACAATATTATGTTCAAGACAGT
Source organism: Oscillospiraceae bacterium (assembly GCA_902775355.1). GTDB lineage: Bacteria > Bacillota > Clostridia > Oscillospirales > Oscillospiraceae > Limivicinus. Next base: position 12,198 of record CACYLY010000017.1, read on the forward strand.
ATCGACAGGGCCTCGGAGCATATCCACGAAAGGAATATAAACAATATTTGGAGAAAAAGCTGCCTTAACACAAATGCCTGTCGCAGCCCATAGTCCAATGAGATAGAAGCAAAATACAAAAGCTGTAATTGTATGTCCTATGGTTTGCTTTCTTCTAATCAGGTGTAAAAAGAAAAAGTATAATACTACCGCAGGCATTACAGGAATACAGCCACTTATCAAATGGCGCAACAAAAACTGTAAATCCATATATTCAACTCCTCTATCGTACTGCGGACTATTATAACACATCTTTGCTCTTGTTGTTATAAGTCTTTTTTGAGAAAGATTTAAGATGTGTCTAAGATGTTCAGAACAACGCAGAAAAGGGTAGGGAGCGATTTGCCCCCTGCCCTTTTCATCCCTCCAATAGTCCAATGTATTTGTATGCTGTCGTGCGGCTGACAGCACAGAGCCGCGCTAACTCTGTCAGGTTGAACGCGCCTTTCTTATACTGCGGATAATGCCGAAGGAAGTTTGCGGGAATATCGTCAAGCGTGGTCTGCGGTCTGCCGATTTTCGCGCCCTTTGCCGCCGCGTTCCGCATACCACTCCTTACGCGCTCGCGGATGATGCGCAATTCTAATTCGGCGAACACGCCTGACATTTGGATAAAGGCGTTGGTCATAGGGTCAAGCTCGCCATTAGAGCAATCGACATTGATGCTGCCAACGATGGAGAGCCGCAGGCGCTTATCCTTCACGCGCTCGATAATGTCGCAGAGCTGCTTTGTGCTGCGGGCAAGCCTCGATACCTCCAAAGTCAGTATCGTGCTTCCTGCCTCCGCTTCGTCCAAGAGAGAAGCCAACTGCTCCTTTACCGCGCTGTCGCCGTGCTCGTATTCAAGAAAAATCTGCTCGGCTCCTGCGGCTTTCAGTTCGCGCACCTGACGCTGAATGTCCTGTTTATCCTCATTGGTGGAGCAACGCGCATATCCATAAATCATAGCTTTCCTTCCTTTCTGCCCCGCGGGTTTGTGTTCCCGCGGGGCGCGTTTCCTGTTCAGCGCGTAGGGAGCGATCCCCTGATCGCTCCGCAGGCAAGGCGCCCGGCGCAGATCCGGCGGGCGCTTCATGAAGCGCCCCTACGGCTGGGGACGGACATCGGCGCGGAACGCGGGAGGGGCAAGCCGCCCCTACGGCGATGTCGGACAGAATACAGTGCTTTTCGTGGGTACAGATCGTGATGAAATACGCGCCGGGAGGAGGAATAATCGTAATCCGGCAGGCGGAGCTGTTTTCGCTTTGGAAAGGACCATGGCGGTATCTTCCGTTTTTCCCGCGGGGAGCGCTTCCGGTCGCGCCCGCGCTGTTTTCCGCTTCCTTCGCAGGGGGCGGCGTCCTCCACGTCCCGTGGGGATAATCTGCACGGGATCCGTCCGGATGGAAAATCAAGGCCCATCACGCCAAGGTTTTTCGCAGCTTCCAACGGGCTAAGCGTTCGCATTTCCGCGAAGACAGCCCCGTTTTCTCAAAAAAACGGGAAAAACGCAAACAGTATGCAGCCAGGCAATTGGTTTTTGAATTTTAAGCTGGTAAAATATTTTTGTCGGAACCATTCGTCATGAACAGACGGAGCTGCGTTTTTCGTGCGAGGTTCCGTTTGGGCTGCGCACTTTTTATTTTTCCCGAAAATGCGCGGTGAATTTTAGAACGAAAGAGAGGAACAGGGAATGAAGAAAACTTGGATAATCGTTGTGGCCGTGATCGTTTTGATCGCCTTGCTTGCTTCCTGCACGGGAGGCAGCAGCAGGAGATCCTCTTACAGCAGCAGGACTTCTTCGCCCAGCACCACTTCCCATGAATGTTACGTCTGCGGTAAGGCAGCGACGCAGAAGGTTGGAAGCTATTGGTATTGCACCACCCACGCGGCAATGGTCCGCGCTGCTGCGGGCTGAGAAGAAACCTGCACAAGCTGCGAAGCCAGAAGGGACAGAAGAAAAATGAGAAAGCTTTTGCTGTTGATTGTCGCTCTTGCGATGCTTCTCTGCGCAGCGGGATGTGGAAGCGCCTCCAATGCCCCGGGCTCTGCCGCAACGGTGCCCCCGACCACGCCCAGACCCACTCCCGGCAGCCTGCCCGACGTCACCCCCGCCGTGGAAGCCCCGGACAGCTCGGCCTCCGCAAACCGTTCCGGCTCGAAGGAAAAGGTGACCTGCTCCATGTGCAACGGGACCGGAAAAGTACGGTATTATTATGGAGGCAGTGCAACGGAAGCCGCTCTGAACGGGAAAAACGATTACGAATACGGGCCCTGTACCAGCTGCGGCGGGACCGGTTACACCTATGTGACCGTCAGCGGAAGCCCCAGCAGTTCCAACAAGGTCACCTGCCCGAGCTGCGGGAAGAAAGTCGACCGCCTGATCTCCAGGAAGGACGCCGCGGGAGTCACGAGAAATTGGTGTTCCAGCTGTTGGGCGGACTATGACGCCATCATGGGATGAAGCCTCCATGAGCGGAGCCGAGCCTATGGTACGATCCGATTCTTTTTTCTGACCAGGGAAGAAAGCGTTTATTACAGACGCTTTTGTTAAAACGATCCGGATGTATCAGAAGTATGCGCCAAAGGCTGTCAGGGGAAGGTGCCGCTTCACGCCCTGCTGTTCAGAGTATATGATCCTCTCTGTTCAAAAGCACGGGCTCAGGCAAGGCGTGAAAAAAGGTATTCTCCGAATCAGAAGGTGCAGACCGCCAAACGGCGGAACGGATAGTCCGTAACAATTGGAACAGGAGGTGCCTGAGTAAATGGACAATGATGGGTGCGGCAAAATTTTTCAGTGGATCATTTATGCGATTGCCGCAATTGTTTGTATCCTCTGCTCCGTAGCAGGCGTACAGAGCATGGGATTCATCGGCATTTTTATTGGTCCGCTGGTAGTGCTGTTTGGGTTTTTTCTGATTTCCACAATCTTTTAGTATCGGGCAGGGAGCAACACACTCCCCCTTTACAATCCCCCCATGCGTATCCCGGCCTTGCAGCATGGGGTTGTCTACACATTGAGCCCGGGGCCAACGCCCCGGGCTCAAGCTGTCGACATTTTGTCGACAGCTTGAAAGCAAAAATGGAAACTCCAGAAAAAGCTCCCATTTTTGCAGGATTGAACGTGAAGGGGGGCATACCCTCCCCTGCCGTTTTATCCCTCCAACAGCCCGATATACTTACACGCCGTTGCTCTGTTCATGCTGAATGGCCGAAGCGGGCCGCCGAGGGCGTCGGCCCGCCTCAGACTGTAGACAAAGTGGGGTTGCTGTCATCCTGAGCGAAGCGCAGCGAAGTCGAAGGATCTAAAAAGCCCGTGTTTTCAAGACTTTAGATCTTTCGACTCCGGCTTCGCCTCCGCTCAAGATGACGGTCCGTTTTGCTTTGGATTATTCGGTTTTGCCTCGCTCGATCCTATGCGCTTCAGTCCTCCGCGCTCTCCCTCACGGTCACGCCGATGGTATGGAGGTTGGGTCCCTCGTACCAGTACAGGTAGCCCTTCAGGTCGATCACGTCGCCCACGTGCAGGCCCTCAACGGTCTTGTAGACCTCGGTGTCGCTGCCGCGCAGATAGTACTCCACGCAGAACTCATAGGTGGTGTCGCCGATGGTGACCTTGAAATACAGGTCGTCGGTCTTGCCGTCGGGATCCTTGTAGACGAAGGCGGCGCCGGTCTCGTCATAGGGCTCCACCTTGGCGCCCCTGAAGCTGACCAGCCGATTCTGATACTGGATCATATCCACGGTGCCCCAGGCCTCGGTGATGTCCACGGGCTTGAAGCTGTAGCTGCCGCGCAGGAATTCGAAGCTCGCGTCGGTGATCTCCACCTCGCCGGCCCACTCGGACTTAAAGCCGGTGACCCGGATCTTCTGGCCGGGGACCAGCAGCTCGGCGTCCTCTTCGGAGCAGGCCATGTTGTAGATGAAGTAAGCGCCGTCGGCGTCCTGAGCGTAGACGCTGATCTTGTCGTCCCACCAGGACTGGTGATCCAGCACATAGGCCTCGATGACCACCTCGTCGTCCGTCTGGGCGGCGGCATACTCGGCGTAGCTCATCACGCCCTCGCCCTTGGCCAGCACGTCCTCATTGATCACGTGCAGGAAGCACAGATCGCCGTAATCTTCGGTGGCGAAGGTCAGCTTGCCGCCCTGGAGGGTGGCGGTCTCTTCCTTGGAATTGTCCGCCTTCAGGATCAGCTGATCGTCCTTCTGCTCCCAGGTGCCGGCGAGGGCTGCGCCCATCTCACCCGCATCCAGCTCCGTCAGCGCCGCGTCCACCGTTGCCTCCAGGCTCATGCCGGTCATCTTCTCAAAGTCCTCGGCGGACATGCCGCTCTCTTCCAGGACCTGCTCAAAATAGCCCAGCAGGGCCATACGCAGGGCGGGGATCAGCGCCTCGGCGTCCAGCGACAGGATGAAGCTCTCGTCGGACCGGAGCTCCAGGGTGATCTGGGCGGTGATCCCGTCCAGCAGGTCGGCCATCTCCTCGTCCTCTTCGCCCAGGAAGGTCAGCAGGTCTATCTCCGCCACCCAGATGCCGTAGATACCGGCGCGGGTCAGCACGACCTCGCCGAAGCTCTCCAGCGAGAAGACCAGAGTGTCGCCGGTGTAGAGACCGCGGGTCTCGCCGGCTCCCTTGTCCCAGATCACCTGGCCGTTGGCTTCCTCGTAGACGCCTTCCACGGTCTGGTTGATATCGTTGAGGTCAAATGCCTCCAGGGCCTCGTCCACCGTCTCTTCCAGGGTTTTGCCGGTACTCTCCTCATAGTCCTCGACGGAGATGCCGTTGTCCTTGCACAGCTGTTCGATATAGCCGTACATGGCGGCCCGCAAGGCGGGAAGCATGGGGGAAGCGTCCAGGCTCATGAGGTAGCTGCCATCCTCGCGCATCTCCATGGTGATGGTCATGGGAGCGCTTTCCAGCAGGGCGCCCAGCTCGGGCTCGGCCTCCTCGATGAAGGGCTTGATGTCCATCGTGCCGACCCACAGGTCCACAATGCCGCGGTCATCGCCCGCTTCGGGGCTCTTGGTGTCCAGCTTGTCGGTCTTGGTGAAGGTCATGGTCATGTCGCTGTCTTCCATGACCAGCACGCCGTCCTCATAGGTGTAGGGCACGGGGATCCCATCGTCGGCATAGATGTTCTCCGCGTCCCAGGTCAGGTCCAGCACATCGTCGCCCTGAACGAGGACGCCGGTGCCGTCCTCCCGCAGCTCCAGGGTGAAGACGATATCGGCGCTCTTGAGAATCTCCGTGTAATCCTCGCCTTCCATGATCAGGTTCGTCAGCTCATAGCTGCCGACCGGCTCCGTGGGGACGCCGGCCAAGGCGCTGCCGATGCCCAGGCTGAGGAACATGGCCAGCACCAGAACGCAGGAAATGATCTTTTTCATGTGTTTGCTCCTCTCTGTATTTGGTTGAGATGCCTCGTAATTATTAGTATAATCCCCTACCCGTTTTTTGTCAAACAAATTGGCGCCGGATCGGGATGGGCCCTTGCAAGTTTCCTCCCCGGCGGGTACAATAGGGGGCGGAAATCGCGCCGGGGCCCTGCCCGCGGCGCAGGAAACGACGGAAAGGAGTGTTCTCATGAACACACGCGCCCTGAAGAAGATCTTTCTGGACACCGATTTCGTCCGCCGCAGCGGCACCCCCGAGGAGCTGCGGGCGGCGGAGTATCTGAAGGCCCGCTGCGAGGAGCTGGGCGTCCCCGCCCGGCTGGAGAGCTTTCCCGTCCCCATGGGGGAGATCGAGGAAGCCCATGTTTTTACCGACGGGAAGGAGATCCCCTGTCGGGGCTTCTTCTGCTGCGGCAGCGGAGAGACGGAGGGCGAGCTCTATTACATGCCCGGGCAGGATCCGGTGTCCATCGCCGGGGCGAAGGACAAGATCGTGCTGATGGATACCCAGGGCATCGGCTTCTTCCCCTATCAGGACCTGATGAAGGCCGGGGCCAGGGCCATCCTCTTCCAGTACGGCAACATCCACTTCCCCAACCGGGACATTGACGAGCGGGATCTGCGGGCTCATGTGGTGGGCGAGGAGCGAAAGGTCCTCTGCGCCATGATCCACAGCGAGAGCGCCGTGCAGCTGGTGAAGAACAAGGTCAAGCGGGTGAAGCTCGTCATCCGCCAGCGGGAGTGGGAGGGCGAATCCCACAACGTGATCGCGGAGCTGCCCGGGGAGCGGGAGGAGTGGATCACCCTCTCCGCCCATTACGACAGCACCGCCCTGTCCCACGGCTCCTACGACAACATGTCCGGCTGTGCGGGGCTGCTTGGGGTGCTGGAGGCTCTGCGGAACAAGAAGCGGAACTACGGCCTGCGCTTTGTGTTCTGCGGCAGCGAGGAGCGGGGCCTGCTGGGCTCCAAGGCCTATGTCCGGGACCATGAGGCGGAACTGGAGAAGATTGCCCTGAACATCAATCTTGACATGATCGGCACCATCATGGGCAAGTTCATCGCCCGGGTCTCCGCCGAGGAGGCCCTGGCCCACTACCTGCGCTACATGGGCGCGGAGCTGGGCTTCCCCGTGGAGCCCCGGATCGGCATCTATTCCAGCGACTCCACGCCATTTGCGGACAAGGGCGTGCCCGCCGTGTCCCTGGCCCGGATCGCAAGCAGGGACGTGGCCCCCATTCACTGCCGCTACGACCGGCCGGAGGTCCTGTCCATGGAGCAGCTGCAGAAGGATATCGCCTTCATTGCGGAGTTCACCCGCCGCATGGCCCAGGCCGCCCTCTGCCCCGTGGGCCGGGAGATCCCCGAGAAGGTCAAAAAGGAGCTGGACGAATACCTCTTCCGGAAGCGGAAGGAGCTCTGAAACGGAAAAACCAGGCGCTGCGTCAAAAACGCAGCGCCTGGTTTGTTATGTGCGGAAATGTCACGCGTCGGCACGGGCCGGACGGAGAAAACGGATTGCCACACCAGGCTCATCGGTCACTGGTTCGCAATGACAAGACGGGACCGCGGGCGCGACCTGAAGCGCCCCTACGACAGAAGCCGGTCAAGCCGCGTAGGGCGCGATGCCCTCATCGCGCCGCGGATCACGCATCCGACCGGTCAACGGCGGGCGACCAAAGGTCGCCCCTACGCGTCGGCGTCCTCGGCGTTGTTCAGGCTCACCGGCAGCAGGTAGTAGTACAGCTCCCCCTCGCCCTCGGTGGAGAGGGTCAGGCGCATCAGGCCGTCGGCCTGCAGGGCCAGGTCCGCCCGAAAGCCCTCTCCGGCGAAGCGAAGAACGCCGTCGGTCTCCTCCAGGTCCACGATCCGGTCCCCGAAGAATCCGCCCAGGGCCGCGCGCCGTCCCTCCAGGTACAGGTCCAGCTCCTCCCCCAGCAGCTCCGTGGAGAAAACCTGGCCGTCCACCTGCAGGAAAAGGGCCACCCAGTAGCCGTCCATGGCCCCCGCCGGGCTTTCCACGGTCTCGGCGGCGCGATAGATCGGCGCAGGCTCCTCCCGGGTGGCGTAGGCGCCCACCTCGTGCCAGTACAGCGAATCCCCCATGACGGACAGAGGCTGTACGCTGTCGTCCAGCCAGACAAAGCCGTCCTCCAGCCGCCAGATGCCGGAGATCGTCTCCTCCGGGACGGCGGGCAGGCTCATGGTGTAGGCCCCGTCGGCCCGCAGCTCCAGAGCCAGGTCCACGCCCTCGATCTGGCAGTACCAGAGGCCCGTCAGTGCCTCCTCCGTCCGGGAAAAGTCCTCCAGATCCTCGCCGGACGCATCGTCCTCAGGGATGTCCTCGTCTGTTTCATCCCCGGCTGAGTCGCCGTCGGCCTCTGCCGCGGGGGCAGCAGTCTCCGGCGGCATCTCCGGCGCGGCGGGAGCCGCGGTCTCGGGCGCGGGATCGCTCTCCGTCCCGCCGCAGGCGGCCAGGGCCAGGAGCAGCGTGAAAGCCAACAGAATGGCAAGAGCTTTTTTCATGTCGATCCTCCTTTCGCCCTGTCTCAGCCCGGGTAGCGGATCGTCTTCGACCGGAACACCTGCCCGGTCGAATCGTACACAATGACGCTGTAATACGCCCGGTAGTTTACGATCTTCGGCACGCCGTTCTGCATCACGGTCATCCGGTAATACTTCCATTTCTGGGGGATCAGGCGGACGGAGAACTTTCCGTTCGCTCCGATCTTGAGCGTGGTCACTTTCAGGGCGGGCTGCTGCTTATCCTTCGTCCGATGCTGCACGATCACGATCCGGTAAGGCGGGACGCCGCCGACGACCCTGCCATTCAGGACATCTTTCGAAAAGTAGAATTGCTTGACGTCCATCTTCGTCTGAACGCGGACCGTTTTGCTGACAGTCCGTCTTCCGCATGCGGAATTGACGACAACGCAGCGGTACAGGCCGCTGATCTTCGCGCTGGAGCCATGAAGCGTCAGGGTCTTTTCCCTGCCTCCCTGAACATTGTACCAGCCGTTCGATCCCATGCGCTGCCAGTAGTATCGCAGCTGCTTGTCGTTTCCGTTCTGCAGCTTGCCCTTGCAGGTCAGCTTCACGCTGTAGCTGTTATTGGTTTTCGGCTTCAGGTTATGGCTTTTCGGCTGAACGACGATGGTAGGCGCTTCCTCGCTCTGGGAAGGCTTCCCCGTCACCGTGACCGTGGCGCTGACCGCCTCCTGGTCCCCGTCCCGTACGACGCAGAAGTATTCGCCCGGCTCCTTGATCAGCGCCACGATCCCCGTCTGATCCAGCTTATGATTCCTGTCCTCCCGATACCAGGTATAGCGGTAATTGCCGCTGCCGCCGCCGGCCTGGCAGCTCAGCCAGACCTGGCCGTCCTTCAGCTCGGCGTCCACGGGCTGATAGAGGATATAGAGGGGATTGCCCACAAAGGCCCGGTCCGACTGGGCCTGATGGCCCGCGGCGTCCCGGACGATGCAGTAATACCAGCAGTCGCCGATGTCGGCGGTGTAGCTCGGATCCGCGCCGCTGGTCATCTGGATGTCGCCGTACTCGCGGATCTGCAGCTCCGTCCATCCCCGCAGGGCGCCCTCCACGTCCTCCACGCCGAAGTGCTCCCGGGTGTAGTTCAGATACTGTTCGTAGAAGGCAGCCCGGCGCCGGGCGGCCTCCTCCGCGGCGCGGCGGCTGTTGCTGTGCACCGCGTAGCCCACGGGATTGCCGTCCAGATACTCGGTCACGCCCTTGTCCACGCCGCGCCATTCGTAGGTATAGGGCTCCACGCCGCCCTCCGCCGCCACAGTCATGGTGTGGGAGGCGTCCGCCGCGTCGGCCAGGATACCGCCCTGGGGCTGCAGCGTGATCACCAGGTCGGAGTCCGCGTCCTTGTTGCGATAGAGGTCCAGCACCGCGGAGCCGCTGGGCGGGACGGTCTCGTCCCTGGTCTCGCCGCAGCGCCAGCAGTAGTAGTGCATGGTCTGGGGGCTCAGCAGCCCATCCCCGGAGATCAGCACCCCCTCGTTCCAGGCGTGGCCCAGAGCGGGCGAGGCCTCCTGATGCCAGATCCCGCATTTTCTGCAGCGCCAGATCCTGGTGCCGCTCTCGGTACAGGTCGCCGAATCCGAATACACATCCCAAATATGCTGCCCGCCTTCGCGGCATTCCTCCTGGGGCGGGTCGGCCAGAGCCGTGGCGGGCGCCAGACTCAGGGCCAGCGCCAGTACCAGCAGCAGCGCCAGGATTCGTGTTGTGCGTTTCATGGACAGATCCTCCTTGATCGGTTTCCGCTTTGTGAACATGGTACCATCATTCATTATAACAGAGTTTTTTGCTTTTTCCATACCCAGGCAAAAAAACGCGCCCGAAGGAGGCACTTCATAAGGAAGTGTCTCCTTCTCTTTGAAAGCAGGGTAATTGACCGCGCGGGTCAGCAATGGTATAATGATAAAAACAAATCTCGGTTTGTCGGATGATCGGGTCCGGCGTCCGGCTCCCTCTGTTATGATGAAGAAAAACCTTGAAAAATGGTGATGTAAAGGTTTTTTTACAGCGATTGAGAGGTTTGTAAAAACCATTTGATAGACAGGCGGGTTCATTTTCGGATAAACTAAAGCCATGCAAAGGAGATCGTAAAGATGATGATTTCGGAAAAACTGAAAGAAGCAAGGCAGAAGGCCAGCATGACACAGGATCAAGTTGCAGAGAAGATCATGGTATCCCGTGTGACCGTTTCCCATTGGGAAAACGGAAAGTCGTTGCCCGATATCGTCAGTTTAATAAGTCTCAGCGATCTCTACAGCATCAGTTTGGATGAATTGGTGAAGGGAGATTCGAAAATGGTGGAAAAAGTGAGGAAAGACGCAAAAGACGCCAATAACAACAAGAGGCTGATCGGAGTAACTGCTATCCTGGTTATCGCTGTTCTGCTGGTGTATGCCATCAGCAGGATTGTAGGAGGCGGTTTCAAAGACTTTTGCGAGGGTGCTATCCGGTGGGTGTTGATAGCTATCGGTCTGGCAGCATCGATGACATATTTAAGTCAGACAGAGCCTAATGAGGATAGAAAGAAATAGTTATATTGACAAACCGGGATTTAATGAGGTGCTTTTATGAGCGAGAATAACAAGAACAACAAGAAAGGCAATAATTCATCCGGCCTTACGATTGGTATGTGTATAGGAATTGCAATCGGAACTGCAGTCGGAGTTGCAACAAAAAACATCGGTTTGTGGATGCCTATTGGACTATCGATGGGAATGGCTCTTGGATTGGCCTTCGGTCATAACAGCGAAAAGAATGACGATGACGAAACGGACGGTCAGGAATAGACAGACAAATTCCCATTTGCCGAATAGATATTCTGTTGTCCACAGTTATAACGAGCATCGGGTTTTGCCCCACAAAATCCAGGAAAATCAAAACCACCACTGAAGTGGTGGTTTGCATGAGCCCTAGAAGGGCACGATACAGGCAGAACCCCTCAAGGGGCATCGAAGTTCTGTTCATGCA
>CACYLY010000017.1:23165-86179 GCA_902775355.1 Oscillospiraceae bacterium
CCTTTACCGATACTGTTCATGGAGGGTTATGCTTATGCTAAAGCCTTTTATTCTCCCCGGTAGAACCGGGGGTTTATTGTCGCTAAAGCGCCAATAAAAACACCGGCGTGACCGCTGCGGTCACGCCGGTTTCATATCCTTTTGAGCCGGTGATTGCCGCCTCAAAACAGCTTCTTTACGGAGTACGCGCCCGAGGGCGCGTTTTTTGTTTACATGCCTGCGTTTTCCGTGTCCCGCAGACGCTCCAGCTTGCGGATCTCGCTCAGGCCCACGGGGATGGCGATGAGGAGGGAGACCACGTCCGCCAGGGCTTGGACCATCTCGATGCCCAGCAGGGGCTCCAGCCCCAGCAGGCGGAAAAGTCCCGGCAGCAGCAGCACCAGGGGGATGAAGGCCAGACCCTGCCGGGCCAGGGCCAGGAGCGTGGCCTTGCCGGTGACGCCGATGTTCTGCAGCATCATGTTGCACAGCACCACCCAGGCCGCCAGGGGGAAGGCCGTCAGCTGCACCCGCAGGGTGAAGGCCGCGATCTCCAGCGCCTCTTTGCTGGCCCCCGCCACCAGATTGGTGATGGGCCGGGCAAAGACGAAGCCCAGGCAGGACAGGCACAGCAGCACCGCCACGGCCACCTTGAGGCAGAACCAGAAGGCCTTCAGCACCCGGTCGTAGCGTTTCGCGCCGTAATTGAAGCCGCAGACCGGCTGGAAGCCCTGGCCGAAGCCGATGAGGCTGGAGTACATCAGCATCATGATCCGGTTCACGCCGGTCATGGCGGCCTGGGCCGCGTCGATGATCAGGGGGTCCGCCAGATACAGGCCGATGGAGTGGTTCAGGCTGGCCGTGGCGATGCTGGCCACGCCCTGGCGGGCCAGGGAGGGCAGGCCGCCCTTGAAGATGCCCTTGAAGTAATACATCGTGGGAGTGAAATTTTTCAGCCGGATCTTCACATTGTCGCTGCGGAAGAGGCCCACGGCCAGCACGCAGAAGCTGAACACCTGGCTGATGCCGGTGGCCAGGGCCGCGCCGGCCACGCCCATCCCCGCGCCAAAGCCCATGGTGATCCCGGCAACGCCGATGGCGTCCCCGGCCTTGAAGATCAGGATCGGGTCCAAAAACAGGTTCAGCACCGCGCCGGAGGCCAGACCCAGCATGGAGAAGAAGGCGTTGCCCTGCATGCGCAGCTGGTTGTTCATCACGATGCTGCCCATCATGAAGGGCGTGGCCAGGAGGATAAAGCGCATATAGTCCATGGTATAGCCCAGGGTAGCCTCGGTCTTGGCCCCCAGGAGCAGGGCGAAGGGCCGCCGGAACAGCAGGCCGAAGACCATCAGGATCAGGCCCAGGCCCACCGCGGAGAAGAAGCCGGTGGCGGCCATTTTCTCCGCCTCGTCAAAATCCTTGCGCCCGAAGGCCCGGGAGATGAAATTGCCGGAGCCGTGGCCGTGGTAGAAGCCGATGGCCTGGATGATGTTCATCAGCGGCAGCACCACACCCACCGCCGCCACCATGCTGTCCTGCTCCAGATGGCGGACAAAGAAGGTGTCCGCCAGGTTGTAGAAGGAGGTGACCAGCATGCTGATGATGGTGGGGATCGCCAGCCGACAGATCAGCTTTTCCACCGGCTGGGTGGTCATGCGGATGGTTTTTTCCTCCTTGGTCACGGCTCTCATGGCAGTCTCCTTTGCGCTTTGCACGGACAGATCCGGGGGGACGCCCCGTCCCGGTCCCTGATGATGCGGGATACCGTTTTTCCCATTATACGACAGATGAAAGAAAAAAGCCAGCCCCGGACGCTTTTCCGTTTTGCTTTTGAGAGAGCGGGGGCCGGGCTCTTGCCTTTCCGGTCCCGGGGTGGTAAACTGCGGGGGAAGAACAAACGGGAGGCGAAGGCCATGTCGCAGGAAAAACAGCAGGAGATCCTGGACGCCGTGTCGGCGGAGATGCAGCGAGAGCCGGTGGAGACCCGACGGCTGCGGCTGCGCCTTTTCCGGGAGGAGGACTTCCCCGATTTTGCCGCCTATATCCTGCAGAAGGAGCAGCAGCGTCTGGCCGGGAACCCGGAGATCGACACGACGGCTCAGGCCCGGGAGCTCTTTGACTGGGTGCTGCACCCGAAGCGCGCGCCCCGGACTTTCGCCATCCTGCTGAAGGAGGAGGACCGGGCCGTCGGCAACTTCTCCCTGGGCGCCTCTCCCTATCTGGAGGAGGAGCCGAGACTGGCGCAGCTGCGGGGTCTGAGCTTCTCCCTGGTCCTGAATCAGGACTACTGGAACCGGGGCCTCATGACGGAGCTGCTGCGCGCCGCGCTGGACTGGACCTTCACCCACACGGACCTGGACTATGTGAACACCGGCTGTTTTTCCTTCAACGGCGCCTCCCGCCGGGTCCAGGAAAAGGCGGGTCTGCGCCTTTTCGCCCGCTCTGTCTTTGAGCGGGACGGCAAGCGGATCCCTACGGAGGAGATGCTGCTCACCCGGGCGGACTGGGCGGCGGACCGGGCCGGCCGATAATGAAAAAATGCTCCTGAGACCGAAACAGTCTCAGGAGCATATGTTTTGGAAGAAAATTACTTGCGGGTGAAGGCGATATCGCCGATATCGTCGTCGTGCAGGGTCAGGGCGTCCTTCTCCCAGGAGCCGTTGACAGGAGCGCTGCCGTCGTTCGGGGTCAGGACCAGCTTGCCGCCGTTGTCGGTGTAGGTGCCGCTGATGGACTTGTTCAGATCGTCGGTGTTCATCTCGGCAAGGGCGGAGTCGATCAGGGCGTCCACAGACTGGCCGGCCGCGGCTTCATAGTCGGCGGCGGTCATGCCCATCGAGCTGAGCATGTCATCCAGGTAGGCGCGGAAAGCGTCCTTCAGAATGGGCATCAGGGCGGTGCCGTCCATCTGCAGGGTGAAGGTGTTATCGCTCTTCAGCTCCAGGATGAAGTCCACATTGGCGTCCTTCATGTAGTCCTTCAGCTCGCCCAGCTCGGCGCCGGCGACTTCAGCCAGATTGACCTTGCCCTGCCAGGTGCCGACAGCGTTCTTGCCGCCGCAGGCCGCCAGCGCAAAGATCATGCACAGGACCAGCAGAAGCGCAAAAAACTTTTTCATTTTTGTTCTCCTTTTCTTGATTGATGTGTGGAATAAGCCACTATAATAGAGTATAGTCCCGGCAATTTGGAATGTCAAGGAAAAAACCCCTTCCATTTTACATTCTTGTAACATGATTTGGGTTACTTCCGAAACATCTTCGCGGTATTCTATACTCGCAAGCAGAGATTTCATCTTTTTCATTTTGTCCTCATTTCATAGGAAAGCGGAGCGGCCGAAAACGCTTCGCTTTTTCCTTTTGTCCGTTTTTCTCCCGCTCCCCTTCTTTTCTCGCCGGAGGAATTGCCATCGGGCGGCGGCTATGCTATAATAAATTGTTTTTTCATAGACTGTTTTATCTGAATTCAGAAAGGAACGCAAAGCATGAAGATCCGTGCTTTTCTCGCTATCCTGCTGTGCAGGCTGCTGCGGGGCCTCTCCCGCCTGCTGCACCGGGGCGGCACCGCCATGCCGGGGAGCTGGGCGCTGCGGCTCTGCCCGAATCTGCTGGAGTGGTTGGCCAAGGATTTGAAGATCCTGGCCATCACCGGCACCAACGGCAAGACCACCAGCGCCCGCATGATCGAGGAGGCCTTTGCCAAGCAGGGCCTGCGCTACCTGGCCAACCGCTCCGGCGCCAACCTGGCCAGCGGCATCGTCACCGAGCTGGTGATGAACGCCGACCTCCGGGGCCGCTCCCGGAAGGAATACGCCGTCATCGAGTGCGACGAGGCGGCGGCCCGCACGGTTTTCGGGCAGATCAAGCCTCGGGTCATCGTGGTGACCAACCTCTTCCGGGATCAGCTGGACCGCTACGGCGAGGTGACCCACACCCTGGAGAACATCCGCGCCGCCATCCAGGGCGCGCCGGAGGCGGTGCTCTGCCTGAACGCGGACTGCTCCCTGACCGCCTCCCTGGCCCTGGACCTGCCCAATCCGGTGCGCTGGTTCGGCCTGGAAAAGGGCGCCGTCCCCTCCCGGCCCCTGCCGGAGATCTCCGACGCCACCCACTGCATCCGCTGCAAGACTGCCTACGAGTATGACTATGTGAGCTACGGCCACCTGGGCGGCTTCCGCTGCCCCGCCTGCGGCTACCGGCGCCATAAGGCGGACGTGGCCGTCACCGCCGTGCCCGAGCAGGGGATGGACGGCAGCAGCGTCGTTCTGGAGCTGGACGGGGAAAAGGTCCTGGCCCGGGTCAATCTCCCCGCCGTGTACAACATCTACAACGCCGTGGGCGCCGTGGCCGGCGTCACCGCCATGGGCCTGCCCCTGCAGACCGCGGTGGAGGCTCTGGCCAGCTTCTCCTGCGGCTTCGGGCGCATGGAGCAGTTTCCGCTGGGCAAGGCCGGCGCCAAGATGATGCTGGTGAAAAACCCCGCGGGCTGCAACCAGGTCATCGACTTTTTGCAGCAGGTGCAGGAGGATTTCCTGCTGGTGGTCTGCCTCAACGACCGGGCGGCCGACGGCACCGACATCTCCTGGATCTGGGACGCGGACTTCGAGGGCCTCAAGAGCCTGGAGCGGCGGATGAAGCAGGTGATCGTCTCCGGCGACCGGGCCCTGGACATGCGGGTGCGCATCAAGTACGCCGGGATCTCCGACGAGAAGATCCGCGTGGAGCGGGACTACCACCGGCTGGTGGACTGGGCGGCTCAGCAGGAGCTGCCCGTGTTCCTCATGCCCACCTACACCGCCATGCTGGAGCTGCGGCAGGCCGTGGTCCACAAGGTGGGCGGGGCCGAATTCTGGGAAAAGTGAGGTGTTGGGGATGGAACTGAAGATCTGCCATATGTACCCGGACGTGCTGAATCTCTACGGCGACCGGGGCAACGTGATCTGCCTGCAGCAGCGGCTGCGCTGGCGCGGGATCGAATCCCGGGTCACCCGGCTCCCCATCGGCGAAAAGGCCCCCCTCGCGGACTTTGACCTGGTGTTCATCGGCGGCGGGCAGGACTTCGAGCAGCAGGTGCTGCTGGAGGATCTGCACACCGGCAAGGACAGGGATATCCGCGCCGCGGTGGAGGACGGCATGCCCTTCCTCACCATCTGCGGCGGCTACCAGATGCTGGGCCACTACTACGAGACCTACGACGGCAAGCGCTGCGACTTCATCGGCGCCCTGGACCTCTATACCGTGGGCAGCAAGAAGCGCATGATCGGCAACTATAAATTTCAGTGCGCCCCCGAGAGCGGCGGCAGCCTGGTGGTGGGCTTCGAGAACCACAGCGGCCAGACCCGCCTGGGCAGCGCCGTCAAGCCCCTGGGCACGGTGCTGGCGGGCTTCGGCAACAACGGAGAGGACAAGACCGAGGGCGTGCGCTACCGCAACGTCTTCGGCACCTACAGCCACGGTCCCCTGCTGCCGAAAAACCCGGCGCTCTGCGACTTCATCCTGCGCACCGCTCTGGAGCGGAAGTACGGCCGGGCGGAGCTCAGTCCTCTGGACGACGCCGCGGAACTGGCCGCCCACGACGAGATGGCGGCGCGGATCGGAGCGGGAGTGAAGAAATGAAGACGCTGCGCTGATGAAGAAATTGCGGTGTCGCTGCGCGACGGATTGAAATTCCCCCTATTCCCCAGTGTGCGCACTGGGGACTTCCCCCCAAGGGGGAAGCAAGACCGCATCTCGCCTCCCCCTCCGGGAAGCGAGGCCGCATCTTGGCTCCCCCTCCGGGGGAGCTGTCGAGCGAGCTCAGCGAGCGAGACTGAAGGGGTCTTCATTCCTTCATTCCTTCATTCCTTCATTCCTTCATTTTCATGGGACCATACAGGGAAGGTGATCGTGACGAAAACCGTTGACCTTCATATTCATACCACCGCCTCGGACGGGAGCTGCTCGCCGGCGGAGGTGGTGCGCATGGCCCACGAGCTGGGGCTTTCCGCCGTGGCCATCACCGACCACGACACGGTCTCCGGCTGCGCGGAGGCCGCCGCCGCGGGCCAGGAGCTGGGTCTCGAAGCGGTGGCCGGCGTGGAGCTCACCAGCCGCTACGGCAAGACCATCCACATCCTGGGCTATTTCGTGCGCACCAACTCCCCCGCCCTCACCCGGACCCTGGACGGCATCGCGGCGGAGCGCAAGGCCCGCGGCCGGAAAATGGCCGCCATGATGGCCGCCGACGGCATCCCCATCGACTATGACGAGCTGTGCCGCCGCTTCGGCCCCTCCCCGGACCTCCCCCAGTTCGGCGAAGCGCTGGTGGAGCTAGGGAAAGCCGAGAGCGTGCAGGACGCCTGCGGCCGCTACCTGGAAAAGGGACAGCCTTATTACCTGCCCCGGAGGACGATCTCCATCCAGCGCTCGGTGGAGGTAATCCGGGAGGCCGGCGGCGTGCCGGTGCTGGCCCACCCCTTCCAGTACGGGCTGGAGGAACCGGCCCTGCGGCAGCTCATCGAGCACTGCATGGACCACGGGCTGCTGGGCCTGGAGTGCCGCTGCTCCCTCTATGACGAGGAGCAGAGCCGGGCCTTGCTGAAGCTGGCGAAGGAATACGGCCTGGTCCCCACCGGCGGCAGCGGCTTTCACGGCAGCAGCAAGCCCGGGATCGCCCTGGGCAGCGGCACGGGCAGTCTGGCCGTCCCCGCCGCCTGGCTGGAGGGTCTGCGCTCCGTGGCCACCTCCACCAAAAAGCGCAGCTGATCCTCTTCGCAAATCGGAACTCTTTCCCATTTCCCGGCGCGTTGCGACAAAGTTTACACCTCCCCTTGCGTATACTGGACGCAAAGGGAGGTGTTTTTCGTGATCCTATCCTCTAATAGAAATCTCAAATTCTTTGCGGCTGGATTTGCGCCATGCTTCGTTGCCCTTTTTGCAAATATATTTCCATTATTCGCTGCAAAGGCCGCCTCGCCTGACACAAATCCATCTCGCAAATCCGATTCAAGCTTTCTATCAGAGAATAGGATAAAGCGCTTGTTTCTATTCCTGGCCGCGGCGCTGATGTGGCTGTGCATGTCCACCGGAGCCCGGGCGGAGGAGCCGGAGCCGGACTGGCTGAGCCTGCTGACCGAGGCCGTGCTGGCCGGCGACCGGGAGGCGGGGCTGGCGGCGGCGGAGGGCTGGAACGCGGTGGAGGGCCGCCCCCGGCTGGACTACGACGAGTTGCTCCTCCTGTCCAAGCTCATCACCTGGGAGGCAGGCAGCAAATGGCTCACCGACGAGCTGCGCCTGGGAGTGGGCGAGGTGGCCCTGAACCGGGTGGCCTCCCCGGAATTCCCGGACACGCTGGAGGAGGTGGTCTATCAGGAGGGCCAGTACCTGGGCACGGACACCTATGATTTCCAGGTCGCCCTGGAGCCCACGCGGCCCTGCGTGGAGGCGGCCCTGCGCCTGCTGCTGGGAGAGCGGATCCTGGCGCCCCAGGTGGTCTTCGAGGGCCACGCCGTCCAGGGCAAGGTCCACGCCGTCTTTCGGGATATGCACTACGGCAGCGTCTACTTCTGCGAGAGCCATTTCCCGGAGCTCTACGAGAGGCCGGAGCCGAAGCTGCGCTCCCTTTTCTGCGAGCTTGCCGAACAGCTCGCCGCCGTCGCCGAAAATGAAAAATGACGCCCCGAAGGGCGTCGTTTTTCATTTCTGTCAGGCGTTCAGCGGATCGGAGGGGGAGGGTCGCCGTGGATGCGGCGGATATACTCGTCGATCCAGTAGGCGGCGTTCTTGCCGGCGCCCATGGCCAGGATGACCGTGGCGGAGCCGGTGACCGCGTCGCCGCCGGCGAAGACGGCCACCTTTTCGGTGTGAGCCATATCGTCCGCGTCGATGCCGCCCTTACGGGTGGTGGTCAGGCCGGGGGTGGTGGAGCGGATCAGCGGGTTGGGGCTGGTGCCGATGGCGATGATGACGGTGTCCACGTCCATGACCCACTTGGAATCCTCCACGGGGATCGGGGTGCGGCGGCCGCGGGCGTCGGGCTCGCCCAGCTCCTGGGGCACGCACTCCAGGCCGATGACATGGCCGTTCTCGTCGCCGATGATGGCGCAGGGGTTGTTGAGCAGGTTAAACTCAATGCCCTCGGCCTCGGCATGCTCGACCTCCTCCTGGCGGGCGGGCATCTCGTTGCGGCTGCGTCGGTAGACGATGTGCACCTCGCTGGCGCCCAGACGCTTGGCCACGCGGGCCGCGTCCATGGCCACGTTGCCGGCGCCGACGACAGCCACCTTGTTGAAGCGCTTGATGGGCGTGTCATAATCGTCCCGGTAGGCCTTCATCAGGTTGGTGCGGGTCAGCAGCTCGTTGGCGGAGTAGACGCCCATCAGGTTCTCGCCGGGGATGTGCAGGAACTGGGGCAGGCCGGCGCCGGAGCCGATGAACACGGCCTCGTAGCCCTCCTCGAACAGCTCGTCGATGGTGATGGACTTGCCCACGATGACGTTGTTCTCGATCTTCACGCCGATGGCCTTGAGGTTCTCAATCTCGGCGGCCACGATCTCCTTGGGCAGACGGAACTGGGGGATACCGTAGACCAGCACGCCGCCGGACTTGTGGAAGGCCTCGAAAATGGTCACGTCATAGCCCATCTTGCGCACGTCGCCGGCGCAGGTCAGGCCCGCCGGGCCGGAGCCGATGACGGCGACCTTGTGGCCGTTGCTGGGGGGAACTTCCACGGGGGGCTTGTCCTTCTTGGCCATGTGGTAGTCCGCCACGAAGCGCTCCAGACGGCCGATGGCCACGCTCTCGCCCTTGACGCCCCGGACGCAGCGGCTCTCGCACTGCCGCTCCTGGGGGCAGACGCGGCCGCAGACGGCGGGCAGGGCGTTGGTGGAGGTGATGATGTCATAGGCGGCGTCAAAGTCGCCCTCGGCCACCTTGGCGATAAACTCGGGGATGCGCACGCTGACCGGGCAGCCGGCGCGGCACATGGGCTTCTTGCAGTTGAGGCAGCGCTTGGCCTCAGCGATGGCGGTCTCGGCGTCATAGCCCAGGGCCACCTCGTCGAAGTTGCTGGAACGGACCACGGGGTCCTGCTCCGGCATGGGGTGCTTGAGAAGCTTTTCCTTGACGATGACGTTGGTCAGGATCCGCTTCAGATCGGGCAGACGCTCCTGCAGCTTGGTAATGTCGATCTTGCCGTTTTCGTCGATACCGATCATTTCCTCCACGAGGCGGATCTCGTCCTTCGTGGCGGCAGGGGTCGCAACCTGTTTCTCATTCAGTTCAGCCATTTCTCTTCCCTCCCGTCATGCGGCAAATGTGCTTGGCAGCCTCATCCTGCTCCTCCTTGTAGAAGGCGGCGCGCTTGATGAGCGAATCGAAGTCCACCTGGTGCGCGTCAAAGTCCGGCCCGTCCACGCAGGCGAACTTGGTCTCGCCGCCCACGATCACGCGGCAGCAGCCGCACATGCCGGTGCCGTCCACCATGATGGGGTCCAGGGAGATGATGGTGCTGATGCCGTAGGGTCTGGTCACGTCGGCCAGGAACTTCATCATGATGTCCGGTCCGATGGCGATGACCCGGTCGAACTGGGGCCGCTTCCAGTCGATATTGGCCTCGATCTCCTGCTTCAGGAACAGGGTGGTAAAGCCCTTGCGGCCGTAGCTGCCGTCGTCGGTGCACATGATGAGCTTGTCGGACACTTCCTTCAGCTCGTCCTTCAGGATCACGATGTCCGCGCTGCGGAAGCCGGCGATGAAGGTGACCTCGATGCCGCGCTCGTGCATCTCCTTGGCGATGGGGTAGGCAATGGCGCAGCCCACGCCGCCGCCGACCACGCAGACCTTCTTCAGGCCTTCCATCTCCGTGGCCTTGCCCAGAGGACCGGCAATGTCGGAAATATAGTCGCCCTGCTCCACGGTATGGAGCATCCTGGTGGTGCGGCCGGCGGCCTGCACCATCACGGTCACGGTGCCCTTCTGCCGGTCATAGCCGGCCACGGACACGGGAACGCGCTCGCCCTGCTCGTCCAGCCGGAAGATCACGAACTGACCCGCCCGGGCATGGCGCGCGATGAAGGGAGCCTCGATCTCAAAGAGGCAGATCGTCTTCGCGTCATTCAGAAAACGCTTGGTGACTACTTTGTACATCTCACACCTCAGTCTTTTTGATGATAGGCTTGAAAGCCAAAAAATATTTTACCCCATTGTCAAGAGAATGTCAAACAGTTTGGCTTGTTTTGTCGCATTTTCCTGGCTCGGTCATCATACGATTATCCAATAAGACGGCTTAGAAAGATTTCGAGCCGGATTTGCGGCAGGCGAGGCGCAGAGCGCAGGGAATACTTCCGTATTTCCAAGCTCTGCAACGAAGCATGACACAGATCTGGCCGGAAGATTTCAAGCGGGTCTATTGGATCATCGTATCAGTAGCCGATGAGCACGCCGAAGGCGATGAAGGCCAGCACCAGCAGGAAATTCACCGCGAAGAGCGCCGCGCTCTTCCGGATCCAGGTAAAATACTCCACCTCGATCATGGACAGGGAGATCAGCAGCACCGGCGAGGTGGGGAAGATCACGTTGGTATAGCCGTCGCCGAAGGTGTAGAGCAGCACCAGCATCTGCTTGCTCAGGCCCGTGTTCACCATGGCCAGCAGGCCCATCACCAGGATGGCCTTGGCCGTGGAGGAGGAGATGAAAAACTCCAGCAGCAGCACGATCAGGTAGATGATCAGCGCCACCAGCACCGGGCTGCGGCCCTCGATGAGGATGTTGATCTGGTTGACGATGGTGGGCAGGACCCGCCCCTCGTCGAAGACGTATTTGATGGAGGCCGCCAGGGCGATGAACACGATGGTGGGCAGGGCCCCGACGATTCCCCGCAGAAAGCTTTTGCCCACGAAGCGGAAGTCCCTGCAGGCGGCGGTCCCGGCCAGGAGGCCGAAGATCAGGAAATAGGCGATGAGGATCACCACCGTATAGTCCCGCAATGCCGGCAGCAGCGAGGAGACCACGATCAGGGCCAGGGCGCAGAGCAGGAAGAGCGTATAGCTCCCCTTGACGCGCCGGGCCCGCTCCGGCGTCTGCTCCTCGGGGCGCAGCAGCCCCGCGGCGGAGGCGCGCAGGGCCTCGTCATGCCGGCGGGTAAGGCTGGCCGCCGGGTCCTTCTTCAGCCTGCGAAGATACAGGAAGAGGAAGCCCTGGAGCAGGCCGAACATCACCAGAAAGATCAGGATGCGGAACCAGATTTGCTCCATGGGATTGGCGCCGATGAGCTGGGAGGCCAGCAGCACCGTAAAGGGATTGGTGATGGCCCCGGCAAAGCCGAAGCCGCAGGAGAGGATGCAGCAGAGGAAGCCGGTGAAGGAGTCAAAGCCCACCACCAGGCAGAGGGCCGCCACGATGGGCAGCATGGTGAGCATCTCCTCGAAAAGCCCCAGGAAGGCGCCGAAGCAGTAGAACAGGAAGGAGATCAGCACCAGCAGCAGCTCCCGGCGGTCCCGGAAGCGCTCCGACACCGCCCCCACCAGGGCGCGGATGCCGCCCACGTCGTTCATCACCTGAAAGGCCGCCGAGATCTCGAACAGGAACAGGGACAGCACGATCAGCTTCAGCCCGTCGGCGGAGCCGAAGACCAGCAGCGGCGCCAGAATGCCCTTCCAGAGGGGGATGCCCCCCAGATCGTCCCGCCGGACGTAGTCCAGATAATTGGTCTCCCCGTCGGGGAGCAGGCCGAACTCGCCCTTGGGGATCATATAGGTCAGGACAATGGACAGGATCAGCAGGCCCAGCAGCAGCAGGGTCACCTGGATGAAGGATTTCTTGGAGATGCTGATGAGGGTGGGCTGTTCCTTCGTCTTTTCCATCTTATCTCTCTCCTTCCGTCTTTGCGCGCCGCCGCACCGCCAGCAGGTCCGCCGCCAGGCCCCAGCGGGCGACCTGTTCGGGCTCCTCCAGCGGGTAGAAGTAGTGCAGCTCGTTTTCTTGGTAGAGTTCGAATTCCTCCCCGCAGGAGAAGGCCAGGGCCGGCAGCTTCTCCCCCGGGATCTCAAATTCCCCGTTTTCGGAGCGATAGCGGAAGCCGCTCCCGTCCAGGCTGCAGACGCCCCGCTCCCAGCGGACGGGGCTGCCGTTTGCGCCGAAGATCTTGGTGCGGACCTCCGCCCGGAGGGAGAGCTTGTCCAGCTCCCGCTCCTCCAGGGCGCGGATGGCGTCATAATACGCGCCGATGGTGGCCGGACCGTCGGTGAAGCGGTAAGCCTCGTCCAGCCGCCGCGTTTTGCCGCAGGCCCGGCAGCGCAGCTCGCTGCCCTGCCCCAGGGTCTGATACAGGGCGCCGCAGTCCGCGCAGCGGTAGAGCAGCGTCTCCAGGCCCAGGGCCTTGTCCTTCTGGGGGAAGGGGCCGTGTTCGCCGGCGGAGGCGTCGTTCCACAGCTCCCGCCGGATGATCTCGTCCAGCTCCTCGTTTGTCAGCTTCCCCAGCTCCTCCGGCCTCAGCACCCGGCGGACGCTGAGCCGGATCTGGGTGCGATACGTCTTTTTTCGCCACTTGGGGTGGGCCCAATAGGCCCCGTCGATCCGCAGCAGCACCAGGGTGACCTTCAGACGTTTATACAGGGCGGCGCCGCTCTCCACCATGGGGTTGGAGCGCCCGTCCGGGGACAGGCGGCCCTCCGGGAAGACCACCACCGGCCAGCCCGCCCGGACCATTCGCATGATCCCCACGGGGGCGGCCAGATCGGGGGTGAAGAGCTTTTTCGACAGGATGCCGCCTCGTTTTGCCATGGTCTTCAGGATGGGCCGGGTGCAGTAGAACTCGTTCACCAGATAGCTGGGATTGCGGGGATGGGCCATCTGAGAGATGTACCAGAAGTCCTCAAAGGACTCGTGGTTGGACAGGAGGATGTAGGGCCCCTCGATCCCGCGCAGGGGCTCGTCGTCGATGCGAAGCTTCTGCCTGTTCCCCAGCCAGAGCCGGACGATCCGGAAGATCAGGGCGTACATCAGGGAGTCCGGCGTCCCCGTCCGGCCCCGGAAGCGGAATAGCCAGACCAGGAAAGCGGCCAGGGCGCAGAGCCCCGCGGCCGCCGCCGGGATCCAGGCGCGGAGGCAGAGGGCGAGCACCGGCAGGACCGCCGCCAGAAGGACCGACAGGAAAAAGACCCTGCCGCCCCTTTGTCCGGGATGATCGATCGGCGCCTTTTGTGTTTTGGGCTTTTGCGCTGTTTTCATGCTGCTCCCCCGCTGTCCCGTCGAACCGGGCGGAAGGGACAAAAGCCGCCCCTTTCCGCGCGGTTTTTCTTCATTATAGCAAAGAGCGCGCCCGGAGGCAAGAAGCAACGCAGACAGAAACAAGAGAACGGATTGCCACGACAGTGTGCGCACTGTCTCGCAATGACAGGCTTTTGGGCTTTGTCTGCACATTGAAACACAGGAAGCTCCGCCTGACGGCGGAGCTTCCTGTATTTCCGCAGCTGATCCCGCGCAAGTCGCTGCGCTTATCGCCTTTCTTCTCACAGGCCGGTCCCCCGCGTCGCCCTCCGGCCCGCCGGTGAGGTGGCCGTCCTGGTCCGCGCCGCAGTCTATGAAAAAGCCAAAAGAACAGCTTGATCGCAGCTTGAAACACCGGAACACGCAGACATTGGGACATCACCGCAAACCGCACAGTCTCCGCCGCCATCGGCGCAAACGATTTCGGTTTCGCAGGCATTTCTGTTCTCCCCGTTCTTCGGTGGCCAAAACCTTAACGGTCATTTCCTTTTGCATAGATAACGCGGTAATAGCCCGGCAGATTCCTGATCTCCGCCAGATAGGCGATCACGTACGTCTCCCAGCGGAGCTCCCAGCCGTTGATCGTCCCTTTCTTATAGCCCTGTATATTCCAAACCCGGCACCTCCCGGCGGCCTTTTCGAAGCCGGCAAACGCCGCATAGCTGTCTCCCTCCGGCAACTCTGCGCTGCCGGCTTCATAGTCGTTTTGCGTGATTTTCTCGACGCACAGCACCTCGTATTCCGTCCAGCACTCGTCGTGATAGTTGAACGCCTCTTTCTGTTTCACGACGGCCTCGATACTTTCCGTGTGCCGTCGGGCGGCGGACCAGCATCCGAAGGCGTCCTTGGCTTCCAGCTCCTTCTGATAAAGCTTTGCGGCGTTGTCCGTTGGCGAAAAGAAGCCGTCTATCAAGATCCTGAGCTCCTCACGTTCTGCATCCGTCAGCTTCTGTTCCGGCAAAACGCTCTTGCCCGTCTCAGCCCGGGTGTTGACATGCAAGAGTTCCATGTTCACGTCTTATATTCTCTGCCATTTCTCCTGTTCATCCGGATCCGGACCGGTAAAACCCCTCTCATATCTGCTGATTTGATCCGTCGGAAGAACCAGGATTTCCGCAATCCAAGGAAACAGCGCCGCAATCAGCTCCTTTATGGCGCGAAACCCAGGCATTTCAGTAAGATCTCCGGGCATATGGAACACCAGGGTGAAGGCTTCGGCATCGGCGGGCAAGTTCTCTCCCAACTGCTCCAAATGGTTCAGCAGGGCCAGAGAAACGGAGCAGAGCACACCTTTTCTTGGCTTGAATTCCACGCTCACAGCAGAGCTGGATCTGTCCGTTTCCATGCTGCTTAGGCCCTCTTTACTGAGCCTGTTCACGCTAAACTCCTTCTGCCACATAGGCCAGTCTTCATATTTCGCTCTCCTGGGAAAGGGATCTGCATAGGGAAACAAGCACCTGTGATTTGCCCACCCTTCTTCCAGCGCCGTCTCTTTCACGAGGTTCAGGACCTTTGTCAGCCGGGGATCCTGCGAAATGCTCTTTGCTCTCTCGTAAGTCTTTTCTGTTTCGGGGAAACAGCTGAAACTCCAGGGTTCGTCGCCGTCTTCCTGGGGGATCAGCGCTTTTCTTCGTATGATCAGAGTATCGCTGCTTCCGAGCTGGCCCGCTCTGACAACAGGACATCCAAGTCCCAAAAAAACTCTTTTTATGCCATACCCCGACTGTGAGCCGATGTGCTTTACCGTTCCGGGAATAAACAGATCTGCCGGTTGGACACATGATAACGAGGGAACAAATACACTTACATCGAATACATCATCTGCAATTCCCCTTGTTCCTGGACGCACATGGTATTTCACGCAGTCTTTCCGGGTATAACTGAGCAGCCAACCGTCTGCATACATCACACCCCCCTCGGAAGGAAGCAATGTTCCGGTGAAAGCCCCTTCGCCTATGTGGGATACGCTCTCAGGAATATGGATCTCACGGATCTCAGTATGCGTGAAAGCCCCCGAACCTATGCTGGTCACACCGTCAGGAATATGAACCTCGCGGATCCTGGTATGCGAGAAAGCTCCGTTGCCAATGTGCGTCACGCCCTCCGGGATATGGATCTCACGGATTTCGGTATGCGAGAAAGCTTCGTCGCCAATGTAAGTCACACCCTCCGGGATATGAACCTCCATGAGAGGCGTTCTGCTGAAGCCTCCAATGCTTATTATGGATTCGGGCAATACAAGATTTCGAATCGCTGTCCTGCAGAAATTGTTGCGGCCGAGGTCCTCCATCGTTTCCGGAAGAATGATTTCCTCTACGTTTGGATAATTGCTGAGAACGCCGTCATCAAGGGCGGAGATTCCCCTGCCGAGCACAATCTTTTTGATCTGTTCTCTATATGGCTCCCACGGCCAGTCTTCTTCCTCCGCATCATAGTGGCTATCCCAGCCCTCACCGGTATTTGAATGATAGCTGATGTTCCACTTGAGGACGCCAGAGCCGGAAATCGTCAGGCAGCCGTCCTCCGTCAGCTGCCATGCGAACATGCCCTCTGGGGTATCTACACATCCGCTGCGGAAAACACATTCTGATGTATTTTGACCCATGATGCCGCTCTCCTTCCTAACGCGCTGAAATGATATGCTTTGGCAGACAAAAGTTTTTTTCCTGGCTAAAGATTGAATGCTGGTAAAAAGCACGTGCGCTTACCGGGCGCAAACAGAAAAGGAGCCGCCGTGTTTTTCGTTGCTTTGCAGCGCCTTCATATCTTTGCGGAACCGAGTTGCAATACTTGCCGACCGGAAGCGCAGGGGAAATATCAAGGCGCAGAGGATTCTGCCGAGCTGCGGTTCACAAGCCAAGCCCCCGGGGCTTGACGCCATGATATCTCCATTCCGGAACAATACCGTGCATGCGCTCCGCGGACAGAAAAACTGTTCGCGTGCCATAAACGCTGTGCGAAAGAAAACGAGGATCCGCGTCGGATCCTGCACAGCAGCAGTATTATCTGAATACTGCTCCCCTCCGAGGTCTCGCAGCGGCAACAATCTCTGTTTCCTCAATACACTCCAATTGATCAAGGTGATTATACCCGAAAAGTGCGAATCTTTCAACCATTCAAACCAATAAAGCCCCCGCAAACCCGCTGTTCCCGACGGTTTGCGGGGGCTTTCCTTATCTTGCGCATCGGTTCAAGTCTTTCCTTCCCTGTCCTTTTGTTCGTTCTTTGCAGAGCAGAGACACGCGAAAAGCACACCTGCGTTTTGGTCTGTTTCTGCCGCTGAAAGCAAAGAATCGGGCTCCAAAGCAGCCAATGGACCGCTTCGAAGCCCGATTTCACTGTATTTGCCCATTTTTAGTCCAAAATGCAGGAAAAACCTCTCTTGCCTTGGCAGGCAAAAGAGGTTTCTTTGATGGTGACCCGTACGGGACTCGAACCCATGTTACCGCCGTGAAAGGGCGGTGTCTTAACCACTTGACCAACGGGCCTTGGAAAAAGGCGCAGGCGAAACGTCTGCGCCCTTATTTGGTAGCGGCACCTGGATTCGAACCGGGGACACTTCGGGTATGAACCGAATGCTCTGGCCAACTGAGCTATGCCGCCATCTGCTGCCTGAACAGCAATAGGCATTTTATCAGAGCCTTTCGAAAATGTCAACTCTTTTTTTCCGAAAAAGAAAAATTTCCTCTTGCATTCTGCAGAGGGATGTGCTATTATAGACAAGCTTCCGAAAAAACGGAGGGCTAGCTCAGCTGGTTAGAGCGTCCGCCTCACACGCGGAAGGTCGACGGTTCGAGTCCGCCGCTCTCCACCAAACACAAAAGACCGCCTTTGGGGCGGTTTTTTGTTTTTGACCGTGCCTCCAGCGGACTCGAAGGGAGCGGGAGTGAATGACATGCCGGTGGCATGTCAGAGCCGCGACCTGGCCCGCCCGCAGGCGGGCGAGTCCGCCGCTCTCCACCAAACACAAAAGACCGCCTTTTGGGCGGTCTTTTGTGTTTGGTGGAGAGCAGGTTCTTGTCATCTTGAGCGGAAGCGAAGCCGGAGCCGAAAGATCTTAAGCGCCGAAAACACGGGCTTTCTCAGGTCCTTCGACTTTTCTGGGCTTCCCAAAGCCATGACTCGCTTTGCCTTTGCCGGCGGCTTGAAACGACGGGCGCCCCGCGCGTCGTTTTTTTGTTGCTTTCCCCGGCGCGGTATCGTATCATAAGCCCAGAAGCACACATTCCTGCGAAAAATCAGATTCACGGGAGATGCAGCCTATGAAAGTCACCTATTTCGGCACCACGACCCTGCTCTTTGACGACGGCAGGGACCAGATCCTCTTTGATGCCCACCTGACCCGGCCCTCCCTGGTCCGCTACCTCTTCGGCAAGGGAGAGACGGACCGGGCCCTGGCGGAGGAGCTGATCCGCCTGCACCGGATCGACCGCCTGCGGGCCATCTTCGTCTCCCACTCCCACCACGACCACGTGATGGACGCGCCCGCCCTGGCCGCGCTCTGCGGGGCGGAGGTTTACGGCACCAGCTCCACCCTGAACGTGGCCCGGGGCGGCGGCGTGCCGGAGGAGTGGCTGCACGCCTTTTCCGGCGGAGAGAGCTTCCCCCTGGGCAGCTATCGGATCACGGTGCTCCCCTCCCTGCACTCCAAGCCCACCGCTTTGAACAACGACCTGGGCCAGACCATCGACGCGCCCCTCCGGCAGCCCGCCCGGCTGCGGGACTACAAGGAGGGCGGCTCCTTCGACTTTCTGGTGGAGGCCCAGGGGAAGCGCTTCCTGATCCGGCCCAGCTTCAACTATATTGAGGGCCAGCTGGACGGCGTCCGGGCAGAGGTGCTGTTTCTGGGGGTGGCGGGCCTGGCCAAGGCGGACTCCGAGACCGAGGCGCGTTTCTTTGCCGAGACGGTGGATAAGGTCCGGCCAAAGCTGGTGATCCCCGTCCACTGGGACAATTTCTTCTCCCCTCTGGACCGCCCGGCCCGTGGCATGCCCGGGCTGATCGAGCACACCGAGCTCTCCTTCTTCAAGCTGGCCCGGGCCTGCGAGGCGCGGCAGATCTCCTGCCTGATCCAGCTCCCCCGGACCTCCGTCGAGCTCTGATCCGACTCGCCCGACAGGCGAGCGGACTGGAAAGCTGCGTTATTGTTTTTGTGGATGCAGTCCCCTATAATGATCATCGGATGGCGAAATCAATCGGAGATTCGATTGATTTCGCTGCCAAACGACAAGTTTGGCAGCGAATGATTCGTTGAATCATTCGCCCGATGCTCATTGCAAGGATGATCGGGCAAAAGAGCAATGCTCTTCTGCTGCGCAGCTTTGTTAATGCAAAGCTGCGCGGTGCAAGGCTTTCGGGCCTTGCACCATCCGATCATCGTTATACTGAGCCTGCAAGACGAAAACAAGCCCAAGGAGGAGAACACCATGGAACTGGGAAAGAAAATCAAGCAGCTCCGCTTCAAGGCGGGGCTGACGCAGGAGCAGCTGGCGGACCGGCTGGGGATCGGCCCCCAGTCCGTGTCCAAGTGGGAAAACGCCGTGGCCATGCCGGACATCACGACCCTGCCCCTGCTGGCGGAGGTCTTCGGCGTCAGCATCGACGAGCTCTTCGATCTGAGCGCCGAGCAGCGCCTCAACCGGATCGAAAACCGCATGGACCTGGAGGAGGACCTGCCCCAGGACGTGTTCCTGGAGTATGAGGAATATCTGAAGAGCCAGCTGGCCGACGAGCGGCACAAAAAGCGGGCGACGAACCTGCTGGCCTGCCTGTACTGGCATCGGATGGACAGCTTCGCCCGGAAGACGAAGCGCTGGGCCGAGACCGCAGTGCGCCTGGCGCCGGGGGAAAAGGAGAGTCAGTGGCTGCTGCAGAAGGCCGCGGGCCACGCCGTCTGGGACTGGAACGCCGCCAACCACAGCGCCGCCATCGACTTCTACCGGGAGCTGACAGAGGCCGATCCCACGCTCCCCCTGCCCTGCTACTATCTGCTGGACAATCTGATCGCCGACCACCGGGTGGACGAGGCCGAGCAGGTGCTGGACCGGCTCTGCACCCTGAAGGACGCCAAGCCCATCCTCATCCAGGTCTACCGGGCCCACATCGCCCTGGCCCGCTTCGACGAAAAGACCGCCGACCGGATCATGGAGGAGCTGGTGGAGGCCCACCCCGAGGACAGCGCCTGTCTCTTCGAGGCGGCCCAGTACTACGCGGCCAAGTGCGGCTACGACAAGGCCATCGACCTGTACGAGCGCTCCTTCGCCGCGGAAAAGCGCCGTCCCCGCTTCCAGGACGAGCTGATGGGCATCGCGGACATCTATGAGATCCGGGGAGACTTCCGCAAAGCGGCGGAGACCTATGACCGCATCATCGAGCTGCTGCGGACCGAGTGGGGCCTGACCGAGGAGGTGGCCCTGCAGGTGGCCCAGCGGAAAAAGGCCGAGCTGCTGGCCAGAGGATGAGCCCGCAGCCACGGCAAAACCGGCGTGACCCCCCACAGGGTCACGCCGGTTGTTTCGTATCAGAGCAGGTCCGCGATCACCTTGACGGTCAGCAGGGTCAGCACCACCAGGATGGCGGGCTTGACGATCTTCGAGCCGTCCTTGATGGCCAGGCCCGAGCCCAGCCAGTGCCCGGCGATGGAGGCCGCGCCGGCAATGAGGCCCAGGGCCAGGAAGACCTTGCCGTTGAGCAGGGAGGTGGCCAGGGCGCCGATATTGCTGGAGAGGTTCATGACCTTCACGTTGCCGGAGGCGGTGCGGATGTCCAGCTTGCCCAGGGAGCAGAGGATCAGCACCAGGAAGGTGCCGGTGCCCGGGCCGTAAAAGCCGTCGTAGGCGCCGATGACCAGGGCCGCGCTGAAAACAATGGCCCGCTGCCTGCCCGGGGCGATGTCCCCCCGCTCCTCCGGCAGGCTCCGCTGCCGCAGCACCACCAGGGCCACCAGGGGCAGCACCGCCAGCAACAGGATCTTCAGCACCCGCTCGTCCACCATCAGCTGCAGCCGGGTGCCCAGGGCCGCCCCCGCCAGGGCCAGGACCATGGAGGGCAGGGCCAGCTTCCAGTCCACATAGCCGCCCCGGATGAAGCGCCCGGCGGACACCGCCGTGCCCACGCAAGAGGACAGCTTGTTGGTGCCCAGGGCCAGATGGGCCGGCAGGCCCGCCAGCAGATAGGCCGGCACCGAGATGATCCCGCCGCCGCCGGCGATCCCGTCCATGAAGCCGGCCAGGAACACCCCCGCGACCACGATCAGCACCATGGAGACGTTCAGCTCCATGGGCAGCCACATGCTCTGCATTTCGCTCCCCCTTGTCCCGCGTTGTTTCGCCTCAGATTCTAACACACCCGCGCCGAAAGGGGAAGAGCAAAGCGCGGGAAAAACGCGCTCTCGTCTTGATTGCGTATGAGAAATATGTTATATTGAATATTAGCGCGTTTCCCCCAACAGAATACTCCCGTCGGCCGCGGTGACGGCCCGGCACGGGATCAGGAAAGGAATCGAGACATGAAGAAATACGCGGAAATGACCAGAGAAGAGCTGCAGGCGGAGCTCCAGCAGGTGAAGGCCCGGTATGAGGAGCTGAAGGCTCTGGGCCAGAACCTGAACATGGCCCGCGGCAAGCCCAGCAAGGCCCAGCTGGACTGCAACGGCCCCATGATGGACATCCTGCGTTCCGACAGCGACTATATGTGCGACGGCATCGACGTGCGCAATTACGGCAATCTGGAAGGCCTGCCCTCCTGCCGCAGGCTCTTTGCGGAGCTGCTGGACGTGCAGCCCGAGAACGTCTTCATCGGCGGCACCGCCTCCCTGCAGCTGATGTATGACACCATTGCCAAGGCCTACACCCACGGCCGGGTCATGAGCCCCAAGCCCTGGGGAAAGCTGGACCGGGTCAAGTGGCTCTGCCCCTCCCCCGGCTACGACCGGCATTTCGGCGTCTCCGAGAGCTTCGGCATGGAGATGATCACGGTCCCCATGACTCCCGAAGGCCCGGACATGGACCTGGTGGAGAAGCTGGCCCTGGATCCGGAGGTCAAGGGCATGTGGTGCGTGCCCAAGTACTCCAACCCCGACGGCATCATCTACAGCGCGGAGACCATCCGCCGCATCGCCTCTCTCAAGCACGCCGCCCCGGACTTCCTGCTGATGTGGGACAACGCCTACTGCGTCCACGAGTTTGAGGGCGACTATGTCCCCTTCCCCGACATTCTCAAGGAGTGCGCCAGGTACGGCAATGAGGACATGGTCTTCGAATTCGCCTCCACCTCCAAGATCACCTTCCCCGGCGCGGGCATCTCCGTCTTCGTCTGCAGCGAGAACAACATGAATTACATGAAGAAGCTGCTGAACGCCCAGATCATCTCCTACGACAAGGTGAACCAGCTGCGCCACGTCCGCTATCTGAAGGACAAGGCCGGCGTTCTGGCCCTGATGAAGCGCCATGCGGCGATCCTGGGGCCCAAGTTCAAGTGCGTGCTGGACAATCTGGAGCGGGAGATCGCGCCCCTCGGCATCGCCAGCTGGCAGAAGCCCAAGGGCGGCTATTTCGTCAGCGTGAACACCATGCCCGGCATCGCCAAGGCCACCTGGAGGCTCTGCAAGGAAGCGGGCCTGACCATGACCGGCGCCGGCGCCACCTTCCCCTACGGCAAGGACCCTCTGGACAGCAACATGCGCGTTGCCCCCTCCCTGCCCCCCATCGAGCAGCTGGAGCAGGCCATGGACATCTACTGCACCAGCATGAAGCTGGCCGCTCTGGAGAAGCTGCTGGCCTGAACGGCAGGTTTCAGGTTTTCGTATTTCGTTTTACGTTTTGAGAAAACGGGAGGCCGCTGCCTGCGGCCTCCCGTTCAGTATGTTCTGTCCCTGGCGGGGGAAGACAGAGCGGGCGTCGGCACAGATCGGTAAGAAAGGCAAGCCCCCCTCGCCTAGAGGGGGGTGCCCCAGTTCGCAAACTGGGGCGGGGGGATACATTTTTGCGGGACGGCGGGAGAGGCAAGCCCCTCCCCTGCGGGCGCGAGAGAGGGACGGTGTGCCTTCCCCCCGCAGGGGGAAGGTGGCGCGCAGCGCCGGATGAAGTCCCCGAGCGAAGCGAGGCCCCTTTATTCGTCCGTCGCAAAGAGACCTCATCCGTCATCCGCCTCGCGGGAGATCGGCGGATGCCACCTTCCCCGTGCGCGGGGAAGGCATAGGGCCGACCGTTTCCCGTTCTCTCTTCCCCGTTCACTGTTCACCGTTCTCTGTTCACCGTTCTCTGTTCACTGTTCACTCCAAAAAAATCACCCGACAACTGTCGGGTGATTTTTTGTTGGTTTTTCGCGTCAGATGACGATGGCCTTCTTGGGGCAGACCTCGTAGCAGTTGCCGCAGCCGATGCAGAGATCCTCGTCCAGGGTCCAGGTCTTATTGGCCCGGTCCACGGTCAGAGCGCCGGCGGGGCACTTCTTGGCGCAGATGGTGCAGTAGACGCACTTGCTGGGATCCTGGGCGGGCTTGCCGTCGTCCCGGGGCTCCACGGGCTTGGCGGGCTCCGCGGGCTTCTCCTCCGCCTTGGGAGCGGGGGCTGGGGCCGGCTTGGGCTCGGCCTTGGGGGCGGGAGCCGCCGCGGGGGCCTCCGCCGCCACAGGCTCGTCGCCGGGCATCAGGATGGCCTTCTTCGGGCAGGCTTCGGCGCAGGTTCCGCAGCCCACGCAGAGGTCCTCGTCCAGGGTCCAGGTCTTGTTGGCC
Organism: Oscillospiraceae bacterium; assembly: GCA_902775355.1. Taxonomy (GTDB): domain Bacteria; phylum Bacillota; class Clostridia; order Oscillospirales; family Oscillospiraceae; genus Limivicinus. The sequence goes on from CACYLY010000017.1 coordinate 46,119, forward strand.
CGGTCCACGGTCAGGGCGCCCGCGGGGCACTTCTTGGCGCAGAGCGTGCAGTACACGCACTTGGAGGGCACCTGGACGGGCTTGCCGTCGTCCCGGGGCTTGATCACCGTGCCGGGCGGGCGCCGGGGCGGCGGGGCCTTCCACGGTGACCGGCTCGTCGCCGGGCATCAGGATGGCCTTCTTGGGGCAGGCCTCGGCACAGGTGCCGCAGCCCACGCAGTTGTCCTCATCCAGGGTCCAGGTCTTGGCGGCCCGGTCCACGGTCAGAGCGCCCGCGGGGCACTTCTTGGCGCAGAGCGTGCAGTACACGCACTTGGAGGGCACCTGGACGGGCTTGCCGTCGTCCCGGGGCTTGATCACCGTGCCGCAGGTGGCGCAGAAGGTGCAGGAGCCCAGGTAGAAGGTGCGGGTGACCTTATCGTCGCCCTCGGGGGTCTTCTCGATGACGTGGGTAATGGCGTTGCCGGAGCAGACCCGCTCGCACATCATGCAGTTGATGCACTTGTCCGGATGGAAGACGATGCGGCCGCGGTAGTTGGGCGCGCCCAGCTTGGTCTTGTCGGGGACGTACATCTCGCAGCTGGGTTTGGAAAAGAGCTGAGAAAGGGCTTCTTTGATGAACGGGAAATCCATTACTTCTTCATCTCCTTCCTTTTCTGCGCCAGGATCTGGGTCGCCAGATACAGGCCGTCGATCACGGCCTCGGGCTTGGGCGTGCAGCCGGCCACGTCCACGTCCACATGGACGTACTTGGACAGGGGGCCCGCCACGGAGTAGCTGCCGCGGAAGACGTTGCCGGACTGGGGGCAGGAGCCCATGGTGACGATGCACTTGGGATCGGGCACCTGCTCGATGGAGCGCAGCACGCGGTTCAGGGACTGCTCGGTAACGGGTCCGGTGACCACGACGATGTCCGCATGGCGGGGGCTGCCCGTGAGCTTGAAGCCCAGGCGCTCGGCGTCATAGCGGGGGGTCAGCACGCTGACCAGCTCGATGTCGCAGCCGTTGCAGGAGCCGGCGTTGATATGGAAGAGCCAGGGGGATTTGCCGGTGCTCTCGGCGATCAGTTTCTTAAACATACGCACTCCTCCTTACAGGCCGTACCAGACCAGAACCAGGCTCAGCAGCGCAAGCGCCGAGACCACGGTCCAGTAGTACTTGAAGATCTGTTCGATCTTGAGACGGGCGGTGACCGCGTGGACCAGGGAGATGCCCACCGCCGTGACCACAACGCACAGCAGGAACATCAGCAGGATGTCCAGGATGATCGTGACCGCCGTGGCAGCGCCGCCGGTAAGACCGATCAGAGCCACCAGGTTATCCACGCCGGCGCCGACGCCGCCGAAGAACAGCATCACGAAGAGGCTGGTCATGGTGAGCATCTTGATGGCGTGGCTCAGCTTGAACACGCCCAGGGGCGCGCCGCTGTACTCCGCCAGCATGCCTTCGCAGATCTCCGTCTCGGCCTCGGCCGCGTCGAAGGGGTGATTGCCGGTCTCGCCGGGGATCACCAGCAGGAAGGCGATGGCAGCGGGGATGAGGCTGGCCTTGGTGATCAGGCTGCCGCCCTCCAGCTGATAGCCGACGATCTGGCTCAGGGAGAAGCTGATGCCGTCCTTGGCGCCGATGGCGGTGCCCACATAGCGGCCCACGCTCAGCAGGACCAGGACCAGGGGCAGCTCGCAGGCCAGCACCGTGACCATCTCACGGCTCAGGCCGATGCCGGCGTAGGGAGAGCCGGTGGAGGCGCCGCCCATGATGATGGAGACCGCCGGGATCAGCAGCAGGTAGAGGATGACGATCATGTCCGCCACGTTGGAGAAGGCCGCGATCTGGAAGCGGAACACGGGGATGAACAGCTGCAGCACCACCAGAGAGGCCAGGCCCAGCAGCGGCGCCATGAGGAACACCGTCTTGTTGGCGGCCGCGGGCACGATGGTCTTCTTGCCGCAGAGCTTGAAGAAATCGTAGAAGGGCTGCAGGATGGGAGGTCCCACGCGCTTCTGCATCCGGGCGACCAGCTTGCGGTCGATACCGGCAAGCAGCAGGCCCGTCAGGAAGCAGAAGAGGAAGCCGGGGAAGATCAGCACGTATGCCAGATATTTCAATGCATCCAAAATCATTTCCTTAGCCCCCCTTTACAGTAGAACGATCAGCGCGTAGACCATGGCCAGCGCGAGAGCGACCACGGCCCACAGCGAGTAGTCGTTGACAATGCCGCTGTGCAGGTCATGCATAAAGCTGAAGTAGTGACGCCAGTTGTGCTTGAAGCCCCAGAACAGGTCGCCGCCGCCGACCTGAGAAAACTCGGTCTCCTCGCCGCCGTAGAAGAGGCTGTACTTGGCCTCGACCTTCTCGGTCTTGTTCTCGCGGACGGCGTCGTACTTGGAGGCGATGGCCACGATGCAGATGGCCAGCAGCGCGATCATCAGCAGCATCAGCCAGTTCACCGGGTTCCACACGCCCACGATCTCGATGGCGCGGTTGCCGGCCTCGGGCATGTTGGTGCCCATGGTCGCCTGGGCGTAGCCCTTGCCCATCATGCCGTCTATGTAAGCGCTGACGTTGAAGAGGGTCCTGCCGGCGGGGCCGGTCAGGTACTTCTGCACGATGTTGGGGAAGAGGCCGGTGAGGATGCACAGCAGCGCCAGGATGCTCATGGCAAAGCGCATGCCGAAGGAAACTTCCTTGGCCTTCTCGCACTCCTTGGGCAGCTGACCGAAGAACACGGACTGGGTCACCTTCACGAAGGAGGCCAGGGTCAGGGTGGAGGTCACCAGAGCCACGATGGTCACGAAGGCGAAGCCGATGTTGCCGGTCTCAGCGGCCTTCTCGTAGGTGGCCTGGTAAATGAGCCACTTGGAGGCGAAGCCGTTGAAGGGCGGGATGCCGCTGATGGACGCGGCGCCGATGAGGAACAGAGCCGTGGTCCAGGGCATCTTCTTGGACAGGCCGCCCAGCTTGCCCAGGTCCGTGGTGCCGGTCTCATGCAGAACGGCGCCGGCGGTAAGGAACAGCAGGCCCTTGAACAGGGTGTGGTTCATGGCGTGGTAGAGGCCAGCGGAGGCGCCCAGCGCGGTGCTGAGACCCACCGCCGCCAGAACGTAGCCGATCTGGGAGATGGAGTGGAAGGCCAGCAGGCGCTTGAAGTCGTGCTGGGCCAGGGCCATGGTGACGCACACGAACATGCTCACGGAGCCCAGGAACACCAGCCAGAACTGCATGGCGCCCAGATTCATGGTCTGGAACAGGAAGTAGGCCAGACGGATGATGCCGTAGATACCGGACTTGGTGAGCACGCCGGAGATCAGCACCGACACCGGAGCCGGGGCGGCGCCGTGGGCGTCCGCCGCCAGGGGGTGGAAGGGCACGATGAAGGCCTTGGTGCAGAAGCCGATGAACAGCAGCACGAAAGCGATGACGGTGTTCACGTCCAGGTTGCCGGCGATGAGGGTGGACAGCTGGGCCAGGTTCAGGGTGTGGGCCTGGTGGTACAGCAGGATGGTGCCGGCCAGGATGCAGGTGGAGCCGATGCAGCCAACCACCAGGTACTTGAAGGCGGCCTCCAGCGCGCCGGTGACCCGGTTGCGGAAGGCGGTGAGGGCCACGGCCGCGAAGGTCAGGATCTCCACCATGATGAACATGTTGAAGAGGTCGCCGGAGAGGACCAGACCCATGACGCCGCCGGCCAGCATCAGGAACAGGGTGGCAGGAGACGAACACCGCGGTGGCCACCAGCAGGCCGAAGAACAGGCTCAGGGCGTCCACCTCCAGGGAGATGCCGATGGCATAGCCGCCGGCGGGGACCCGGTTGCCCATCCAGTAGGCGATGATGCCGCCGTCGATCAGGATCGGCTTGATCAGCAGGATCAGCAGGGTCAGGGACAGGCCCGTGGCGATGAAGGCGATGCAGTTGCGCAGGAAGCGCTTCTTCCCGAAGAGCACGATCAAAAACGCGCCCAGGAAGTAGAGCATGATGGCGAAGATGGGGAAATGCTGCGGATTCAGCAGATATACCAGATTGATAGCTCTCATCCTCTCAGCCTCCTTATCTCACGGGTATCCAGAGTCCCGTACATCTCCTTGAGCTTGATGACCAGGGACAGGGACATGGCCGTAACGCAGGCGCCGATAACGATGCTGGTCAGGGTCAGGGCCTGGGGGATGGGGTCGACGAAGTAGCTGGCCGCGGTGAGCTCGCCCTGGGTGAAGATGGGGGCGGTGCCGCCGTTGTAGCCGATGGTGATGATCAGCAGGTTCACGCCGTAGTCCATGATGCTCAGGCCGACGACGGTTTTCACCAGGTTGTACTTCACGACGATGCAGTACAGGCCCAGCACGATGAGGAAGAAGGATGCGATATAGTTCAATGTAATCATGTCTTTACCCTCATCCTTTCTCGTTCTGCGCAGAACGCTCATTCACCAGGCCGATCATCAGCAGGGCGATGGAGCCCACGCCGGTGAGGACCTTCAGGCCCACGGTGAGGTTCATCCAGAAGATGGTGCCGGCGCTGTAGAGATCGCCGATGGCGCCGTGCTTGAAGAGGATGTTCTGGCAGAACTGCACGCCGATGGACACGCCCAGCATGGCCAGCGCCACGTACATCACGGAGGCGAAGCCCTCGGTGCCGTGGAGCAGGTTGGCGCTCAGGGTCCGGGTGGTGGTCTCGTAGCCGTGGCCCAGATACAGGATCGTGACCGCAGCCACCATCAGCACGCCGCCCTGGAAGCCGCCGCCGGGGCTCAGGTGACCGTGGAAGATGATGTACAGCATGTACACCAGCATCAGGGGGAGGAGACTGTCCGCGCCGCAGCGGAGGACGATGTTTTTCACTTGGATCTTATCGTTCATTTGTCTTCCTCCTTCCCGCTTTTCTTGGTGAAGAGGATGACCGCGCTGCCGGCCACGGCGGTGATCAGGATAAAGGCCTCGCCCATGGTATCATAGCCACGGAAGTCGAAGACGATGCTGGTCACGTCGTTGACCGCGCGGGTCTTGGCCAGGTTCTGCTGCACGATCGCGGCGGCGGCGCCGTCGGTCTTGGCGTCGTCGTACTGCAGCGGCTCCTTCTGGAGCTCGGCCACGGGGACCGTCACCTGTTCGGGGTCATAGGTGGGGGCGAGCTTGGCCATGCAGGCGCTGGCGGCGAGGAAGCCCACCAGCAGAATGCCCAGGCAGACCCAGGTCAGGAATTTCTTCATTTCTCGTTCCCTCCTTTGATTTTACGAAGGGTGACGATGAAGATCAGGGGAACCAGGGCGGCGCCCACGGCCGCCTCGGAGATGGCCACGTCCGGCGCGTGCAGGATCAGAAATTCCGCCGCGGCGAAGAGGCCGGTGACGCCCAGGGCGATGACGGCAGACAGGAGGTTTTCCAGATGGACCGCCAGGATCGCCGAAACCACCAGGCCCAGGATCACCAGAACATTGAGGATAACGATCATATTACTCATAGAGATCCCTCCCCAAATCGTCAGTCTCCATCTTCTTCTCGGGACGAATGCCGGCCTTGTAGGCGCCCTTGGCCAGAGCGTGGGAGCCCAGGGGGTTGGTCACCAGGATCAGCAGGCAGATCACGCCGATTTTCACGGCGGAGGCCACGTCCCCGTTTTTAAAGAAGATCGCGTAGAGCAGCGCGCCCAGCAGCGGGCAGATGGTGCCAAGGGTGGGGATGCAGGTGCTGGCCTGCATCCGGCTGAAGGCGTCGGGCATCTTCAGGATGCCGATGGTGCCGGCCAGGGCAAAGATCGCGCCGATGCCGATCAGAACGTCAATTACGATACGAAGCGCCGTCATTTGTCCTGCCCCCTTTCTTTCTCCAGATAACGGCCGACCAGCAGCGTGTCGATCACGCCGAAGAGCGCCGCCACCAGAGCGATGTCCAGATAGATGCCGCGTCCCGAGAACAGGGAGAACAGCACCAGCGCCACACAGATCAGGGTATCCGCCGCGTCGCCGGCCACCATGCGGTCGGCGGAGCTGGGGCCCTTGGCCAGCCGGATCAGGCTCAGCGCGGCGAGAACGGCGAAGGCGATCGCGAAAATCAGAAGATCACTCATTCCCAAACCCTCCTTAAGCCTTTCTCCAGGGTGCCCTTGATGGCGTCGCCGGCCTCTTTGCCGCTGGGAGCGGTGACGTCGATCCAATGGATGTAGAAATAGGTCTGTCCATCCTCCTCCGCGGTCTCCATGGTGATGGTGCCCGGGGTCAGGGTGATGGAGTTGGCCAGAGCCGCCTGGCCGTAGTCGGACTTCAGATCCACCGGCACCTTCACGATGCCCGGATTGATCTTTTTGCAGCCGCCGAAGCAGATCTTTGCCATGTTCACGTTGGCCTTCACCAGTTCAACCGGGAAAATGCAGATCCAGTAGAAGAGTCCGCTGAAGAATTTCAGGGGATTCAGGAACCAGAACGCCTTTTCATGGATGAAAAAGCGGGCCGAGAACAGAGCCACCGCCAGGCTGATCACAGCGCCGGCGATCAGCTCCTGCATCGTGAACGACCAGGTCAGCAGCACCCAAAAGGCGAAGCAGACCACAAAAGTCGCTACGACGGCAGGGAATTTCGTCTTTTGCAAGGATAATCCTCTCCTCTCTTATTCGACTTTTAAGTTCTCCACAAAGAATTCCCTTCCCGCCGTCATGCGGATGGCCGTGCCGCCGCATTGGGGGCAGCAGGCGGTCCGCGGTGGGATGGGCCCCTCGTATCCGCATGTGAAGCAGCGGAAGGCGGCGGGCACCGGCTGGATCACCAGCTCGGCCCCCTCGGCAGGGGTCCCCCTGGAGGCGATGGGGAAAAATTCCAGCAGACATTCCGGGATGATCCCAGAAACCTCTCCCACCCGAAGGCGGATCTCCAGCACCCGGTCAAAGCCGTTTTTCTCGGCTTGCTCCCGGACGATCCGGATGATGCCCTCGGTCAAGGCCAGCTCGTGCATCAGCGGTCCAGGCAGCTGAAGCAGGGGTCAATGCTGGCGATGATCAGGCCCGCGTCCGCCACGGTGTTGCCCCGCAGCATGAAGGGGACGGTGGGGGTGTTCTTGAAGCTGGGCACGTGGACGCTGATGCGGTGGTTGTTCAGTCCGCCGTCGCCCACCACCATGTGGCTCAGCTGGCCGCGGGGCGCCTCGTGACGGGCCACCGCCTGGCCTTCCTTGATCTTGATGAGCTTGTTGCCCAGGTTGATGGGGCCTTCCGGCAGGTTCTCCAGAGCCTGACGGAGGATCTTGATGCTCTCGTAGCACTCCAGCGCGCGGACCACCACACGGGCGAACACGTCGCCGCTGTCCACCACGGGAACGCCGAACTCAAAGTCGCCGTAAGCGGAATAGGGAGCGTCCCGGCGCACGTCGATGTCCACGCCGGAGGCGCGGGCATGGGGGCCGATGGCACCCAGACGCAGGGCGTCCTCTCTCTTCAGAACGCCCACGCCCTTGGTGCGCAGGGCGATGGTCTTGTCGGTAAGCGCGATCTCGGTGATGCGGTCCAGGGGGGCCTTCAGCTTGTCGCAGGCGTCCAGGATCTCGCGGCGCAGCTCGTCGCTGACGTCCCGGCGGCTGCCGCCGATGGTGACCATGGCGTAGTTCACCCGGTTGCCGGTGAGCTTCTCCAGGATATCCATGACCAGCTCGCGCTCGTCCCAGATGTGCATGAACATGCTGTCATGACCGATGATGTGGCAGGCGATGCCCAGCCACAGGAAGTGGGAGTGGAGACGCTCCAGCTCCGCGGTGATCACGCGGATGTAGTCGCCGCGCTTGGGCACCTCGATGCCGTTGATCTTCTCCACCGCCATGGCGTAGGTGAAGGCGTGGGAGTGCGAGCAGATGCCGCACACGCGCTCCACCAGCACCAGGGTCTGGATGGCGTTGCGCTCGGTGGCCAGCTTCTCAATGCCCCGGTGGTTGTAGCCAACAAAGACCTCGGCGTCCTTGATGACCTCGCCCTCGGTGATCAGCCTGGCGTGCACCGGCTCCTCCAATGCGGGATGGTACGGCCCAATGGGTACGATGTAGCTCATACGCTTCCCTCCTTCTTGTTCGTCTGGTTCTTCTCCACCAGCTCACTGAGCGGTGTGACCATGATCTGCCCCTTGCCCTGGGTCTCCAGCAAGTCCTCCGGCAGGAAAAGCCGCTTGGACACGTCGAGCCCCTCGAAGGTGACGCCGAACAGCTCGTTCAGCTCCCTCTCGGGCCAGCGGGCGGCCTCGTCGTAGATCTCGCCGATGGAGGGAACGGTGGTTTCCCCGACCACGTGGTAGGATTCCACGGCCGGGTCCACCGCGTAGTCCCATGAGATGTCCATCTTCCCCTCTTTGTTCAGGAAAGCGTGGATCATCACCAGGTATACGCCTTTTTTCCGCATCTTCTCGGCAATGGGTACGATCTGGTCTTTTGTGATGTCGATCCTCTTGTACTCCTGCTGCAAGTTCTTCACCTCTCCGTATCGATTTTTGTCAATTGCGAACCTCCGTTTCACAATTGAGGGACTCGCGCTGATCGCAGCGGGCAAAAGCCCGCTTTGGTCGGCGCGAGGGCTCGCTCAGCTCGCCTCAGGGTGTTTTTGCCGAGGCAAAGCCCCGTCAAAAACGGATTCTACTCCCCTTCGGGTCTCTGTAAAGCTTTTTCCCTCTCCGTGTCCTTCCTCCGCAATCGACCAGTAATGGTATTTGCTGCGGTTCTTGCATGTATAGTTAGGGTTTTTGCTAACAGATCCTGGGCAGCTGGGCGCCGGTGAGCTTCTGGAGCACCCGCCGTCCCCCCAGGGGGGTGCGGATCACCAGCTTGCCGGGATACGCCGCCGTCACGCTGCCGATGCGCGCCGCGTTCTCCCCCTCGGGGAAGCGCCGCAGCACGCGAAGCGCCTCTTCCGCCCGCTCCGCCGGCACCACGGCCAGGAGCTTGCCCTCGTTGGCGCAGTAGAGGGGATCCAGGCCCAGCAGCTCGCATGCGCTCTGCACCGCCGGGCGGACCGGGACGCTCTTCTCCTCCAGCTCGATGCCGAGGTCCGTCCCCTCGATGAATTCGTTGAGGGTGGTGGCCACGCCGCCCCGGGTGGGGTCCCGCAGCACGCGCGTCTCGGGCACGGCCTCCAGCAGGGCCGCCGCCAGGCCGTTCAGGGCCGCGCAGTCGCTCCTCAGCTCGCCCTGGGCCATGCCGCTGCGCTCCAGCATCACGGTGGTGCCGTGATCGCCCACGGTGCCGGAGACCAGCACCGCGTCCCCCTCCCGGATGGCCTTGGGGCTCAGGCCCGGGTATTTCAGCACCCCGATGCCGGCGGTGTTGATATAGAGCCCGTCGCCCCGGCCCTTCTCCACCACCTTGGTGTCGCCGGTGACGATCTGGACCCCGGCCTTCTTCGCCGCGGCGGCCATGGAGGCGATGACGCGCTCCAGGGTCTCCCGGGGCAGGCCCTCCTCGATGATGAAGGCGCAGCTGAGGAACCTCGGCTCGCCGCCGCACATGGCGATGTCGTTCACCGTGCCGCAGACGGAGAGCTTTCCGATGTCGCCCCCGGGGAAAAACAGGGGGCTGACCACAAAGCTGTCCGTGGAGAAGACCAGCTTCTCCCCTCCGGGGAGGATCGCCCCGTCACCCAGCTCGGAGAGCATGGGGTTGGACAGCGCGGGGACAATGCTTTCTTCGATCAGCCGGGAGGTCTTCTTCCCCCCGCTGCCGTAGTCTAAGGTTATCAGTTCGTCCATTACAATAAACTCTTCCTTATAAGCTCCCCTGTGCAAGGGGAGCTGTCATTCGGCGTGTTACAGTCCGCCGAATGACTGAGGGGTTGTATGCCCACGCTTCCTTATAAGCTCCCCTGTGCAAGGGGAGCCGTCGCGGCGCGTCTCACGCAAGCGCCGTGACTGAGGGGTTGTATGCCCACTTTCCGGAGAGGCCGCCGTACAACCCCTCCGTCATCCGCCTCGCGGGGGATCGGCGGATGCCACCTCCCCTTGCACAGGGGAGGTTATATGGAACTGTATTTGTACGCCGCGGCGCAGGCGCCCTCGCTGCTCACCATGCAGGGCCCCACCGGGTCCTCCGGGGTGCAGCGCTTTCCGAAGAGGGGGCAGCCCTGGGGCCCCATGCGCCCGGTGATCACCTGGCCGCAGCGGCAGGCGGTGGGCTTGGGCGCCGGCAGGGTCTCCAGGCCGAAGCGCCGCTGGGCGTCGAAGTCCTTCAGCTCTTCCCGCAGGCCCAGGCCGCTGGCCTCGATCCTTCCCAGGCCCCGCCACAGGTCCTCCCTCGGCGCGAAGGCCCGGTCCAGCATCCGCTGGGCCAGCTCGTTGCCGTTTTTCGACACGGCCCGGGTGTACTCGTTCTGGACCCGCGGCCTGCCCTCTTGGATCTGCCGGAGCAGAGCGTAGACGGAGAGCAGGATGTCCTCCGGCTCGAAGCCGGAGATGACGGCGGGCATGCCGTATTCCTCGGGCAGGAAGCGAAAGCCCTTCTCGCCGATGATGGTCGCCACATGGCCGGGGCAGAGGAAGCCCCGGATCTCGAAGCCCTCCATGCCCATCAGGGCCCGCAGCGCCGGCTCCACCAGCTTGAGCATGGACCAGACGCTGAAATTCCGCACGCCCTGCTCCTGCGCCGTCAGCACGGCGGCGGCGGTGCCGGGGGCGGTGGTCTCAAAGCCCACGCCCAGGAAGACCACTTCCTTCGTGGGATTGGCTTTCGCGATTTCAATGGCGTCGATGGGAGAATAGACGATCTCCACCTTCGCGCCCAGGGCCCGGCGGCGGAGCAGACTGTCCCCCGGGGTGCTGCCGGGGACCCGCAGCATGTCGCCGTAGCTGGTGAGGATCACCCGGGGATCCATGGCCAGGTCCAGGATCTGGTCGATGACCTCCGCCGGGGTGACGCAGACCGGGCAGCCGGGGCCGCTCAGCAGCTCCACGCCCGCCGGCAGCAGGGTCTTGATGCCGGCCTTGGCAATGGCCATGGTGTGGGTGCCGCAGACCTCCATCAGCTTCACCGGCTGGGGGTCCAGCGCCCGGATGGCCTCCAGGATCTCTTCAGCGGAGCGCATCATCCAGCTCCTCCCAGGTCTCCAGATCCTCCAGGGCCTGCTCCTCGGGCAGGCGCTCGATGGCGAAGCCCGCGTGGACGATCACATAGTCGCCGACCTTGGGCTCGGGGATGAAGTCCACCCGCAGCTTCCGCTGCATGCCCATGGCCTCGCCCACAGCGTCCACGCCGTTGATCTCAATCAGTTTCAAGGGTACTGCTAAGCACATGATTCCAAAAACACTTCCTTACAGGCTCCCCCTCCGGGGGAGCTGTCGCGGCGCGTCTCCCGCAAGCGCCGTGACTGAGGGGGTCGTCCGTCATTTGTCCAGGCTGGCTCCGCCGATCATCAGCTGGCCCAGGCTGATCCCCTCGTCGTTGCAGGAGACCCGCCGGTGCAGGTGTGGCCGGAGCCCCGCCTTCTCCAGCGCTTGGGGCAGGCGGCGCAGCAGATACTGATTCTGGAAGCTGCCGCCAGAGAGGCAAAGGTCCCTGATCCCGGTCTCCCGGGAAGCGGCCAGGGCCATCTCCACAGCCATGTCGATCAAGGTGTTCATAAACCTGGCGGCGAGGCGCCCCGTCGAAACGCCGGCGTCCCGATCCCGGACCAGGCCGCGGATCAGCTCCCGCCAGTCGAAGCGCAGGGGTTCGCCCTCTAAAAGCACCGGATAGCGGCCCTCGTCGGGCTCCGCCGCGGCCTCCAGCAGCACGGCGCCCTGGCCCTCGTAGCTGGCCAGCCGCTTGATGCCCAGGATGGCAGCGGCTCCGTCGAAGAGCCGGCCCATGCCGGAGGATCGGGGGCAGTTGAGCCCGGCGGAGAGCATCTTTTCAAAGAAGGCCGCGTTGGGGATGCCGCTCGTGTCGCAGCCGGCCTCCCGCAGCAGGGCAAAGGCCACCCGGTCCAGCTCCTTCACCGCCCGGTCCCCGCCGATCAGGGGAATGGGGCGGAGGCTGCCGAAGTGGGTATAGCCCTTATAGTCGCCGATCAGGCACTCGCCGCCCCAGGCCGTGCCGTCGTCCCCGTAGCCGACCCCATCCCAGATGAGGCCGATCACCGGGCCGGTCAAGCCGTTGTCCGCCATGCAGGCGGCCAGGTGGGCGTGGTGGTGCTGGACCTGGACCAGGCCGATCCCCTCCCGCGCCGCCCGCTGGCGGGCGTAGCTTGTAGAGAGATAGTCCGGATGTTTGTCGCAGACCAGAAGCCTTGGCTTTGTATCAAACAGACGCTCGAAATGAGCGATCTGCCGTTCGTAGTGTTCCAGGGTCTCGGCGTTTTTCAGGTCGCCGATGTGCTGGCTGGGGAAGCAATAGTCCCCCCGGGAGAGGCAGAAGCTGGCCTTCTGCTCGGCCCCGCAGGCCAGGATGGCGCTCTCGGCTCCGGGCACCCGCACCGGGAAGGGCACATAGCCCCGGCTCCGGCGGGCGAAATATTCCTTCCCGTCCACGACCCAGCAGAGGGAGTCGTCGCAGCGGGTCTGAATGTCCCGGTTGTGGAGCAAAAAGCCGTCCGCAATGCCGTGCAGCCGCTCCAGGGCCTCCTCGTTTTGAAAGACGATGGGCGTGTCGGAGAGGTTGGCGCTGGTCATCACCAGGGCGTCGATATCGTCCCCGAAGAGCAGCACATGCAGGGGGGTGTAGGGCAGCATCACGCCCAGCCAGTTGTTCTCGCTGAGGGGGCTGGGCCGCTTGTCCCGCTTTTCCAGCAGGACGATGGGCTTGTGAAAGCTCTCCAGCACCGCCCGCTCCACATCGGATACGAAGCAGAGCTTCTCCGCGGCTTCCGCGTCCCGGCACATGAGGGCGAAGGGCTTCTCGTCCCGCTCCTTGCGGCGGCGCAGCTCCTTTACCAAGTCCGGATCGTCCGCCCGGCAGGCCAGATGCACGCCTCCCAGGCCCTTGACGGCCAGGATCTTCCCGGCCTTGAGCCAGGCCCGGGCGGTCTCGATGCCGTCCCCCGGCACTTCCCTGCCATCCCCGCCCAGAAAGACGACGTGGGGGCCGCAGACCGGGCAGGCGTCCGGCTGGGCGTGGTAGCGGCGGTTTTCGATATCGTGATACTCCCGGTCGCAGTCGGGACACATGGGGAAGCGCCCCATGGAGGTCAGCGCCCGGTCATAGGGCAGGTCCCTGATGATGGTGAAGCGGGGGCCGCAGTTGGTGCAGTTGATGAAGGGATAGCGGAAGCGCCGGTCCCTGGGGTCCAGCAGCTCCCGGCGGCAGTCCTCGCAGATGCCGATGTCCGGCGAGACCAGGGTGTTGCGCTTCTCCTCCGCGTGGCTCCGCAGGATGGTAAAGCCCGTCAGTCCCCGGGGAGGCAGGCCGTACTCCGCCTCGATCTGCTCGATCAGGGCCAGTTTCGGCGCTCTTTTCGGCAGCTCCCGGAGGAAGGCCTCCAAAGCCTCCCGCTCGCCCTCCAGCTCCAGCTCCACGCCGGAGGAGGTGTTGCGGATGCTGCCCGCCAGCCCGTACTGGCGCACCATGCGGTGCATGAAGGGACGGAAGCCCACGCCCTGCACGATCCCGTGAATTTTTATGGCTGCTGCTTCCAAAACGCGCCTCCGAGCAGATCGTTAATTCTAAAACAATAACAGTAGTATTGTACCTCTATTCGTCTGCTTTTGCAACTTCTTTTCTTTTCATATTCGCAATTTCGCGCCGGCGCGGAGGGAGCAGACGGGATACTCCTACAACTTGATAGTATAACCCCGATCGCCTTTTCTTGCAAGCCGTTCCGGCAGGGAAATACGAGGAAAGCGGCGGGAGCAAATGGAAGATATTTCCTTAACAATTCGTGTTATGATTCTTTACAGTCTGTTAACCGCATTTTAGCACTCTCCCCTTGACAGTGCTAAGTTTCGTGTTATAATCAGAATCGAACAAAGGAACAGAGATCGAAAGGCAGTCCCGCATCACCCGGCGGGCGCGGCTTTCCCGAAAGACGCCGAAGGCGAGCTGTGCGGCGCTGTCGCAGACAGATAGACCTCCATCCCCTTGCTCAGGCGACAAGTATAACAAAGGAGGAATGACTTATGTTGCCGAGTATTTTTGGAGAGAGTTTGTTTGATGACTGGATGGGCTTCCCCTTCCGGGGCCTGGAGTCCGATGTGGACCACAAGCTGTACGGCCGGCACGCCGGCAAGGTCATGAAGACGGATCTGAAGGAACACGAGGACGGCTATGAGCTGCTGGTGGACCTGCCGGGCTTCAAGAAGGATCAGATCGAGCTGCAGCTGCAGAACGGCTACCTGACCATCACCGCCTCCAAGGGTCTGGAGGAGGACGGCAAGGACAAGAAGGGCAAGCTGGTCCATCAGGAGCGCTATGTGGGCTCCATGACCCGGAGCTTCTACATCGGCGAAAACGTGAAGGAAGAGGACGTCAAGGCCAAATTCGAGGATGGCGTGCTGAGTCTGTGCTTCCCCAAGGAACAGCCCATGAACCTCCCCGAGCGCAAGCGGATCATGATCGAGGGATGATCCCCTCGAAGCAGAACAAAACAAAGAAACAGAGCAGACCCTGCGCAGCTTTCGCCGTGCAGGGTCTGTTTTGATTTATTCCTTTTATCCGATCTTCGGCAGGGCGGCGATGCTGCGGGCCAGGTCCTCATCGGTGGGGATGCTGTCGCTCATCTCGCCGTCGTTATATTTCTGATAGGCCACCAGATCGAAATAGCCGGTACCGGTGAGACCGAAGAGGATGGTCTTCTCCTCCCCCGTCTCCCTGCAGGCCAGGGCCTCGTCGATGGCCGCGCGGATGGCGTGGGAGCTCTCCGGCGCGGGCAGGATGCCCTCGCAGCGGGCAAACTGCTCCGCCGCCCGGAATACGGAGGTCTGTTCCACCGCTCTGGCCTCCATGTAGCCGTCGTGGTAGAGCTGGCTGAGCACCGGGGACATGCCGTGGAAGCGCAGGCCGCCGGCGTGGTTGGCCGAGGGGATGAAGGAACTGCCCAGGGTGTACATCTTGGCCAGGGGGCAGATCATGCCGGTGTCGCAGAAGTCATAGGCGAATACGCCCCGGGTGAAGCTGGGGCAGGAGGCGGGCTCCACCGCGATGATGCGGTAGTCCTGCTCGCCCCGGAGCTTCTCCCCCATGAAGGGGGCGATCAGGCCCCCCAGGTTGGAGCCGCCGCCGGCACAGCCGATGACGATATCCGGCTTCACGCCCACCTTGTCCAAAGCGGCCTTGGCCTCCAGGCCGATGACGCTCTGGTGCAGCAGCACCTGGTTGAGCACGCTCCCCAGCACATAGCGGTAACCGGGCTGGGCAGCGGCGGCCTCCACCGCCTCGGAAATGGCGCAGCCCAGAGAGCCGGTGGTGTTCGGGAACTCCTCCAGGATCTTCCGGCCCACCGCCGTGGTATTGGAGGGCGAGGGCGTGACCTTGGCGCCGTAGGTCCGCATGACCTCCCGGCGGAAGGGCTTCTGCTCATAGCTGACCTTCACCATGTACACCTGGCAGTCCAGCTTCAGGTAGGCGCAGGCCATGGACAGGGCCGTGCCCCACTGGCCGGCGCCGGTCTCGGTGGTGACGCCCTTGAGCCCCTGCTTCTTGGCGTAATAGGCCTGGGCGATGGCGGAGTTCAGCTTATGGCTGCCGCTGGTGTTGTTGCCCTCGAACTTATAGTAGATATGGGCCGGGGTGTCCAGCTCCTGCTCCAGGCAGTAGGCCCGCACCAGGGGCGAGGGCCGGTACATTTTGTAGAAATCGCGGATCTCCTTGGGGATGGGGACCAGGGGCGTGTCGTTGTCCAGCTCCTGCTCCACCAGTTCCCGGCAGAACACGGCGCTGAGTTCGTCGGCGCTCAGGGGCTGACCGGTGCCCGGGTTCAGCAGCGGGGCGGGCTTCACCTTCATGTCCGCGCGGAGATTATACCAGTTCTGAGGCAGCTCATCCTCGGAAAGATAGATTTTGTAAGGGATCTCGTTGTTTTTCATTTTTGCTCCTTCTTTCTTCTTGATGTTTTTCTTCCTTTGCTGCGCTCAAAGCCGCCATCGTCTGCCCGGAACGTACATAACTGGTCCTCCTGAATTTGATTGTTATACGGATTTCGCACAGAGCGGTTGAAAAAGGCCTCCGGGATTTCGGTCATGCGTCGGCAGAAAACAAAAACCTGCCCACAGCAATACTGCTGGGACAGGATTCTTCCTGCGGTGCCACCCGGCTTGGCGCGTACATACGCGCCCACTTTTCGCATACCGACATATGCGGCTTGTTGTTAACGGAGAAAGCAGCTCCGTCTTGCATACTCAGGCCCGGCAAGGCCCTTTCCTCTCGCCCTCGGAAGTCCATTCAGCCCCGGTCTTTCCGCCGCGATCCCAGCACCCGCGGCTCTCTGTGGGAAAGGAGCAGGGGGCCTACTCACTCTTCCTCAACGGTTTGGCTGCATGATACACCCGGGACTGTCGTCTGTCAAGCAAAAATTTATTCATTTAGCGATGCAGTGCGCAAGCATTCCGGTGCGGTCCGGAAATCGCAATTGCCTTTTGTTCCCTGTCTTGGTATAATGAGCATCAGTTTGCGAAAACAATCCAAGCGCGCGTCCCCATATTCTGACAGGAAGAGAGGGCTCCGACATGGCCCGGGATCATTCCAACACAAAGAACGGCTCCTCCAAAAAGGAAAGGCGCAGGAAAGGCGGCAAAGCCTGGCCCTGGGTCCTTTTCTCGGTGTTTCTGGTGCTGCTGCTGATCGGCGCCGGGGTCCTGGGCCTGAATACCGACAGCTCCTATCGCGCCGCCCTTCAGACCCTGCGGGCCGAAAACCGGCGGCAGAGCGAGATCCTCCGCAGCCTGAACGCGGAAAACGGGGAACGGGACGCTCAGATCCAGCGTCTGAGCGGCGACAACGAGGCCAAGGACGAACAGATCCGGACCCTCAGCGCCGACAGTGCGGACAAGGACGAGCAGATCCGGAGCCTGAGCGGCGACAACGCGAACAAGGACGAGCAGATCCGGAGCCTGACGGCCCAGCTGGCGGCCGCCGTGCTGCCGGAGCCCGTGCGCCCGCCCGAGGCGGCGGAGCCCGGGTCGCCGGAGGGGGCCGAGCTTCCCCAGCCCGACGCCTGGGGCTATGTGGACGAGGACGGAGACGGCCTGATCCTGGTGCCTATCCGGGGCAAATTCACCGGCTACATGCTCATCGTGCTGGATCCCTCCCGGGTGGTGCTGAGCTGCGAGCCCAAGATGATGGGCAGCCACGGCTATGACGTGCAGCATTTTGTCGAGAAGGAAGACGGCGTCGCCGGCATCAACGGCGGCAGCTTTGCCGACCCCGGCGGCCACGGCAACGGCTCCCTGCCAGACACCATGATCTTTTCCCACGGCGAAGCCTACTGCGGCGGCCAGGGCATGGGCTACTACTTCACCGGCATTGACGACCAGTACGTTCTCCATGTGGGCGTGCCCACCGCGGAGAAGGCCCAGGAGCTGCATATCCAGGAGGGCTGCTGCTTCCGTCCGGGTCCGATCCTGGTCCAGGACGGCCAGCTGGCCCCGGAGAACAAGCTTTACAGCGGGCTGAATCCCCGCACCGCCATCGGCCAGCGCTCCGACGGGGCGATCCTGATGCTGGTGGTGGAGGGCAGGCAGCCCTCCCGCGTCGGCTGCAGCTTCCGGGAGGAGGCGGAGCTGATGCTGCGCTTCGGCGCGGTGAACGCCAGCAACATGGACGGCGGCTCCTCCACCATGATGTGGTACGAGGGCGAATACATCAACAACCGGGCCAATGTCATCAACGTCCGGTACATCCCCACCAGCTGGGTCGTGCTGAAGGAAGGGAGGGCCGGCAATGGCTGAGAAACGGAAAACAGCCCCCGCTCCGGAAGACGAGCGCCCGGTCAAAGCCTCCGCCCGGCCCCGGCGCCTGGGCTGGCGCATCCTGATGGCCTTTCTGCTGGTGCTTCTGATCGGCGGCACGGCCTTTCTGCTCTACAACGGCTCCATCTCCAAGGCCGCCATCCAGGCGCTGGAGGCGGACAACGAGAGCCAGCGGCAGAGCATCGCCTCCCTCACCGCCGGCAGGGATCTAAAGGATCAGCAGATCCAGGCGCTCAGCGAGGAGAGCGCGGAGAAGGACCGGCAGCTCCAGGCCCTTGCCGACGAGGTGGCGGAAAAGGACCGGCAGCTTCAGGGACTCAGCGCCGAGAACGGGGAAAAGGCCGGCCAGCTCGCGGAGCTGAAGACCCGGCTCTCCGCCGCCAACGCACCGCTGAACTACCAGGCGGCCCTGCGGGAAAGCGTACCGGCGGCCGCCCTGCAGGCTCTGGAGCTTCCGGAGGGCCTGGAGCAGAGCGAGGAGATGAAGAGCTCCCTGCTGGCGGCCCTGTTCCGGACCGCCTATCTGGAGGCGGACCCGGACAGCAGCCGCGAGGACCGTCTGTGCTTCACGGTCCACGCTTCCGACGGGCAGCTTCTGGGCAGCGTCGCCTTTGCGCCCGCCGGGACGGGCGAGGACGGGACGCCCCTCTGGACCGCCGCGGAGGAGCGCTTCGATTTCTCCCGGTGCTTCAGAACCACCAGCGTCACCGTTCCCCCGGATTATACGGTCTACCTGGGCGAGCAGCTGCTGGGAGAGGAGTGGATCTGGGAGGAAGGGATCCCCTATGCCGCGTTTGAGGCCTGCGCCGAGGACTTTGAAGGCCTGCCCACGCTGCTGCGCTATGAGACGCCGCCCTTCCTGGGCGAGCCCGCTCTGCGCATCCTGGACGAGCAGGGCCGGGAGCTGCCGGCGGAAGACCTGCGGGAAGAGCGCTTCCGGGACCGCTGCCCGGCAGAGGTCCGGGAGAAGATCGAGGCCTTCCTGCCGGACTTTGTGGAGCTCTATTTGCGCTTCTCCGCGGACATCAAGGAATCCGCCCGGTATTACTACAATCAGCTCGTTCCCCTGGTCCGCGTCGACAGTCCTCTGGCCCTGCGCATGAAGGCGGCCTTTGAGGGCCTGGGCTATTCCGCCGCCCGGGCGGTGGAGCTCGAGAGCGTGACGGTCAACTGCGTCACGGATCTGGGCGGCGGGCGTTACGCCGTGGATCTGAACTATCTCAGCATGGTCACCGGCCACAGCAGCGCCTTTGCCCCGGTGGAGGACGAGCTGCACATCCTGCTGATCGTCACGGTGACCGAGGACGGGCAGGTCCTGGCCGAGGGTCTGTATTACCTCTGATTCTATCATCTCTATACACACAAAATACACGCAAAGGAGCCCCTGCCAGAAGGCAGGGGCTCCTCAGACTGTAGACAACCTCATGCGGCAAGGCTGGGACACGCATGGGGAGATTGTGAAGAGGGGAGGGTATGCCCCTCTTCACGTTCAATCTATCGAAAATGGAAACTTTTTCAGAAGTTTCCATTTTCGTTTTCAAGCTGTCGACACTTTGTCGACAGCTTGAGAAGCCCCTGCCAGAAGGCAGGGGCTCCTTGATACATTGGCATTATATTATTCTTTCCGCCAGGGCAGCCGCAGCGGCTCGTACAGCCGGCCTAAGCGGCTGAGGAGATGCATGGCGTCGTGCTCGGTCTCGTAGGGACGGTCCAGAAAGACCTCCACCGGCCGCAGCTCGCTGTCCTCCCGGCGCAACAGCTCCATCACCCGGTTTTCCGCCTGCTTTTCGGAGACCTTGGCGGAATAGATGTACAGGCTGCTCACGCCCGGAGCGCCCGCCTCCGGCCGGATCAGACCCCGCAGATGCATGCTGTGCAGCGTGCTCTGCAGCTGGGCCAGCCAGCTCGCCGTCTCCTCCCCGGTGCCGATGAGCTTCAGGTACACGATCTCCTCCGGAACGCAGTCCCGCTCCTCCAGGTACTCCCGGTAGGGCGAGCGCTTCATGCGCCGGAAGATCAGCTGCTCGGTCTCCCGGAGCTCCCCGCTGTGATAGATCCGGGTCTTATGGTCGTGGACGGTGTAGACAAAATGGCTCAGGCCCATGAAATTCAGGTGATCCCGCAGACGCTGGGTGTCCTTGGGCCGAAGGGTCTCGGCGTAGAGATAGCGGTTCTCGTTGGCGTCGTAGATGGCGGCACCGCCCATGACGATCAGCGGCACCGAGAGCAGGGCCTCGTTCATCTGCAGCGTGAAGAAGGCCGGCGCGTGCTCGGAGATGAGGCAGATCTTCGCCCCGTCCCGGCAGAGGTAGTTGAGCCGGTAGAGGGTGGCGGAGGAAATGTGGGAAAAGCGATCCGGCGTCAGGTCCCGGACCCGCACGAAAAAGACCCGATCCCGCCGCTTGCTACGGGGCAGGCGAAAGTGGTTCACTCCGATGGCGCTGACCGTGCCCAGCAGCACGCCCAGCAGCTTGTCCCCCATCTGGACCAGAGGCTGCTCCACATCCGGGAAGGTGATCACCAGGCACAGGTATACGATGGCCGCCTGACCGGAGGCATCCGGCCGGCGCACCAGCACCGCGGTGTAGAGCGAGGCCAGCATCCCCAGGGCCATGAAGGCATAGACGGGAAAGAGCCTCTGCCCCAGCCCCGGGAAGAACAGGAAGGGCACCAGGAACAGCAGGCCCCAGGCCGCGCCGATCAGGGTACCGGCAAAGCGGGTAATGGCAAAGTCCCGGCTGTCCCGCACATAGGGCTGCATGCAGATGATGGCGGTGATGCCGGCCTCCGCGGGCATGTCCTGCCCCCGGTAGCCCCGCAGCCAATAATAGAGCAGGCAGATGAACACGGCCACCGAGGTCTTGACGATGCGCTGTCCCAGCGGCGGCATCACCCGGGCCAGTCTGGGCAGACGCCGGGCCGGGTCTCTGTTCTCTCGCATACGCTCCTCCTTTCCGTCGGGCCGGTCTTTTTCAACGCGCTTGATTTGCTGTATAATAGCACAAGATTCCCCAAGGGTCAAAGCTTTTTTGCCTTGATTTTTGGCGCTTCTGTGAATTGATTTTCCCGGCGGCTTTGCTACAATAGGAACGTGTTTTTTCCATTCCCGTCGCAATGCTCAATCCAAAAGAGAAAATTTGAGGAGGAAAGTATGGAAAAGATCTTTCAGTTGAAAAACAACGGCACCAATGTCCGCACGGAGATCGTGGCAGGCCTGACCACCTTCATGACCATGGCCTACATCATCGCCCTGAACCCCAACCTGCTCACCGGCTTCGCCGTGGGCACCCCCCTGTGGAACGGCGTGTTCCTGGCCACCTGCATCGCCTCCGCCATCGGTACCCTCTGCATGGCCTTCCTGGCCAACAAGCCCTTCGCCATGGCCCCCGGCATGGGGCTGAACAGCTTCTTTGCCGTGGTCGTGGGCAGCATCGTCTCCCTGTCCGCCCTGAAGGGCGCGGAGATGAGCTACACCGAGGCCTTCCAGACCGCCCTGGTCATCATCTTCATCGAAGGCCTGGTGTTCATCGTCCTGTCCATCTTCAACGTCCGCGAGAAGATCGTGGAGGCCATCCCTCTGGGCGTGCGCCTGGGCATCGGCCCGGCCATCGGCCTGATGCTGATGAACATCGGCCTGGGCTCCAACGTCAGCCTCTACGGCGACAAGGGCGGCCCCTTCTACGCCATGCGGGACTTCTTCGGCGCCCTGACCGCCTCCTACGGCAAGGAGACCATGGGTGACGCCTATCCTGCGATGGTGCTGGCCGTGGTCACCATGTTCTTCGGTCTCTTCGTCATCGTGGCTCTGGACCACAAGAAGGTCAAGGGCTCCGTGCTCTACGGCATGCTGGCCGCCTCCGTGCTCCACTGGGCCGGGCAGGCCATCTTCCTGCACACCAATCCCTTTGAGGGCCTGAAGACCGCCTCCTTCGTGCCTCCCTTCGCCGACATGGCCGAGACCACCCTCTTCAAACTGAACTTCGCCGGCGTGGCCAACATCGGCTGGTTCACCATCATCACCCTGGTCATCACCTTCTGCATCATCGACATGTTCGATACCATCGGCACCCTGGTGGGCACCGCCTCCCGGGCCAACATGCTCAACGAGAAGGGCGAGATGCCCCAGATGAAGGAAGCCCTGCTGTCCGACGCCGTCGGTACCGTGGTGGGCTCCGTCACCGGCACCTCCACCGTCACCACCTTCGTGGAGTCCGCCTCCGGCGTGGAAGCCGGCGGCCGCACCGGTCTCACCGCCCTTGTCACCGGCGTCATGTTCCTGCTGTGCATGTTCATCGCCCCCATCGCCGCCATCATCCCCGGTCCCGCCACCTCCGCCGCCCTGATCTACGTGGGCATCCTGATGCTGGCGAACCTGAAGAAGCTCGACTTTGAGGACATCACCCAGATGCTGCCGGTGGCCGTCATGCTCCTGGCCATGCCCATCTCCGGCTCCATCGGCCACGGCATCGGCCTGGCCCTGATCTGCTTCACCGTCATCAAGCTGGTCACCGGCAAGGCCAAGGAGGTCTCCGTCCTGACCTACGTGCTGAGCCTGATCTTCCTGGTGAAGTTCTTCCTGGCTGTCTGATCCAAAGTTCAAATCAAAAGTTCAAATCAAAGCCATACGCTGCCCGGTTTATCTGGGCAGCGTTTTTCTATTTGTTTTCGGGAAAAAATGACAATTGGGCATTGTCCCCGGGGCCCTTGTATGGTAAACTGGAAATGATGCGGCCCTGCCTTTTCCCGCAGCGCCGCCGCTGCAAATACCTGCCCAAAATGTGTGCAAAAAGCACAAAAGCCGACAAAAAGCCCTGGAAACCGCCCGGGATTTTCGTCTTTTTGCGGGACTTGACGGAAGCCCGCCCAGCCCATATACTGCTGTCGAAGAATCCGAGTCATTCTTTGA
Source organism: Oscillospiraceae bacterium (assembly GCA_902775355.1). Classification (GTDB taxonomy): domain Bacteria; phylum Bacillota; class Clostridia; order Oscillospirales; family Oscillospiraceae; genus Limivicinus. The sequence continues at coordinate 68,850 of CACYLY010000017.1, forward strand.
AATCGAGGTTTTTTATGGATATATTTGACGTGATCTCCCTGCTCGGCGGTCTTGCCATGTTCCTGTACGGCATGCGGCTGATGGGGGATTCTCTGAAGGAGAACTCCTCCGGCACGCTGAAGCGCGCCATGGAAAAGGTGACGAACAACGCCTTCAAGGCCTTCCTCCTTGGCATCTTCGTCACGGCCCTGATCCAGTCCTCCACGGCCATGATCGTCATCACCGCGGGCCTGGTGGGCGCGGGCATCCTGACCCTGCGCCAGTCCCTGGGCATCATCGTGGGCGCCAACGTGGGCACCACGGTCACCGGCCAGATCATCCGCCTGCTGGATATCGACTCCTCCGGCGCCGCCTGGCTGCGCTTCTTCCAGCCCTCCACCCTGGCTCCCATCGCGCTCATCATCGGCATCATCCTGATCATGGGCCACTTTGTAAAGAACGCCAAGTCCTTCGGCAACATCGCCATCGGCTTCGGCATCCTGTTCTCCGGCCTGCTGAACATGACCGGCGCGGTGCACAATCTCTCCCAGTCCGGCACCATCGAGCGCCTCTTCTCCGGCCTGGGCGAGAATCCCTTCCTGGGCTATCTGACCGGCGCGGGCGTGGCCTTCGCCCTGCAGAGCTCTTCGGTGACGGTGGGCATCCTGCAGGCCTTCTCCTCCTCCGGCATGCTGGCCTTTAAGTCCATCTACGCGGTGATCGTCGGCATCTACCTGGGCGACTGCGTCACCACCGCCATCGTCTGCTCCATCGGCGCCAACGCCGAGTCCCGGCGGGTGGGCGTGGTGAACATCCTCTTCAATCTCAGCGAGACGGTGCTGGTGCTCATCGGCGTCACCGTGGTGCACCGCCTGGGCCTGCTGGACGATCTGTGGGACCGCACCGTGAATTCCGGCATGATCGCCAACACCAACACCATCTTCAATCTCACCTGCTCCTTCTGCCTCTTCCCCATGCTGCCCGTCTATGAAAAGCTCAGCCGCCGGATCGTGAAGGATCCGCCGGAGCCGGTCAAGGAGGACAAGTACCGGGAGGCGCTGGACGCTCTGAATCCCAGCTTCCTCAACACCCCGGCCCTGGCCCTGCGCAGCTGCTATCATCTGCTGATGACCATGTTCCGCGCTTCCCGGAGCAACATTGAGAAGGCCTTCCGCCTGCTGGAGCATTATGACGAGGCCCTCCACCAGGAGATCCTGGAGGAGGAGAAGAACATCGACCACCTGACCGACTGCTGCAGCCGCTATACCGTGGAGCTGCTGCCCCATCTGCAGCAGGAGCAGCACGTCGCCATCCTCAGCCAGTACTACAAGGTCAACGCCGAGTTCGAGCGTCTGGGCGACCACGCCGTGGGCATCGCGGACATCGCGGCGGGCATGGCCCAGGGCGGGATCCGCTTCTCCCCGGCCGCCGTGGAGGAGATCCACGTGGTCGAAAACGCCCTGCGGGAGATCCTCGGACTGACCGAAAAGGCCTTCCGCATCCGTAACGAGAACGCCGCCCGCCAGATCGAGCCGCTGGTCCAGATCGTCAACGAGCTGAACACGGCCCTCCGGCGCAACCACCTGCGGCGGCTGAGTCTGGGCCAGTGCAACATGTACGCCGACAGCAGCTTTTCCAACCTGGGCGTGGAGTTTCGCCGCATCGCGGCGGTCTGCTCCAACGTGGGTGTGGCCACGGTGGTGCGCCTGCACCCGGAGCTGGCCGACCACGAGCATCTGTACTTTGAGAGCCTGCACAACGGCAACGACGCCGAGTTCAATCTGGCTTACGAGCATGCCCGCTCCCTGTACTTCCAGCTTCTGGACGAGGCGAAGCAGGCGGCGCAGGAGCCGGAGCTTTCCTCCGCGCCGGCGCAGGGATGAGTTTGAATCGCTTCCCGCGCTTTCCTGATCCCGCGAACACCATCTGATTTGATCGGAGGGCCTATCATGGAAGAGCAAGTCACCCGTCAGATCCGGCAGATCCTGGAGGAGGAGCTGCTGCCCGCCATGGGCTGCACCGAGCCCATCTCCATCGCCTACGCCGCCGCCAAGGCCCGCCAGCTTCTGGGCCGGGAGCCGGAGCGGCTCCTGGTGGAGGTCAGCGGCAATATCCTGAAAAACGTCAAGAGCGTGGTGGTCCCCCACACCGGCGGGCTCCGGGGCATCCGGGCCGCGGCTCTGGCCGGCGCCCTCATCGGGGATCCGGACGCGGAGCTGGAGGTCCTCTCCCGGGTCAGCCGGGAGCAGATCGCCTCTCTCGCCCCGGCGCTGGAGCGGGTGACCGTGGAGGTCCGCTTCGCCGACACGCCCCATATCTTCGACATCATGGTCCACGCCTTCGCCGGGGAGGATTCCGCCTTCGTGCGCATCGCCGGGCACCACACCAACCTGGTCTGCCTGCGCCGCAACGGCGAAACGCTGCTGTCCAAGCCCCTGGACGCGCCCCGGGAGGAGGAGACGGACCGGAGCGTCCTCACCGTGGAGCGGATCGTCCGATTCGCCGAGCAGACGGAGCTGGACCCGGTCCGTCCCCTGCTGGAGCGCCAGATCGAATACAACATGGCCATCGCCGAGGAGGGCCTGCGGAACAGCTACGGCGCCAACATCGGCAAGACCCTGCTGAAGGGCCACGAGGACTGTCTGGACTATCAGATGCGGGCCTATGCCGCCGCCGCCAGCGACGCGCGCATGAGCGGCTGCGAGCTGCCGGTGGTCATCAACTCCGGCAGCGGCAACCAGGGCATCACCGCCAGCGTCCCCGTCATCGTCTACGCCCGGGAGACGGGCAAGAGCGAGGAGGAGCTGCTGCGGGCCCTGCTGGTGTCGAATCTCGTCACCATCCACCTGAAAACCGGCATCGGCCGCCTGTCCGCCTACTGCGGCGCGGTCAGCGCCGGCTGCGGCGCCGCCGCGGGGATCGCCTATCTCCAGGGCGGCGGCTTCCACAAGATCGCCCACGTGATCGTCAACGCCGTGGCCGTCACCTCCGGCATCGTCTGCGACGGGGCCAAGGCCAGCTGCGCGGCCAAGATCGCCTCCGCGGTGGACGCGGGCCTGCTGGCCCTGGGCATGTACCGGGACGGCAACCAGTTCTACGGCGGGGACGGCATCGTGAAAAAGGGCGTGGAGAACACCATCTCCAACGTGGGCCGCCTGGCCCGGGACGGCATGCGGGAGACCGACAAGGAAATCATCCGCCTGATGCTGGAGAGCTGACGCAGCAATAACAGATGCCTTGGCAAAGCGCTTTGCCGAGGCATCTGTTTTTTCCCGCGCCGATGAAACCTTTTTGCGCCGTCATACGTTATAGAAGTGAAAGCCAAACCGGCCGGAAGGAGGACGCGCATGAAGCATAATTTCAGAAAAAAAGTGTTCCCCTTCCCCGCCCTGCTGTTTCTGGTCCTTCTTCTCATCTCCTTTCTGCTCGGAGACGACAGGAATCTGGGCGGCGTCCTGTTCCTGCTGCTTCTGTTTCTCGGGCTCTGGTATTTCCTCGGCCCGGATCTGGAGACGCCCCCGGAAGACGTGCTCCGCAGTCTGCGCGGGCAGAGCAGGCCCCTGGGCAAGGAGCCCTCTCAGGATCCCCGGGACGTTCTGCAGGGGGCGGCGCTCTGGATGTGGTCCTGGCGTCTGTACCGGGACAGGGCCTATCGGAACCGTTATCTGGCCCTGGCGCTGGGTCTGCTCCTGGGGGGCACGGCGGCGCTGATCCTGTTTGATACAGATGTGATCTTCTGGCGGGCCGCTCTGATCCTGGGCCTCTGTGCCCTGGGGCTGCTGCTCCTCTTTTGGGGCTGGCTCCGCCGCCGCCTGCGCAGCCGCCGGGAGGGAAAGGACCCCGCCGAAGCCCCGGCGCCGACGGTCCGGCTCACCTACGATCACGACGCCGCCGGCGAGGCCAGGGTCCGCGCCCTCCGCCGGCGGCTGGATCGGCTGGAGGTCTGGAAGCGCTCCGGCCTGATCGACGACGCGGAATACGAACAACTGCGAAAAAAATATCTGAAGCAATAGGAAGGAACGCGCACGATGAACAGAAAAAAACTGCAGATCATCGCCCTGGTGGCCCTGGGGCTTCTGATGGCGGGCCTGATCCCGCTGACGGTCTTTCTGACCGGAGGAAGGGACATCTCCGATTTTACGCAGACGGACAAGCTCGTCTTCGGCGTGTTTCTGGCCCTGGAGCTCTGCGTCGTCACAGCGATGCTTCTGCTGGCAAACAAGATCGGCAAGGCCAATCTGGCCGCCCGCCCGGAGCTGGCGCCGCCAAAGCTCAGCCCCACGGAGCGGATCATCCGCCGGCGCTCCATCCTGCTGCAGGTGCTGGCCGGCGTGCTGGCGCTCCTTGCTTATTTTCTGGGCGCGGTCGCGGGGAAGGCTCTGGGGGAGCCGCTGCGCGCCCGCGGGCTGCTTTTGTCCCTCTGCATGCTCGCGGCGGTGCCGCTGCTGGGCCTTCTGAGCTGGCTGATCGGACGCGGCAGGGCCGAAAGACTGCGGCGGATGAATGTGGAGCAGCTGCAGAGCTGGATCCAGTCCCACCGGGAGCAGGCGGAGAGCGTGGCCGAGAGCAAGCTGCGCCTGCTGGGCCGACTGCGCCGCGCAAGCGACGCCTACGCGGTCCTGATCACGCTGCTGGGCCTGGCCGGCGCGTTTTTCGCCGGCGCCGCCCTGCGGACAGATCTGGCGCTGCCGGTGCTCCTGGCCGCCATGATCACGGATCTGGGCGTGACGCGCTTTCGCTTCCCCACGCCCCAGACCGTGCTGCAGGAGAGCGGCAGCCTTCTGGACGAGGAGGACTTTCCCACGATCTACGCCCTGAGCCGGAAGGCCGCCCGGGCATACGGGCGCAAAACGCCGCTGCGCATCGCTCTCACGGCGGACTGCAACGCCGGCATCGGCTGGGTCAATCAGACGGATCTGCTGCGGCTGGGGGCGACCCTGCTGAGCCTGTTCAGCGAGGAGGAGCTTTATACCGTGCTGCTGCACGAGTTTGGCCACGGAGGCAACGAAAGGGCCCGGCGGGAGACGGACTACGCCACGTGGATGGAGAACGCCCGGGACCGGCATTTTCTCTCCCTCTTCTCCCGCTTTCTCTTTCGCCTGCCGGATGACAGCTACGAGCTGCACTACGCCCTCTACCGCTACGCCGCCGCCATCGGGGAGGAGACCCGGGCGGACCGGACCATGGGGGAGCTGGGGGACCGGCGCATCGCCGCCTCCGCGCTGCTGAAGCTCCAGTATGAGGAGCTGTACCGCTATGAGGAGGAAGCCGCGGACCACCCGGATTGCCCCGATCTGGAGAGCCTGATCCGCTCCCGGGTCAGCGGGCGGATCCAGGAGCTGCGAAGCGCCTTCCGGGAACGGGCGGAGTTTTATAACGCCTGTATCCGCCGGGAGATCCAGCCCCGTTCTGCCAGCCACCCGATCCAGCGGCTCCGGCTGGAGGCTCTGGGGGTGAAGGACTACGCTCTCGTGGAGGAGCGCAGCTCCGAGGCCTACCGGCAGGAGGCGGAAAAAGCCGTCGCGCTTGCGGAGAAGCGGCTTTTAGACAATTCCGATCCCGAGGATTACCGCGGCTATCACGACAAGCTCCTGCGGACCGTGGAAGCCTGGGAGCAGGCCGGCCGCCCTCTGGAGGAGGCCGCCTATCCCGACACCGTGGGCGCCCTGAAGGAGCTGGGGCGCCTCAGCGAGGCCATGGAGCTCTGCGACCGGGCCATCCGGGAGCTGCCGGAGGACGCCAGCACCGCCTATGCCCTTTATATGCGGGGCTGCTGGCTGCTGCACCGCTGGGATGCCAGCGGGCTGGAGCTGATCTATCGGGCCATTGACAACAACAGCAATTATCTGGACGAGGGTCTGGAACAGATCGGCAGCTTCTGCTGTCTCAGCGGCAGCGAGGAGGAGCTGCAGCGCTATCGGGAGCTGGCGCCGCAGCTACTGCAGCGGGAAAAGGACGTGTTCAGCCAGATCGGAGAGCTGAAGAAGGGCGACCGGCTCAGCGGAGAGACCCTTCCCCCCGCGCTGGAGGAAAAGCTGCTGCGCGGCCTGCGGGAGCTGGATCAGGGCCGGTTCGACGCGGTTTACCTCCTGCACAAGCAGATCACGCCGGACTTCTCCACCAGCCCCATGGTGCTGCGATACCGGCCCGAGGTCTCCGCCGAAGCGCGGGAGGAGCTCTATCACCGGGTCTTCCTGCTGCTGGACGCCATCAGCGACTGGCAGTTCTCCCTCTTTGAATACGAAAGCGTCAAGATGCTGAAAATCGAGGAGATCCCCGGCAGCCTCTTCTATTCCGGGAGCCGGAACGCCTGAACCGCAAAAAAAGCGGGCCGGATTCGCGATCCTGTGCGAATCCGGCCCGCTTTTCTGTTTTTCCTCGGTTCTCCGCCCGGTTCAGCGCGCGTCCTCCGGGATGGCGGTGACGAAGTAGAGCATGTCGCTGACGGGCCGCTCCTTGCCGAAGTCCATATAGTTGTAGGCGTAGCCCCGGAAGACTACCTCCTCGGTCTGGCCGCCGTCCAGGCAGTAGGCCGTGATCACCGGCTTTTCCGCAAAGTGCCGGGCAAAGGTGTTCACAGTCCAGCGGGCGGGGTAGTCGCCGTGGTTCAGGGACATATAGAGATAGTGGCAGGGCCCCATCTGGCCGATGCCCGCCCGGGAGTAGCCCTGGTTCACCTCGCCCACCGGGTACCAGCTGCAGTCCACCGGCTCTCCGTTTTCCACCAGCACCGGCCCGAAGGCCACGGAGAAGAGCACGTCGTTGTCCTCCATGAACTGCCGGATGCTCTCCTCGGTGTTCTCCTCCCCCAGACGCTTGTAGAGGAAGTCCCCGCTGCCGTTCACAAAGAGGGTCTCCACGCAGTTGTAGAGCTTGTAGCTGCCGGTATAGGTGCCCATGTTCATCCGGTAGAGCTCCCGGTTCCAGGCCACGATGCCCACGTCCCGGAAGCGGTAGAAATCGGCGTTCATGGCCACCACCGCGTTGGTCTGCTGGGCCATGTAGGTGGCAAAGTACTGGTTGCCGGAATTGTAGCGGTCGTCCGCCATCTTCCGGCGAAACTGGCTGGGATCGGCGATCTTCACCTCGGTGAAGGTGCAGCACAGGCCGTCCACGTTCTCCTTCCAGAGCATCACCAGGATGGTATCGTCCAGATAGTACTCGATGCTCCGGCTGTACACGCCCCGGTAGAAGCTCACCGTGGGATCGAAGGCCACGACCTCGTCCTGGCCCAGCAGGCCCCGGTCCCGGGCGTCCTGGATCACGTCCAGCAGCTTCTCCGGCTCGTCCATGCTGATGACGCCGTAGCAGGTCTCGTCGGGCGCGGGCCCGGCGTTGGCGTCCTCGGGGATGCTGTAACGGATCGGCTCGGGAGTGGGCTCCGGGGTGGGCTCGGGCGTGGGCTCCGGCGTGGGTTCCGGCGTCGTCTCCTCCAGCAGCTCCGGCAGCAGCACCGGCGAGGGCTCAAAGCTCTGGGCCGGGCCGGCCTGCTCCGTCTGCGCGGAGGGCGCGGCCGTCTCCGCCGCCGCTCCGGTCTCCCCGCCGCGATAGATGGCGATGGCCCGGCGGCCGATGGCCCACAGCAGGGCCAGGGACAGCAGCAGGCCCAGGATCGCCGCCGCCAGCCCCAGCTTCTCCCGGACGCCGCTCCGCTCTTCTCCGCTCCTTCTTGTTCCGCTCATGGGCTTCTCCCCTCCCCGCCGGACTGCCGGCGGGCTGTTTCTTTCGGAAGTATCCTATCGGAAACGGAGGCAAAAAGCAAGCCCTATCTTTCTCCGCCCGCCCGGCTGCGAAAAGACGCGCTTTTTCGATTTGGACAATGGACAAGCTCCGTATTGTATGGTAGAATAAAAATGTGTAAGTATCCTTTCCCCTCGCCTCGGCAAATACAGGGCGGGCGCTGCCCCGCCCGGAGAGAAAGAGAGGAATGCCCCATGAAGAAACACCTGAGCCGCTGCCTGATCACGCTGCTGCTGGCCGCCCTGTTCGTCACGGCCATACCGCTGACGGCCCAGGCCGCGGTCATCGAGAAGACCTACAAGGTCATCCTTTCCCACGGCATTGACGAGGAGATCCCCAGTCCCGACGGCAGCTGGATCAGCGACGTGGTCGTGGTCTCCGGCGAGCTGCCCTACGGCGTTGTCGTCGGCTGTCACGAGGACATCATGTACATCATCGGCGTCCCCGCTTTTGCCGGCACCTACGAGGCCCGGGTCGACATGGAGATCGGCGGCGGCGCGTACCAGTACCTGATCCGCATCATCGTCACGGACCCCAACGCCCCGGTGACCATCACCAAGCACCCCACCGGCGAAACGGTGACCGAGGGCGACAGCGCGCTGTTCATCGCCCGGGCGGACAATGCCAGCGAGATCATCTGGCGTCTGGTCAGCCCGGACACCGCCACCACCATCAACTGTGCGGACGCGCCCGCCTATTTCCCCGGGCTGCAGGTCCTGGGCCTGGGGACCGAGACCCTCACCCTGCTGAACATCCCCCTCTCGCTGGACGGCTGGAAGGTGGAGGCCAAGTTCGGCGGCGTGGGCGGCCCGGTCTTTTCCCACGGGGCCAAGATCACCGTCCTGAAGGCGAAGCTGGATCCCCCCGTCATCAATATCCATCCCGTGGGGGCGGACGTTCCCTCCGGTCAGAGCTATACCTTCACGGTCAAGGCCACCGCGGCGAAGGGCAATCTGCGCTATCAGTGGTACCGGGCGGAAAGTGACTCCGCAAACGGCTTTGCCATCCCCGGAGCCACTGGCACCAGCCTCACCGTGACGGAGAGCGTGGGCGACGGGTATTATTACGCGGGCGTCTGGTGCGAGGACGGGATCCGCAGCAGCGATATCGTCCTGTCCAACATCGCCGTGCTGCACTTCCTGGCGCCGCCCAGCAGCCCGCCCCCCAGCAGTCCGCCGCCCAGCAGCCCGCCGCCCGAGGTCTCTCCCTCCCCCCAGCCGGACGTCGAGCCGCAGCCCACGGACGACGGGAGCCAGCCCGATCCCGCGGCGCAGCCGGAGCAGAGCCCCGTGCCCGCCCCGGTCCGGCCCCAGAACCCGATCCAGGACAACAGCCGCCTGTATCTGCTCATTGCCCTGGCCGCCGCCGTCGTGCTGCTGATCATCTGCATCGTCATCATCATTCTGCGCAGAAAGTCTTATTGACCAAACATAGGATCCCAATAGGAAAAGGAGGACAACATGAAAAAACTCTGCGTTCTGTTTCTGTCTCTCTGCCTGCTGCTGGGCCTGGCCGCCTGCGGCAGCACCGCGCCGGACAATCCCAACTGCGGCTTCTATGAAGGCAAGTACGGCGAGATGTCCGGCTATCAGATCGAGATCCATGACATGTATGCCAAAGGCTTCACCGTGGAGTTGGGCGGCGGCGGCAAGGGCACCATCGTGGTGGACGGCACCCAGGCCGGCCTGAAATGGACCCTGAACGGCACTTCCCTCCACATCGAGGGCACCGGCCTGGCCGGCCGGGACCTGGTGCTGGACGGCACCGTGGCCGACGGCGTGATGGTGCTGGAGAACGTGATGGACAGCGGCGTGGACATCCGCCTGGAGTGCGCGGACCTGCTGAAGGCCGCGCCCGCCGAGGAGCAGCCCGCCCCCGCGGCCACCGAGACCCCCGTGGAAGCCACTGAGGCTCCCGTGGAAGCCACCGAAGCCCCGGTGGAAGAGCCCGAGACGCCGGCTGAGCCCGCTGAGACCGGAGCCTCCTGGTGGGCCGGCAAGTGGTATGGCTGGGGCTGCTACTACACCGCCGGCGGCGCCTATGCCGATCTGGAGGACTCCGCCTGGGACGTGGTCGCCGAGATCGACGTGCAGGGCGACAAGGGCAGCCTGAAGATCTGGGACTGCAAGGATCTGGAAGAGGCGGAGCTCAGCGCCAAGGTCAGCTTCGGCGCCGGCCTCACCGCCGCGGGCAGGATGACCTGCGAGTCCGCCGAGTTCGCCGGCGCCGTCTACGGTCAGGGATACTGGAGCTGTGACCCCGCCGACTACCCCGAGGGCAATCTGGAGCACACCTTCCTGCTGACCTTCTACTACCGTGACGCGGAGAACGACAACAACTTCGTGGAGGTCTGCTACGTACTGCGTCCCTGGGGCATGCTCTGGGACGATGTCAAGAACGCGGATACCTCCAAGATGCTCTATGACGACATGATGCCCCTGCACTATGAGGACTGGTACCTGCCCCAGCTGGACGGCTCCGCTCCCGCCGCCCCCGCCGAGCCTGAGACTCCCGCCGCCTCCGCCGAGGTGCCCGGCGAGCTGGTAGGCTCCTGGGAGCACAGCTCCGGCTACACCTATGTCTTCGCGGCGGACGGCACCGGCTACTACGGCCGGGGCGACTCCAAGATGGACTTCACCTTCACCGTGGAGGGCGATCAGCTCAGCATCCTCTACACCGGCAGCACCTCCCCCTTCGTCACCACCTACCGGATCGAGGGCACGACCCTGATCATTCTCGACTCCTTCAATTCCGAGGTCAAGTACGAGAAGAAGTGATCGAAGCGGATCCCGACAGAGACGCGCTCCGGCGGCCGCAGCTGCGGCCGCCGGTATTTTTCGATTGAGAATAATACAGCGATCCCGCCGAAGGTACATTCGTACCGTCGGCGGGATCGCTGTTGATACTAATTTCTGATAAGAAGCTTTAAAAAGCTTCCGAGGCAGAATTGCGGGGCTGACGAGATCCGAACACATGCCGCCTGTGAGCGTCCTTTTTCGGATCTTTTTGTCCCGCCTCCCTTGCTGGGCGCCAGCCCAGCTGCGCTCGTTGGGCGCAAAAATCTCTCAAAAATTGCCTGCTCACAGGTGCTTTGCAGTTTGCACGGAGCAGATTTGGGCTGAGGCAAGGCGCAGGCCGCAGGAAATACTTCTGTATTTTCAAGGGCTGGAACGAAGCATCGGCCCGAAGCTGCCCGCGCAAACCGGCACGGGTTCGAATCCCGTCAGCCCAGACGAGGCGCCTTCCGCAGAGCATAATGGAGATATATGGTCAAGGAAGGCAACGAAGTATGGCACAATTCTGGCCGGAAGACTTTAATGCTTTCTATCAGATATTAGTATTATTCCACTTCGATATCCAGGCCCAGCTCCTGGGGCAGGAAGCGGGGACAGGTGTTCTCCGAGATGGTGATGACCGAGGAGGCCAGCCGCGCGCCGATCTCGCAGGCCTCCAGCATGCTCTTGCCGTAGGTCAGGCCGATGGCGATGCCGGCGCAGAAGGCGTCCCCGGCGCCGGTGGTGTCCCGCACCCGGACGGTGTTGGGCGGGCAGAAGCCGTGATTGCCCTCCATGTCGGCGTAAATGGCGCCCCGGGAGCCCATGGTGACCACCAGAGAGGGGATCCGGGCGTTCTGGAGCCGCTCCACCATCTCCAGCTGCAGCTCCTCCGGGCTCAGCTCCTCGAAATCCGCCGCGAAGAGGATCCCGGCCTCCTGGACGTTGCAGACAAAGCAGTCGATGGACTGGAGGAAATCCCGCCGCAGGGAGGCGATGCTCATGTTGGCCACCACCGCGAAGACCTTCTTCTGGTACTTCTCGGCAAACTGCAGCACCTTCTTGATGATCTCCTTCTCCATGTCGATCTCCACGATGATGCTGTCCGCGTCGGCGAAGATCTCGTCCCCGTGCTGCTCCAGCAGCTCCAGCATGGCGTCCATCCGGGGGCGCTTGGAGATGGAGCTGATGATGTCGCCGGTGGTGTCGAACACCGCCAGCCACATGCCCATGCCGTCGGGCACCTGGACCACATAGCGGGTGTCCACCTTGTGGTTGTTGAGCTTGCGGATGACCTCCGCCCCCTCGGCGGTGTCGTCCACCATGCTGACGAAGCGGGGCCGCAGCTCCACGTTGGCGATATCCTCCACCACGTTGCGGCCCACGCCGCCATGGACGATCTCCACAGAACCGGCGTTGCGCCCGGCGGGGATGTACTTGTTGTCGGGGAAGCCCTTGATGTCCACAAACACATTGCCGACGACGACGATAGGCATAGTCACAACCTCCTCAGATACGCCTCAGGCGTTTTGTTTTTCAAAGGTATGGATCCAGTCCGCCCGCTTGTAGTACAGGCCCAGAAACACGGTGCTCAAGGCCCAGGTCAGCGGGTAGACCCAGTTGACGGTGTTGATGCTTTGGGTGATGGGGACCATGAAATGCAGGAAGACCACGCGGATCACGCACCAGAAGCTCAGCATGGAGATCATGGGGATCACCGCCTTGCCCGCGCCCCGCAGCACCGCGGCCAGGCCGTGGCTGGCTGCCAGCAGGCAGAAGAACAGGGCGCAGATCCGGGCCTTGTCCACCCCGAAGGCGATGGCCTCCGCCTCCCGGGTAAAGGCCCGGAGCACCCAGGGGGCCGCGAGATACAGCAGCAGGCCGATGAGCTCCGCCGTGCCCATGGCGCACAGTAGGCCGAAGCGGGCGCCTTTTTTGGCCCGCTCGTACTCCCGGGCGCCCAGGTTCTGGCTCACAAAGGTGGTCAGGGAGATGGTGAAGCTGGTGATGGGCAGGAAAGCGAAGCCCTCGATCTTGGAATAGGCCCCGCAGCCGGCCACGGCCATCTTGCCGAAGGCGTTGATGTTAGCCTGGACCACCACGTTGGCGATGGCGATGACGGAGTTCTGCAGACCCGAGGGCAGACCGTAGCGCACGATGAGCCTCAGCGTGGGCCAGTCGAAGCGGATCTTCCGCAGCTCCACCCGGTACTCCTGCCGGGTGGTCAGCAGTCTGCGCAGGCAGAGCAGGCCGCTGAGAAACTGGGAAATGATCGTCGCCAGGGCGGCGCCGCCCACGCCGGTGTGGAACAGGCCGATGAAGGCGATGTCCAGCACCACGTTCAGGCAGGAGCAGAAGATCAGGTATTTCAGGGGATTTTTCCCGTCCCCCACCGCCTGCATGACGCCCCGGAGCCCGTTGTAGAGCACCAGGCCCATGCTGCCGGCAAAGAAGATGCGGATGTAGATCGTGGACTGCTCCCGCACGTCCTCCGGGGTCCCCATCCACTCCAGCAGCTTGGGGGCCAGCAGCACCCCGAAAGCCGTCATAAGCACGCCGGCGGCCAGGCTGAAGGCCACGTTGGTGTGGATGGCCTTCTCCAGCCTCTCATAGTCCCGGGCGCCGAAGTAGCGGGAGATCAGCACCCCCGCGCCGGCGGCGATGCCCACGAAGAGGCTGATGATGAGGAAGACCAGGGTGCCCGTGGCGGCGACGGCAGCCAGGGCGTCGGTGCCCAGCATGTTGCCCACGATCAGCGCGTCCGCCGTGTTATAGAGCTGTTGAAACAGATTCCCCAGAAAGAGGGGGGCCGCAAAACGGAGCATTTTGCCGGGGATGGAGCCCTCCGTCATGCGCAGGGCGTCTTGCTGCATTCCTCGCCTCCGGCATCAAAGCACATCGATAATCGTCGTATGATTTGTTTTATTATAGTTGTACGCGGGGGAGCCTGTCAATGCACGAAAGCGCCAAGAATCGACCCGAAAAAAAGAAAAAAATTGCCTCCTTCGGCCCGAAACGGAGCGTCGGCGCCGGACGAATTCCGAAATCCGAAATCCGAATTGTCACCAGTACTCCAGATTCATCCGGAAGGCCGGGCCCTCCCCGTGCTCGCCGCTGAAGCAGAAGAGGCCCTGCTCTTCTCCCCAGCGCAGGCGCAGCCGGTCCCCCTGCCGGGCTTCGGCGCTGTATTCCGCCAGGGCGCTGCGCAGAGGGCGGCCCCGGGTGCCCATGCAGGTCTCGGCCAGGTCGTAGTAACGGGTGTTGTTCATGTGGCCGTTCTCGTCCAGCACCTCCGCCGGCACGATGTAGTCCGCGCTCTCCCCGGCGGCCAGCTTTTTGGGCGCGCGAAGACGCTCGCTCTCCAGGCCGTTGACCAGCGGCTCGATCTCCACCCCCCGCTCGGCGGGGTTCACCATCTTCCGGCTGATCCGGTCCACCACGGACCAGATGGCGCAGCCGGTCCCCAGCAGCTCTCCCGCCGGGCTCTCGATCCGGTACCAGCGGGGGCACATGCCGTGACGGGTGGGGCCGGGCCAGGTCCGCAGCAGCAGTTCCTCCCCCGGCTCCAGCGGCCGCAGCAGGCGCAGGCCGTGGCGGGTGATGACCCACATCAGGCCCTTTTCCTCCATGACCGCCTCGCCGTAGCCGATGGCCCGGCAGTGGTCGCCGGAGAGCTTCTGGATCCGGCGGAACAGGTCCCCCGGGCTCATGCCCGTCTCGGGGACCGGGCAGCGTTCTTCAAAAATCTCCATCTTTATCCTCCGTAATACAGGATGCAATAGCTCCCGCAGTCCTGCACCTGCCAGCCGGCGGGCAGCTCTTCGGGCAGGGCGCTGCGCTTCAGCACCCAGCAGGTTCCCTTCTGCGGGACCGCCAGATCCTCCGGTGTCAGATTGCGGTATTGGAAGCGCTCCGTGTAGGGAAGGGGCTCGTCAGTCTGGCCCTGGAAGTACTTCGCGTCCAGGCGCAGCTGGAAAAGCGTCAGGATCTCGCTGGTCTGGCGGCTGCCGGTATACTGCACGTCCGGGGTGATGACATAGCGGTCAAAATCCTGCTCCCCGGCGCTCTCCACGGCGCTGAGGAAGTCCGCGTAGAAGGTCTGGGAGATCCGCTCCGACCAGAGGCCGAAATAACTGTGGAAAAACAGGGCGGCCGCCAGCAGCCCCGCCGCCAGCAGGGGCAGGGCGGTGAGGCGGTGAAACTGCAGCAGGCTCTCCGCGGCGATCACGATAAAGAGCACGTGGGCGTAGAAGAGGATGTTCAGGCGGTTGATGTTCACATTGTTGGCGCAGAGACCCACCGCCAGGCCGCAGAGCCAGAAGAGCAGCAGCAGGCGATAGCCCAGGCGGGCGTTCTTGTCCTCCGCCCGGAAGGCCCGGGCGATGCTGAGCCCCAGGCCCAGCAGCAGCAGCGGCCAGGTGCAGCGGTAGACGGTGCCAAAGCCGTCGATGGCGTTCCAGCTCCAGTCCGGCACCTGGACAAAGCCCACGTTCCAGAGGGTCCTGGCATTGGCCGCCAGCTGCTTCAGGGGCTCCTCTGCGTAGAAGACCATGTCGTTGGCCCGGATGCTGTCGGGGAAGAAGGGCATGGTGACGAAGGGCAGCTCCACCGTCTCCCAGCCCATGGCGTTGATGAGCATGGTGCCGTAAATGGGGAAGGAGATGCCGAAATAGAGCAGCGCACAGACCGGCACGTCCCACCAGCGGATGCGCTTTTCCGCCAGCAGCAGGACGCAGGCCAGCAGCAGGAACAGCGGCACCGACAGAAAGGCCAGGCCGTAGCTGTACATGCACAGCGCAAAGAAGACCATGGAGCCGTAGAGCGCGGCCCGCTTCTCCGCCCCCAGATGGAGCAGGGCGAAGCCCGCGAGGAACACATGGGGCAGCAGATTACAGTCCAGCGCCCAGCGGCTCTGCATGAAGTGCCAAGGGCAGATGCTGAGAACCAGCAGGCCCAGCAGCGCCGCCCGCCGGGACAGGAGCCGCCGCAGGAAGAGATACGCCGCCGCCATGCCGACGAAGCTCCACAGCAGCATGGGCAGCCTGGCCGTGAGGGCGTTCATGCCGAAGAGCCGGAAAAAGGGCACCATGCACCAGCTCAGCAGCACGCTCATCTGCCCGAAGCCCCAGGCGGTGAAGTGGGCCGGGAGGCGCATGCCGAAGCGGTCCGTGCCGTACCTGGCCAGAGCCAGGGCGTCCACCGCGGCCATGGCCCCGTCCTGGTTGAAGCCGCCGGGCACGCTGCCGAAGCGGTAGAGCCGCAGCAGGGTGAAGAGCCCGATCAGCCCCCAGAGCACCACGACCCGATCCCGGGTCAGGACCGGATCCTCCCGGCCCCGGACCAGCTTTTGCAGGCCTCTTTTTCTGCAGGCGGCGCCAATCAGCAGGGCGAGGACCAGGACCCCGAAAACGATCGTACAAATCAGATTGACGGTTTCCATCTCAATCCCCCAGGGTGAAGTGGCGGGAGAAAGCGTTGACGGAGCAGCGCTCCCGCACGATCCTGTCCAGCATCCCGTCCCGATCCACGATGGCGCTGCCGTTGAGGCGGCTGATCCCCAGGTCCAACAGCGCCGGGCACAGGGGCACCGTGGGGCCGGTGAGGACGATCTGCGCCCCCTTCGCCAGCTCCAGCAGCCGGGGCATGGTCTTGTTCACGCAGGCGCTGCCGGTGATCACTGCCACGTCGCAGCCCGGCAGCAGATACTCGCAGGCGGAGTCCGGGTAGTCCCCTTCCTTGGGCTCCCGCTCCAGGATGAAATAGCTCTCGGCCCGGGCCACCAGCTCCTCGGTCAGGCCCCCGTGGTGCAGCAGATGGCCCACGAAGCCCACCCGGCGGCCGGCCAGCTCGATGCCCTCCAGGGAGCTGCCGGTATAGCGGCAGCCCAGGGCCTCCAGCCGGGCCTCGGTGTTGAAGCAGGCGTTGGCCACGGCCATGCCCTCGCCGGCTTCCTCCAGGTTCCAGGAGAGCATGGCCCGGGCGGCCTCCCCGGCGGGCAGGCCCAGCAGCGTGGGGAACATCCGGGGCCGGCTCTCCCCCAGGGTGTGCATGGCGACGCCCGCCTGGCCGTTACTCAGCACGGCGGCGGTCCAGGCCACGCCCCGGACGATGCGCTCCACCCGCAGCTCCCGGTCCGGAAGCTGGCCCAGCAGGGTGTCGTAAAAGGCAGTTCCCACGTTTCTCTCCTCCCAAAAAAACAGTATAATAATAGTATTTTACTCCAGTCCGAAAAAAATGACAAGCCCCGTCCTCGCCGTAGGGGAGGGGCTTGCCCCGGCCCGCTGTCCCGTGCCCTGCCCCCCTTGCCTAAAGGGGGGTGCCCCAGTGCGCACACTGGGGCGGGGGGATATCATTCCGCAGGAACTTGCAGGACTTATCCCCCAGTCACGCTCACAAGCTCGCGCGACAGCCCCCTTTAGGCAAGGGGGCCTTTTCGCTGCAGGGGCCGTGGCTTGCCCCGGCCCGCCGTCCTGTTGAAGAATGAATAATGAAAAATGAATAATGAATAATTATGGTATCCCCTTCGGGGATGATTGAAAAGGGCTTCGCCGTCCCCGTCGATGCGCATTGGCGTCTCCCGTAGCGCCGAGCAATGCTCGGCGCTGCGGGGACCTTGTCCCTTGATACAAAACGCCGGGGCATGCGCAAGGCTAACGGTGGGCAGAGGGGAGGGAGAATGCCGCGATCAAAGGTCGGCTCTTGTCCATCGCTCTCCCTCATCCGTCGTCTGCCTCGCGCGAGATCGGCAGACGCCACCTGTCCGCCTTGCGGTGCCCGAAAAACCGTTCGGGCTTCGCTGTTCCTCCGTTTTTTCGACCGCTGCGGAAATTGCGCCCT
>CACYLY010000018.1 GCA_902775355.1 Oscillospiraceae bacterium
TGTCCGCGACTTCCGCGGCATCAGCGCCGACGCCTTCGACGGCCGCGGCAACTACAGCCTGGGCCTGAAGGAGCAGATCATCTTCCCCGAGATCGAGTACGACAAGATCGAGAAGCTGCGCGGTATGAACATCGCCATCACCACCACCGCGAAGACCGACGAAGAGGCTCGCGAGCTGCTCAGGCTCATGGGCGCTCCCTTCGTGAACTGAGGAGGACGTACAAATGGCTAAGAAATCCATGATTCTCAAGCAGCAGGCCCCTGCGAAGTTCTCTACTCGCAAGTACAACCGCTGCAAGCTCTGCGGCCGTCCCCACGCCTATCTGCGCAACTACGGCATCTGCCGTATCTGCTTCCGCGAACTGGCTTATAAGGGCCAGATCCCCGGAGTCCGCAAGGCGAGCTTCTAATTTTCCGTCATACTTCGTTGGCGGCGGCTCGCAGTATAGAAGATACAGCTTCGCCTTGCCGCCTCGTCTGACGAAAAATTAGTTCACTCGCAGGCCAGCCTCTGATTTTTCCTGATACTTCGTTGGCGGCGGCTCGCGTAGGGAGGCATCCCCAGATGCCTCCGAGAATCGACAGCCGGGAAGCGGAGCGATCAGGGGATCGCTCCCTACAGGAGACGAAAAATCAGCGCGGAAGCGCCGGCTTCCCACCTCCCCTGTGCAAGGGGAGGTGCCGAGCAAAGCGAGGCGGAGGGGTTGTCACCAGGAAACAACGACCCCTCAGTCGCCTGCGGCGACAGCTCCCCTTGCGCAGGGGAGCTGAAAGAAACCGTTTTATCCGGCGGGAGCCGATCCCTCCCGCCGAATAATAAAGAAGGGAGACCCCCTTCAAACAGCGAGGAAAGGCCATGGCCAATCAAGCATTGGCATGGGACCTCCCGCTGAAACCGACCGGGAAACCCGGCGGTAACTCTAAATCAGGAGGATAAAAACTATGCAGATCACCGACCCCATTGCCGATATGCTGACCCGCATCCGCAACGCCGGATGTGCCAAGCATGAAAGCGTCGATGTCCCGGCCTCCAAGATGAAGAAGGCCATTGCCGAGATCCTTCTCAACGAAGGTTACATCAAGAACTACCAGGTGATTGATGACGGCACTCAGGGCATCATCCGCATCACCCTTAAGTACCTGCCCGGCAAGGAGAAGGCCATCCAGGGTCTTCGCCGTGTCAGCAAGCCCGGTCTCCGGGTGTACGCCGGTGCTGACGAGCTCCCCCGCGTCCTGAAGGGCCTGGGCATCGCCATCATCTCCACCTCCAAGGGCATCATGACCGACAAGCAGGCTCGCAAGGAGCATGTTGGCGGCGAAGTGCTCGCGTTCGTGTGGTAAGGAGGAAGCGACATGTCTAGAATCGGTAGAGCTCCCATCACCATCCCCGCCGGTGTCGAAGTCAAGATCACCGAGCACAACCACATCACCGTCAAGGGCCCCAAGGGCACCCTGGAGCGTGATCTGGTCCCCTCCATCAAGGTCGAGCAGGACGGCAACGTCCTCCATGTGACCCGCCCTAATGACAGCAAAGAGAACCGTTCTCTCCACGGTCTGACCCGGACCCTGGTGGACAACATGGTCGTCGGCGTGACCAAGGGCTTCGAGAAGAAGCTGGAGATCAACGGCGTCGGCTACCGTGCCGCCAAGGAGGGCAAGAACCTGGTAATGAACCTGGGTTACTCCCATCAGATCATCGTCCCCGAGACCGAGGACATCCAGATCGACGTTCCCGATGCCAACCACATCGTCATCAAGGGGATCGACAAGCAGAAGGTCGGCCAGTTTGCAGCCGAGATTCGTGGCAAGCGTCCTCCCGAGCCCTACAAGGGCAAGGGCGTGAAGTATGACTACGAAGTCGTCCGCCGCAAAGAAGGCAAGACCGGCGCCAAGTAAACGGAGGTGTGCCTGAATGATTAAGAGACCTGATACCAGAGGACAGCGCATCAAGCGCCACAACCGCGTACGCGGCAAGATCTCCGGCACCGCCGAGAGACCCCGCCTGTGCGTGTTCCGCAGCGAAAACCACATCTATGCCCAGATCATCGACGACGTGGCAGGCAACACCCTGGTGTCCGCCTCCAGCGTGGAGAAGGGCTTCGAAGGCAAGGGCGGCAACGTGGAAGCCGCCAAGAAGATCGGCGCCACTGTCGCAGAGCGCGCTCTGCAGAAGGGCATCGAGGAAGTCGTGTTCGACCGCGGCGGTTATATCTACCACGGCCGGGTCAAGGCTCTGGCTGAGGGCGCCCGCGAGGGCGGCCTGAAGTTCTGAGGAAGGGGGAAAACGATTCATGGCTTACAATAACGACAGAAACGACAGACGGGATCGCCGCAACCGCGACGAGGCTCCTTCCGAGTTCATCGAGAAGCTGGTTTCCCTCAACCGCGTCAGCAAGACCGTCAAGGGCGGCCGTGTGGCCAAGTTCTCCGCGCTCTGCGTGGTCGGCGACGGCAAGGGCCGCGTCGGTTACGGCATGGGCAAGGCCAACGAGGTCTCCGAGGCCATCCGCAAGGGTCTGGAAGACGCCAAGAAGAACATCGTCACCATCACCCTGAGCGGCACCACCATCCCCCACGAGGTGCTGGGCTGCTTCGGCGCCGGCCGCGTGCTCCTCAAGCCTGCCCCGGAAGGCACCGGCGTCATCGCCGGCGGCGCCGTCCGCGCGGTGGTCGAGGCCGCCGGTATCTCCAACATCCGTACCAAGTGCCTGCGGACCAACAACCCCGCCAACGTTGTGGCAGCCACGATGGAAGGCCTCAAGTCCCTGCGTGACGCGACCCAGGTCGCGGCCGTCCGGGGCAAGACTCCTGAAGAAGTTCAGGGTTAAGGAGGACGAAACATGGCTAAATTGAGAATCAAGCTCGTCAAGAGCCTCAGCGGCAGACTGGACAGCCACATCGCCACCGCCCAGTCCCTGGGCCTGCACAAGATCGGCAACGAGACCGTACAGCCCGACAATCCCCAGACCCGCGGCAAGATCGCCAAGATCGGCTATCTGCTGAAGGTCACCGAAGAATAAGGAGGGCAAGAGAATGAATATTCATGACCTTTCTCCGGTTGCCGGATCCACCCATGTCGACAAGCGCAAGGGCAGAGGCCATGCCACCGGCAACGGCAAGACTGCCGGCCGCGGCCACAAGGGCCAGAAGGCCCGCAGCGGCGGCGGTGTCCGCATCGGCTTCGAAGGCGGCCAGATGCCTCTGGCCCGCCGCGTCCCCAAGCGCGGCTTCAACAACATCTTCGCCAAGCCCCTGGAGATCGTGAACGTCTCCGAGCTGGAGAAGTTTGAAGACGGCGCCGTGGTCGACGTCCAGGCTCTCCTGGAAAAGCGCATCATCACCAAGTGCAGATATGGTGTCAAGTTCCTGGGCAACGGCGACGTTACCCGGAAGCTGACGGTCAAGGCTTCTGCTTTCTCCGAAACCGCAAAACAGAAGATCGAGGCGGCCGGCGGAAAGGCAGAGGTGGTCTAAGTGATTCAGACCCTGAAAAACGCCTGGAAGATCGAGGACCTTCGCAGAAAGATCCTCTTCACCCTGCTGATCATCCTGCTGTACCGCGTGGGCAACGCCATCCCTGTTCCCTACGTGAACAAGGAAGCCCTGGAGCTCTACTTTGAGCAGGTCCAGGGGACCATGCTGGGTCTCTACAACATGATGTCCGGCGGCGCCTTCTCCCAGGCCACCATCTTCGCCCTGTCCATCCAGCCCTACATCAACGCCTCCATCATCATCCAGCTGCTCTGCATCGCCATCCCGGCCCTGGAGCGGCTGAGCAAGGAAGGCGGCGAGGAGGGCCGCAAGAAGATCGCCTCCATCACCCGTTACGCCACCGTGGGCATCGGCCTTCTCATGGGCTTTGCCTACTACATGCTGATGAAGAACTATCAGCTGATCGACGCCCGCTACGCCTCCAGCGTCTGGACCGCGATCGTCATCATCCTGACCTTCACCTCCGGCTCCGCCCTGATCATGTGGCTGGGCGAGCAGATCACCGAGTTCGGCATCGGCAACGGCATTTCCATCATCCTGTTTGCCAGCATCATGGCCCGTCTGCCCCGGAGCATCATCTCCACCGTGCAGAACGTCATGGCCGGCAATCTGGCCTGGTGGGTGGCCGTCCTCATGTTCCTGGGCGCCCTGGCCATCATCGTCCTGATCGTCTACGTCAACGACGCCGAGCGCCGCATCCCGATTCAGTACGCCAAGCGCGTGGTGGGCCGCAAGATGTACGGCGGCCAGAGCACCTTCCTTCCCATGAAGGTGAACATGTCCGGCGTTATGCCCATCATCTTCGCCTCCTCCATCGGCTCCCTGCCCGCCACCATCGCAGGCCTGGCCGGGAAGAGCACCGGAGAGGGCACCTGGGTGAACACCTGGTTCGGCAACGACTCCATCCCCTACGCCATCATCTACTTCCTGCTGATCATCTTCTTCGCGTACTTCTACTCCACGATCCAGTTCAACCCCATCGAGGTGTCGAACAACCTGAAGAAGAACGGCGGCTATATCCCCGGCTTCCGTCCCGGCAAGCCCACCAGCGAGTTCATCCAGAAGGTGCTCAACAAGATCACCCTCTTCGGCGCGCTGTACCTGGGCATCATCGCCGTGACCCCCATTCTGATCTCTCACTTCAGCGACAGCGCCAAGCTCACGGGTCTGTCCCTGGGCGGCACGTCCATCATGATCGCAGTCGGTGTTGCGCTGGAAACCGTTCGTGCGCTGGAAGCTCAGATGCTCATGCGCAATTACAAAGGTTTCCTGGACTGATACGGGAGGGTATCACATGAGGCTGATTCTTTTAGGCGCCCCCGGCGCCGGCAAAGGCACTCAGGCGGAGATCCTGAGCCGCGAGCTCGCGATCCCCACCATCTCCACCGGCAACATCCTCCGCGCCGCCGTCAAGGCCGGCACGAAGGTGGGCCTGGAGGCCAAGGCATTTATGGAGGCAGGCAAGCTGGTCCCCGACGCCGTGATCATCGGCATCCTGCGGGAGCGGCTTTCCGAGCCGGACTGCGAAAAGGGCTACATCCTGGACGGCGTGCCCCGCACGATCCCCCAGGCGGAGGCCATGGAGCAGATGGGCATCGCGATCGACTTCGCCCTCTCCATCGAGGTGGAGGACGCCGTGATCGTGGAGCGCATGTCCGGTCGGCGCACCTGCAAGAACTGCAGCACCACCTTCCACATCGTGAACAATCCTCCCAAGGTGGAGGGCGTTTGCGACAACTGCGGCGGCGAGCTCAGCATCCGCAAGGATGACGCTCCCGAGACGGTTCTGGCCCGGCTGGAGACCTACCACCGGGAGACCGAGCCGCTGAAGGCTTTCTACGAAGCCCGCGGCAAGCTCCGTCTGGCCCAGAACCAGCCCAGCATCGAGCAGACCACTGCGGAGATCCGCAGGGTTCTGGAGATCTGAAATGGCTGAGAGCATTACCATCAAATCCCCTCACGAGATCGAGATCATGCGCCAGGCCGCGAAGATCGCGGCCGGCGCACGGTCCATCGGACGTCAGGCCGTTCAGGACGGCTTGACGACAAAGCAAATCGACAGAGCCGTGCATGAGTACATCGTGAAGTCCGGCGCCAAGCCCAGCTGTCTGGGCTACGAGGGCTTCCCGGCGGCGACCTGCATCTCCGTCAACGAGGAAGTCATCCACGGCATCCCCGGAAAGAGGATCGTTCACAACGGCGACATCGTGTCCATCGACCTGTGCGCCACCTACCGCGGCTTTATCGGCGACTGTGCCGGCACCTACCCGGTGGGAGAGGTCAGCGAGGAAGCGAAGAAGCTGATGGCGGTGGCCCGCCAGGCCTTCTTCGAAGGGATCCGGTACGCCAAGGTAGGCTGCCGCGTCCACGATATCGGGGAAGCGGTGCAGGACTATGTGGAGAGCCACGGCTTTTCCGTGGTGCGGGACTTCGTGGGTCACGGCATCGGCCGGGGCATGCACGAAGCGCCGGAGGTCCCCAATTACCGCCCGCCGGAGCACCGGGCCAATCCCCGGCTCCTGAAGGGCATGACCATCTGCGTGGAGCCTATGATCTGCGCGGGGGACTGGCGAATCAGGATCCTGAAGGACGGCTGGACGGTCGTCACAAGGGATTCCTCTCTGGCCGCCCATTACGAGAACACCATCCTCATCACCGACGGGGAACCGGAGATTCTCACCATGGCGGACGACATCTGAATGAGATCTGGAGGAGAAAAGCTTTGGCAAAAGACGATGTAATCGAACTCGAAGGCACGGTGGTAGAATCCCTGCCTAACACCATGTTCCAGGTGGATATCGGCGGCGGCCATATCATCCTGGCCCATATTTCCGGCAAGCTCCGGATGAACTTTATCCGTATCCTTCCCGGCGACAAAGTCACGGTGCAGATGTCTCCCTACGACCTGACCCGCGGCCGCATCACCTGGAGAAGCAAGTAACAGCAGGAGGTATAACAAATGAAAGTCAGACCTTCCGTGAAGCCTATGTGCGAGAAGTGCAAGATCATCAAGCGCAAGGGCAAAGTCATGGTCATCTGCGAGAACCCCAAGCATAAGCAGCGTCAGGGCTGAGAAGCAATACAAAGAGTCGAGCCCCGGAGCGTGACGCAAAAAAATCTTGAAATCCCGAAGAAATTTTTCTTGACATACCCGGTATGTTTTTGATAAAATAACTCTTCGCTGCGGTCTTGATTTTGTTGCCGATCCGTAACCGGAGGATCGACTCCTTGTGCGCTGTTCCGGCTCAAAAGCAAGCCCGAGGCAAAGTACCCCGGCGACAGGAAAAAAGCTCCTGTCTTATCAATATCCCGCATGGACCAGGGACTCCCTCCGGCGGGAATAAGCCCCTGAGTCCGCACAAGTGCGGAAATAATTTCGAAAGGAAGAAAAAGTATGGCACGTATAGCCGGCGTTGACCTGCCCAAAGACAAGAGAATCGAGATCGGTCTCACCTACGTCTACGGAATCGGCAGAACCAGCGCGAAGAAGATCCTGGAGATGACTGGGATCAATCCCGACACCCGTGTGAAAGACCTCACCGATGAGGAAGAATCCAAGCTGCGTGAGTGCATCGACCACCACTACATCGTGGAAGGCGATCTCCGCCGTCAGACCGCGCTGGACATCAAGCGCCTGACCGAGATCGGCTGCTACCGTGGTCTGCGCCATCGCCGCGGCCTCCCCGTGCGCGGCCAGCGGAGCAAGACCAACGCCCGCACCCGCAAGGGCCCGAAACGCACCATCGCGAACAAGAAGAAGTAAGGGAGGGAACTGAACTATGGCAACCGCTAAGAAGAAAGTCGTCAGAACCCGCCGCAGAGAGCGGAAGAACATTGAAAAGGGCCAGGTCCATATCAGCTCTTCCTTCAACAATACCATGGTTACCGTCACCGATACCCAGGGCAACGCCATTTCCTGGGCTTCCGCCGGTGGCCTCGGTTTCCGTGGAAGCAAAAAGTCCACCCCCTTTGCCGCCCAGACCGCCGCTGAGACTGCCGCCAAGGCAGCCATGGAGCACGGCCTGAAGACCGTCGAGGTCTTCGTGAAGGGTCCCGGCTCCGGCCGTGAGGCCGCCATCCGCGCCCTCCAGACCGCCGGTCTCGAAGTGACGATGATCAAGGACGTCACTCCCATTCCCCACAATGGCTGCCGTCCTCCGAAACGTCGTCGTGTATAAGGAAAGGAGGACACTGTAATGGCTAAGAACAGACAGCCCATCGCCAAGCATGCGAAGGCTCTGGGCATCAGCCCGGCCGCCATGGGCTATTTCAAGAAGGAAACCACCCGCAACAGCAACACCCAGACCCGCAAGAAGAAATCCGAGTACGCCACCCAGCTGCAGGAGAAGCAGAAGGTCAAGTTCGTGTACGGCGTCCTGGAGAAGCAGTTCCGCGGCTACTACGAGAACGCCGTCCGGATGCCCGGCAAGGCCGGCGACAACCTGCTCATCCAGCTGGAGAACCGTCTGGACAACGTGGTGTTCCGCCTGGGCTTCGCCGCCTCCCGCCGCGAGGCCCGTCAGATGGTCAACCACGGCCACTTCACCGTCAACGGCAAGAAGGTCAACATCCCCAGCTACCAGGTCAAGCCCGGTATGGTCATTGCCCTGAAGGAATCCAGCCGCAGCATCGAGCGCTTCAAGATGAACCTGGAAAACAACGCGTATCATGTGATCCCCAAGTGGCTGGAGTTTGACGCTGCCAACATGATCGGCAAGGTCGTCGCGGCTCCCACCAGAGAGGACATCGACTTCCCCGTGGAAGAGCGCCTCATCGTCGAGTTGTACTCCAAGTAATAAGAAGAACAGGGGAAGGCCCCCGCGCATTTCCCCACACCCTCAAATTGGTAAACTGAACCACGCATCGCGCCTATGCGGCGCAATCTGAACAAGGAGGGTACAGGAACCATATGATCGAAATTAAGAAGCCGCGCATCGAGTGCATCGAGACCCCCAACGAGACCTACTACGGCAAGTACGTGATCGAACCCCTGGAACGCGGCTATGGCACCACGCTTGGAAACTCTCTTCGCAGGGTACTCCTCTCCTCTCTCCCCGGTACGGCCTGCACCAGCATCAAGATTGCCGGCGTGCAGCACGAGTTCTCCACCATCCCCGGCGTGAAGGAAGACGTGACGGAGATCGTCCTGAACGTCAAGAGCATCATCGCCCGCCTTCACTGCGACGGCCCCAAGACCGTCTACATCGAGGCCTCCGGCGAGGGCCTGGTCACCGCCGGCGACATCAAGCCCGACGCTGAGGTGGAGATCCTCAACCCCGAACAGCCTATTGCAACCCTCGGTCCCGACGGCGCCCTGAACATGGAGCTGGTCCTGGATCATGGCAGAGGCTATGTTTCCGCTGAGAAGAACAAGACTCCCACTACCCCCATCGGCACCATCCCGGTCGACTCCATCTACACGCCGGTGCTCAAGGTGAACTACACCGTGGAGAACACCCGCGTCGGCAACCAGACCGACTTTGACAAGCTCACCATCGAGGTCTGGACGGACAAGACCATGGCCGCGCGCGACGCGCTGAGCCTGGGCGCCAAGATACTCTGCGACCACTTCACGCTCTTTACGGACCTGTCCGACACCATCGGCAACAACTCCACCGTCGTCGACGTGGAGGAGAAAGAGCCGGATACCGTCCTCAAGATGACCATTGAGGAGCTGGATCTGTCCGTGAGAAGCTTTAACTGCCTCAAGCGCGCCAACATCAATACTGTCGAGGACCTGGTCAGCAAAACGCAGGAAGAGATGATCAAGGTCCGCAACCTCGGCCGCAAGTCCCTGGAAGAAGTCGAGCATAAGCTGACGATGATGGGCTTGTCTCTGGCCAGCGAGGACAATCAGTAATAGGAGGAATTGCAATATGCCCGGAACAAGAAAGCTCGGAAAGAGCACCGACCAGCGCATGGCGATGCTGCGTCAGCAGACCACCGACCTGCTGGACAAGGGCCGCATGGAGACCACCCTTTCCCGCGCCAAGGAGATCGCTCCCATGGCCGAGAAGATGATCACCCTGGGTAAGGAGAAGGATCTGGCTTCCTACCGCCAGATGCTCAGCTTCATTACCCGCGAGGACGTGGCCAAGAAGGTCAAGGATGAGCTGGCTGCCAAGTACGCCGACCGCAACGGCGGCTACACCCGCATCACCCGCATCGGCACCCGCCGCGGCGACGCCGCCGAGGTGGCCGTGATCGAGCTGATCTGATCAAAACGAAAAAGCTCCGAGAGAGATCTCGGGGCTTTTTGTTATCTTCGGACGGCACGGACGGGTCAATAGAGCGCATGAAAGCCCGGATCCGCCGCGCAGATCGGACCCGGGCTTTCTGCCCGGGCGGCGCAGAAAGAAGATGGTGCGAAAAAGCTCGCGGTATGATACAATAAGAAGCGAACATTCCGCGGGAACGCCCCTGCCAGATTCTTTCTTGAATTAAAAGGGAACTTGTGCTATAATACAACGATATAACATGTGCACGAAAACGCGGCTGCCGAGCAGGGCATGTGCCTGCTCACAGAGCACGAATTCTACGGGAGGATACGATCATGAAAGACCACTGGAAAAGGCTTACGGCTTTGCTGCTCGCGCTCATGCTGCTTTGCGGGCTGATGGGCTGCGGGGAAGCCTCGTCCTCCGGAAAGGACGAGCAGGGAGAGGATCCGGCTCCGGCGGAACAAACCGAGGAGGCCTCTCCTGCGGAGACGGCCGGAGAAGACGCCGCCCGGGAACAGACCGATTCCGCCCCGGAGGATACCGCGCAGGATCCCCTGACAGAGCCCGCGGAGGCGCCTGACGGCGAGACGGAAGAACAGAAGGCGGAGGAGCCCAAGGTCAATCTGATCCTGTATGCCACCTCGCCGTTCAACCAGGTGTTCAGCCCCTTCTTCTCCACATTTCCCGCTGAAGAGGAAGCGGTCGGGCAGGTGGTGACCAGGCTGCTGACCTATGACCGGATGGGTGCGGCCGTCCAAAACGGCATCGAGGGCGAGACGCGGAATTTCAACGGCACCGACTACACGTATACCGGCATGGGCAGCGTAGAGATCGTTCAGAACGAGGATGGCTCTGCGGACTACAAGCTGACCATGCGCGACGACATCGTCTTTTCCGACGGCGTTCCCGCCACCATCGACGATGTGATCTTTGGCCTCTATGTTCAGGCGGACCCCCTGTACGATGGGCCCTCTGTCGTGTATACGCTGCCCATCGAGGGGATGGAAGCCTACCACGGCGGGATGGAGCAGCGGGGCGCCGTGATCTTTGCAGACGGCCGGGAAAACGGCTACAAGGAAAACGATCGCTACACCGCGGAGCAGTACGACACCTTCTGGACCTACTACAACGAGCAGGCCGGAACGGACTTCGTGCGGGAGATCATGGATTACCTGGTGAGAGAGGGCTTCAACAGCGCCTCCGATTCTGTGGCAGCCTGTGCCGCCAACTGGGGATTCACGCTGGATGAGGAGGCTACCGAGCAGGATTTCTGGAACGCCATCATTGCGGAGT
The DNA here is from genome assembly GCA_902775355.1 of Oscillospiraceae bacterium. Taxonomy (GTDB): domain Bacteria; phylum Bacillota; class Clostridia; order Oscillospirales; family Oscillospiraceae; genus Limivicinus. The sequence continues at coordinate 11,007 of CACYLY010000018.1, forward strand.
ACGACAGTGTGGAGGAGGCCGAACGGGATCAAAGCGCCGGCTCTACCCTTGAAATGCTGACCATTGCCGCTCTGGGCGACGAGTTCCGGGCCGGCGTGGTCACCGGAGAGACGGCGGACAGCATCACTGGCATCCAGAGGACCGGCGACTATACGGCTACGATCCACATGACGCGCTATGAGGCCGACGCCGTCTATCAGATGAACCTGCTCGTCGTCCCGATGCACTACTACGGCGACGAGACCCTGTACGATTACGAGAACAACAGCTTCGGCTTTGTCAAGGGCGACCTTTCGGGCGTGAAAGCCAAAAACGACGCGCCCCTGGGAGCCGGGCCCTATACCTTCGCCGGCTATGCCTACGGCGTCGTTACCCTGAAGGCCAACCCCTTCTATTACCGGGGCAAGCCCACCACGGAGATCCTGCTGATGCAGGAGACGGAGGATTCTTCCTACGTCAGCGGTATCGTCAACGGCACCTATGACGTGGCCTGCCCGACCTGCGACGAGAACACCATCCGCGAGGTCAAGGAGGCCAACGGCGGCGAGCTGGTGGGCGATGTGATCACCACGGTGATGGTGGACTACTCCGGCTACGGATACCTGGGCATCAACGCGGATTTGGTGAATGTGGGCGGAGATCCGGATTCCGACGAGTCCAAGGCGCTGCGAAAGGGCTTTATGACGCTGTTTTCCGCTTACCGGGAGGACTCCGTCAGAAACTATTACGGGGATCGCGCCGCCGTGATCCAGTACCCCATTTCCGAGACCTCCTGGGCAGCGCCCAAGCCGGAGGATGAGGGCTACAGAAGCGCCTATTCCCTGGATGTGGACGGCCAGCCCATCTACAGCGAGGACATGAGCCGGGAAGCCCGCTTTGCCGCCGCGAGAGAAGCGGCCGTCGGCTATTTCCGGGCCGCCGGGTACAACTATGACAGCGAGTCCGGCAAGTTTACCGATCTGACGAAAATCTTTGAGATCATGATCCCGGGAGGGGGAACGCAGAATCATGCGGCCTACGAGATGTGCAGCCAGGTTTCCGAGGTGCTGGAGGAAATGGGCATCACGCTGCATCTGTGGGATGTGACCGAGAGAGTATGGCGAAACAATCTGGACACGAACAACGCCATGATGTGGGTCGGCGCCTGGAAGACCACCTTTGATCCCGACATGACGAAGATCTATCACAGCAGCAATGCCCATGGCCAGGGCACCCGGTACAACCATTTTGCCATTGAGGACCCGACCCTGGATGCGCTGATCGAGGCCGGCGGCGCCAGCGCGGACACGGAGGAGCGCAGGAGCATCTACAAGCAGGCCATGGAGATCGTGATGGACTGGGGCTGCGAATTGCCTCTGTACCAGCGCAAGGACTGTGTCCTGTTCTCTACGGAGCGCGTGGATATTTCCACCATCCCCCAGGATATCACCACCTTCTGGGGCTGGGACGCCGAGATCGAGAGACTCGCCATGAGGTGATCCGGCTTTTCGCCGGCGTGTGCGGAAAAGAAACGTACCGGAGCCTTTCCGGGAGGCTGCCCGCAGGATCGCGCGGACCCGATCAGCAGCAAAAGCAAGCGCCGATCAGCCCGAGAGGAGAGCTGACCGGCGCTTTTGCCCGACGCGGGCTGTCCCGATGACGGAGGGCCGGGACGCCTTTGGCGGGCAGCGGGGAAGCGCAGGAGCCGCATTTCGCGGGCGCGGGCGCCGAAAGCGCAGAAAAAGGGCGGACGCTTCGCCCTCTCCCTCCCAGTCTCTCCCCCCCGCCTTCTCATTTGACCGCAGCCCGGGAGCCCGGCCGTTTCGGCGGAAAAGAGAGGCGGGGCGGATCAGATAAACGGAAAATGAAAGTTTCGACCCAAGAACCGGTGAAAAGACCTATTTTAAGCGTTCTATTCCAAAAAAACAGCGCGTTTTTATTCAAACTGCACAAATACCATGGGGTGATATTCAGTAACAATAGCGAGGGCGCGACGTAATTAGTTCTTGAAATAAAAAAAGTTTTATGTTACAATCCTTATACGGATGATAGAGGGGTTATTATTGCGATAATCTCCTCTGCATTCCGTTCCCGGCCCCGACGCGATCCCGGATGCGGGAAGGCGTCGGGAAACATATTCGATTATTATTCGCAAGCGGTGACGTTTTGCGTATAATAAAAAACAAATAGGAGGAAAAACAATGAAAAAGATTCTGGCACTGCTTCTTGCTCTGTGCATGATCCTCGCTCTGGCCGCCTGCGGTGAGACCGCACCCGCCACCGAGAAGCCTGCCGAGCAGCCCGCAGAGCAGCCCGCTGAGCAGCCCGCTGAGCAGCCCGCTGAGCAGCCCGCTGAAGTGACCCCCGAGGAGCCTGCTGAAGAGCAGCCCACTGAGCAGCCTGCCCCTGAGAGAGACGACCGTCTCGCCGCCGAAGCCTGGGAGTATGACAACGCCAACTACTATGACGAGTCTGCTGCCGTGTACGACAGCCTTCTGGGCGAGTACTACGAGAACTACCAGGCCGCTCTCGCCGCCACCGACGTCTCCGAGCGCTACGCTCTGGAGGCCATTGCCGAGGCGAAGTTGCTGAACGCCGCCTTCATGCTGCCCACCACCACCCAGGGCGGCAACTACGCCATCACCCGTGTTGTTCCCAGAACTGCCAACACCACTCTGTGGGGCAACGACAGCGACCGTTTCCACAACGTTCTGGTCGCCACCGAGTTCCTGACTCCCGCTGACCGCGACGCCATCAAGGCCAAGTGGGGCGAGCTGGCCGGCACCGGCGAGTTTGCCGCTTGGGTCGAGGGTTACCTGGCCGAGAACGGCTACGAGATCGTTGACCACTACGAGCTGGGCTACACCAGCGATCCTCAGACTTGGGACGGTCTGGCCACCTACCGTTCCGCTGACTCCGAGGCCATTGTCAACACCGTTGACGGCCTGCTGGAGTACGACATCGAGAACGTGCAGCAGCCGGCTCTGGCCGAGAGCTACACCGTGAACGATGACTTCACCGTCTTCACCTTCACCATCCGTCAGGGCGCCGTGTGGTCCGACTCTCAGGGCCGCGTTGTCGGCGACGTGACTGCTGACGACTTTGTCGCCGGCATGCAGCACCTGCTCGACACCCAGGGCGGTCTGGAAGGCCTGGCTGCCGACGACGGCGTTAAGATCGTCAATGCCGGCGCTTACATCAACGGCGAGGTCACCGACTTTGCCGAGGTTGGTGTCAAGGCTCTGGACGACTACACTGTCGAGTACACCCTCGAAGAGCCCTGCCTGTGGTTCACCACGCTGCTTGGCTACAACCCCTTCTTCCCCCTGAACCGTGCCTACTACGAGTCTCAGGGAGGCAAGTTCGGCGCTGACTTCGACGCCGAGGCTGCCGACTACCTCTACGGCAAGGATCCCGACCACATTGCTTACTGCGGTCCCTACCTGGTCTCCAACGCCACCGAGGCCAACACCATCGTTTTTGAGGCCAACCCCAACTACTGGAACAAGGACAACATCAAGCTCCAGAAGATCACTTGGCTCTTTAACGACGGCTCCGACGACCTGAAGGCTTACAACGACGCCAAGGCCGGCGTTATCTCCGGCTGCGGCCTGAACACCGCCGCTGTCGAGGCTGCCAAGGCCGACGGCCTGTTCGATCAGTACGCCTACGTTTCCGACACCAACGCTACCTCCTACATGGCGTTCTTCAACGTCATGCGCAACCAGTTCGCCAACGTGAACGACGCTTCTATCGGCGTGTCCCAGAAGACCATGTACCAGGCTGAGGTCTACAACAAGGCCATGCAGAACATCCACTTCCGTCACGCTCTGGCCACCTCCGTCGACCGCGGCACCTACAATGCCCAGTCCGTCGGCGAAGAGCTGAAGTTCAACAACCTCCGCAACTCCTACGTTCCCGGCAACTTCGTCTTCCTGCCTGAGGAAGTGACCATTTCCATCAACGGCGCTGAGACCACCTTCCCTGCCGGCACCGCTTACGGCGCCATCGTGCAGGCTCAGCTGGATGCCGACGGCTTCCAGGTCAAGGTTTGGGATCCCACCGCTGACGCTGGCCTGGGCTCCGGCGACGGCTACGACGGCTGGTACAATCCCGAGTACTCTCAGGCTGAGCTGGCCATCGCTCTCGAGGAGCTGGCCGCTGAGGGCTACGTTGTCACTCCCGAGGATCCCATCGTCATTGAGATCCCCTTCGCTGGCAACAGCCAGGTCCGCACCAACCGCGCCAACGTCGTGAAGCAGAGCATCGAGGCTACCTTCGGCGGCTACGTCGTTGTCAACCTGATCGACTGCGTCGACACTGCCGGCTGGCTGTACGCGGGCTACTACCCCGATTTCGGTTATGAGATGAACGCCGACTTCATGGACGTCTCCGGTTGGGGTCCTGACTACGGCGATCCTCAGACCTACCTCGCCACCATGACTCCTGCTCCTGGCGGCATGATCAAGTCCTGCGGCATCTACTAATACCGCAACGCCTAATCGCATAGCGCAACTCAACATGGTGAGAATGGGCTCTGCCCATTCTCACCATCGCGAACTTAGCGGAACGTTCTCTCCCCCCCAAAAAGGGGGAGAGATTGTTCAAGAGCAGAATCCTAGCCCCATCCGAAGCGTCGCCCTTTCCCTTTCCGGGAGAGGCGTGGCACAAAACCCCAGCTTTGCGTATGGCAAAGCAAACTAAATGTAAGAGTGAGTGGTGCCATATGACGAAATATTTACTGAGGCGAATTCTACACGGTATTGTCTCTATTTGCATTGTTGTCGGCATCGTGATGATCATGATCTATTCCATGCTGGACAGGAACCAGATCTTTGCGTCGGATCCGCAATACACCAAGGTGTCCAACAATGACAAGACCGTTTATAAGTACCGTACCTGGAAGGATTACGGCTATATCGACTACATCACCTACGGCGACTATCTGACGGCTCTGGCCAAAGACGGGCAGATCGATGAGGAGACCCGCAGCGCCGCCTCCAAGCTCGGCCGCAAGGCGGAAAACGACAAGGAAGTCGCTCAGGAGTATGTGGAAAAGTTCCGCCAGGAATACGAGGCCCAGGGCTACACCGTGATCCGGCTGGACGCCATCATGCAGACGCCCAAAAAGGTCGCTCCCGGCGGCCAGGCGAAGCTCTTCGCTTACCGGGACCGTCCCCTCTATCTGCGCCTGGTGAACTACTTCACCCATCTGGTGGAGGTGGACACCATCCACGCGGTGGAGGACGATGTGGGCGAGCGCGGCCTGACCTACACCCTGTACGATCCGCTCTACGGCGGGGAGAAGTTCTCGCCGGCCATCATAGGCAACGGGACGCTGCACAAGTATCTGCTATACTGTGACGACAGCTTCCCGTACATCCATCAGAACCTGTTTACCATCAACCTGGGCAAGTCCTACTCGGTGAACAAGAACATCGAGGTCACCACGACCATGACCAAGCCCCAGGGCGCTTTCGTCAGCAAGGAGATCACCTATCCCACCGGCCTGGTGGAGGTCAGCGCTGACGACCTGCACACCGCGGTGTACCAGTCCGGCTCCCTGGAGGGCAACGCCATCAACAGCGCCCGCTTCACGGACAACTACACCAGCGTTCTCACCAACAAGGCCAACATGTCCAGAATGGGCTACTCCTTCACCATCGGCATCATTGCCACGGTCTGCGCCTATCTGATCGGCCTTCCCCTGGCCCTGCTGATGGCTCTGAAGAAGGACAAGCTGGCGGACCAGATCGGCACCGCCTACATCGTGTTCATCACCGCGGTCCCGTCCCTGTCCTACATCCTGATCTTCAAGGCTTTGGGCTACATGGCGGGCATGCCCACCACCTTCATCATGGACTCGAAGAGTAAACTCATGTTCGTGATGCCCATCGTCTCCCTGATCCTGCCCGCCCTGGCCGGCCAGATGCGCTGGGGCCGCCGCTTCATGATCGACCAGATGAACTCCGACTATGTGAAGTTCGCCCGGTCCGGCGGTCTGAGCGAGGGCGAGATCTTCCGCAAGCACATCTTCAAAAACGCCATCATCCCCATCACACACGGCATTCCCGGCGCCCTCCTGTTTGCCATGACCGGCGCGTTCATTACCGAGCGCGTGTACGTGGTCCCCGGCATCGGCGGCTTGCTCATCAACGCTATCGGCGCCTATGACAACGGCGTTATCGTCGGCGTGACCCTGTTCTACGCGGTGCTGTCCGTGACGAGTACGATCTTGGGCGACGTGCTGATGTCCCTGGTGGATCCGCGCATCAGCTTTACGACGAAAGCGAGGTGAGCAGAGTGAATCAGGAATTGATCAATCTGGACAAGTTTGGGCTCAGTGATGAGGAGCTCTTCTCCCACGTAGACCACAGCGCGCTGGAGTCCGAGAAGATCACCGCGCCCCGGTATTCCTACTGGCGCAGCGTTTTCAGGGTCTTCTTCCGCAAGAAAGCCAACATTTTCTTCCTCTGCGTTTTGGCGGTCGTGCTCTTCCTTGCCTTCGTCTATCCGGCGATGATCGACTACGATCCCTTCGCCAACCTGATGGACTCCACCGCCAAGCACCTTCGCCCCAACCAGGCCTTTGCCAAGTACGGCAGGTCCATCCATTACATCCTCGGCACCGGCGCCTCCGGCGAGCCCACCTTTGACGCGGTGTGGAACGGCGCGCGCATCTCCCTGTCCCTGGCTTTCGTCTGCGCGGCCATCAACATGACCATCGGCGTTCTGCTGGGCGCCGTGTGGGGCTTCTCCAAGAAGATCGACATGTTCATGATCGAGGTCTCGAACATCGTGGGCAACGTCCCCTACACGCTGCTCATCGCCGTGCTGGTGCTGGTGCTCAAGGCCAGCTTCTGGACCATGGTCTTCGCCCTGACGGTGACGGGCTGGCTGTTCATCGCCTACTTCTTCCGAACCCAGGTTATCATCATACGAGACCGGGAATATAACCTGGCCTCCCGTTGTCTGGGCACGTCCATCTTCCGGATCGCCACCCGGAATATCCTGCCCTTCATGACCTCCCTGATCGTGACGCAGATCGCGGTGGAGATCCCCTCCTACGTGTCTTACGAGGTGTTCCTGGCCTGGATCGGCATGGGCATCTCCGACATGTCCCTGGGCCGCATCATCCAGGCTGCCCAGAGCGCCATGCTGACGCCCGGTTGGGAATTCGAATTCTGGAGCCCCGTCATCGTCTCCGCAATCGTGACTATCGTCCTCTATGTGGCCGGACAGAACCTGGGCGACGCTTCCGACCCCAGGACCCATATGTGAGGAGGGACGCGATATGGATAATAAGAAAGCACTGCTGTCCATCAAGGACCTGAACGTCAAGTTCCGGGTCCGCGGCAGGATCCTCACCGCCATTCGGGGCATCTCCCTGGACATCTACGAGAACGAGTCCATCGCCATCGTGGGCGAGTCCGGCTCCGGCAAATCGGTTTTCACCAAGACCTTCGCCGGCATGCTGGATCAGAACGGTTTTATCGATCAGGGCGCCATCTTCTATAACGACGAAGAGCTGGCCGCCACCAAGGTGACCCTGACTCCCTCTGCGAAGGCCGCGATCAACGGGCTGAAAAGCAGCCTGGATGAGAGTGCCAAGCTGACCTTCGGCGCGGACACCTACAAGGAAATCCTCAACCTGGAAAAGGAAAAGAAGGCCCGGGAGTCCCTCAGCGACGAGGAAGACGAGCAGTTTGCCGCGGCCATCAAGGAGATGGTCTTCGACAAGACCGAGAAGGGCAACTACAAGCAGACTCTTGACCCCAAGAAGGAAAAGGACAAGATCCGGGAAGTCAACGCCGAGATCGAAAAGCTGGAGATGGCCATCAAGGCCAAGGAAGCGGAGAAGGCGGCCCTGATCAAGACCCGCAAGAGCAGCGTCCAGCAGGACAAGGAGTTCCTGGCCTCCTACCATGAGCGCATGAACGCTCTGAAGGAACGCTACCATAAGGACATCTCCAAACCCATCACCGACGAGATGAAAGAGGAGAACAGCCTGCTGGCCAAGGAGCTGTATCTGTCCGTGGGCCGCTACAGCCTGATCCAGAGACTGAAGGCCATGCACAAGCTGAAAAAGGCCGCGCGGGACGCCATGAGAATGGGTGTGGATCTCAAGGATCGGGACAACCGGCTGAAGATCTTCGGCGACGTTGCGCTCTACGTCTTTTACGAAAAGGAAGACGGCAAGGCCATCTACGGCAAGGGCGTCAACGACGTGACCAAGATCAAGAACCCCAAGGACTGGACGGAGATCCGCGGCAAGCGCATCGCCACCGTGTTCCAGGACCCCATGACCTCCCTGAACCCGATCATTCCCATCGGCAAGCAGATCACCTCGGTCATCCTGAAGCATCAGGACTGCACCGAGATCGAGGCCCGGTCCCGGGCGCTGGAGCTGATGTACAAGGTGGGCATCCCCAATGCGGAGAACCGCTTTGACGACTATCCCTTCCAGTACTCCGGCGGTATGCGCCAGCGTATCGTTATCGCCATCGCCCTGAGCTGCCAGCCCAAGATCCTGATCTGTGACGAGCCCACCACCGCTCTGGACGTGACCATCCAGGCCCAGATCCTGAAGCTGCTGAAGGATCTGCAGAGGGAGTACAACTACACCATCGTGTTCATCACCCATGACCTGGGCGTTGTGGCCAATGTGGCCGAGCGCGTGGCTGTCATGTACGCCGGCCAGATCGTCGAGGTGGGTACGGTGGAAGAGGTGTTCTACGATCCCCGGCATCCCTACACCTGGGCTCTGCTGAGCTCCCTGCCCCAGCTGGCTGAGAGGGACACCGAGCTGTTCTCCATCACGGGCACGCCGCCTTCCCTGTACAACAAGATCGTGGGCGACGCCTTTGCTCCCCGCAACCAGTACTGCATGAAGATCGATACCCTGGAGGATCCCCCGATGTTCCAGGTCAGCCCCACCCACTTCGCCAAGACCTGGCTGCTGGATCCGCGGGCGCCCAAGATCGAAAAACCCAGCATCATCCAGGATACCTACAACAAGCTGAAGCGGACTTACAACATTTAAGGAGGGATGCGTCAAATGAGCGATGAAAAGAGAACTGTGACGCAGACCCAGGCCCACCTTCCGGAGCATGGCCCCATTGACGAAAACGGGAGAGAGATCCTTCTGCAGGTCAAGAATGTGGACATCACCTTCGGAAAAGGGGACAATGCGGTCAGAGCCGTTAAGAACGCCAGCTTCGACATCTATAAGGGCGAGACCTTCTCCCTGGTGGGTGAGTCCGGCTCCGGCAAGACCACCATCGGCCGCGCCGTTATCCGCGTCAACCCCTGCGCCGCCGGCGAGATCGACTACAAGGGCGTGCGCATCTCCGGCAAGATCCCCCGTTCCCTGGACCGGGAGGTCATCCGCAACATCCAGATGGTGTTCCAGGACCCCGCCGCGTCTCTGAACGAGCGCGCCACGGTGGACTACATCATCTCCGAAGGCCTGTACAACTTCCATCTGTATGAGAACGAGGCCGACCGTGTGGCCAAGGTGGAGAAGATGATCGAGGAGGTCGGTCTGCTCCCCGAGCACCTGACCCGTTACCCCCACGAGTTCTCCGGCGGCCAGCGGCAGCGTATCGGTGTGGCCCGCGCCATGGTCATGGAGCCTGAGCTGGTCATTGCCGACGAGCCCATCTCCGCACTGGACGTGTCCATCCGCGCCCAGGTGCTGAACCTGATGAAGAAGTTCCAGCGGGAGCGCGGCCTGACCTACCTGTTCGTGGCCCACGACCTGTCCATCGTCCGTTTCATCTCCGACCGTATCGCCGTTATCTACAAGGGCACCATCGTGGAGGTGGCGGAGACGGAGGAGCTCTTCAACTTCCCCCTGCACCCCTACACCCACTCGCTGATTTCCGCCATCCCCATCCCCGATCCCCAGTTGGAGAAGCACAAGGTCCTCTATACCTACGATCCGTCCATCCACAACTACGACGAGGACAAGCCCGAGCTGGTGGATATCGGCCACGGCCACTGGATCTACGGCAACAAGAAGGAGATCGAGGAATATCGGGCGATCCGCGAGAAGAACGTCCCTGTCAAGTCGGTCACCATCTCCTACGACGAGGAGGAGGTCAACAAGAAGATCGAGGAGTCCGGGGAGCTGCATGGCTCCAACTACATCCTCGACCGGCCTCTCCACGACACCGGCAGCTTCTGGCTGGGCTTCCTGTCCTTCTTCCTGTCCATCCTGGGCCTGATCGGTGCGGCGATTTTCCGCAAGTTCAACTACCTCCGCAACTCCAACAGCTGCAGAAAAGGCGCCGTTGCCGGCCTGATCGTCAAGGTGGTAATCGTCTTGCTCTTCCTGATCATGCTGTTCATAGCATCGCATTGACAATAAAGGATGCCGCGCTCCGAGAAATCGGCAGCGCGGCAGTTTTAAAGGTGTATGAAAACAAGAGGAAACCGATTCTTTCATTCGTCTAACCGGCCGGTGGAGACCATCACCCTGTCCGAGGACCACAAGTGGGGAAAGCTGGCGGTGGTCATCGTGCTGGTTGCGCTCGGCATTTTCTTCCTGGGACGGGGCATCTACGCGGCGCTGAACCACCAGGGCGGCTGGACGGAGATCACAGCCCAGTACGGTACCGAGGGCTGCGGCTCGTCTTTTCAGTTCCAGTACCGTTTGGACGACCGGAGCGGCAACGCGGAGTACCACGATCTGACGCTGATGTATACCTCCCTCTGCACCCGGGAGGCAAAGCTGTATGACAGCGTCGGGACCTACCCGGACCTGGGCAACCTGGGAGCGCTGAACGCGGCGCCCAACCAGGAGCTGAGCCTGGAGCCGGAGCTGTACCGCGCCCTGGAAAAGATCCAGGCCAGCGGGAACCGGGTGCTCTACCTGGCCCCGCTGTACGAATACTACAGCTGCCTGTTCTTCTGCGAGCGGGAGGAGGAGACGCTTGCCTACGATCCGCTGCGGAATCCGGACCTGGCCCGGAGCTTTGGAGAGCTGGCAGCCTTCGCCTCCGATCCCGGGCAGATCGACCTGGAGCTTCTGGGCGAAAACCGGGCCCGGCTGCGGGTGTCCGAGGAGTACCTGGCCTATGCGCAGGCCAACGGCATCAGCCTGTTTGTGGATTTCGGCTGGATGAAGAACGCCTTTATCCTGGACGATCTGGCCGCGGCCATCCGGCAGAAGGGCTTTACCCGGGGCTATCTCCTGTCGACAGACGGCTTTGGCTGCAATCTCTGCGACACGGGGGAGAGCTTCTCCGTGAACGTGTTCGACCGGGCGCTGGGGGAGGACTGCCTGGCGGCCCAACTGCAGTACAGCCGGCCCCTGTCCTTCGTGTCCCTGCGCAGCTACACCACCACTCCCATGGGCAACGATCTGTACTTCGAGATGGCCGACGGGCAGGTCCGCTCCATCTATGTGGACCCGGCGGATGGGATGCCCAAGACCGCGATGGACGATCTGCTGCTCTGGTCCCAGGAGCGGGGCTGCGCCGACCTGGTGCTGATGGGCTCTCCCATCTTCACGGCGGACAGCTTTGCGCCGGAGCGCCTGGAGCAGCTGGACTGTTTCTACGCCTACTGCAGCGAAAAGACCCTGATCTGCAGCGATCCTATGATGGAGATCTCCGCTCTGGCGGAGGGCTATCGCACCGCAGACTGAGCGCGGGAGACGGCCCTGTGCCGACTCCGAAACACAAGTTGGGGCAGTAAAGCCGGGAGGCTGAGCTGCACCCAACTTTTTTTCGGCGCCATGTCAATCTTTTAGATAAAACAAAAAGAGGATACCTGGGCAAGAAGGAGCATGCGGCGCGCCACATGCTCCTTCTTGCCGAGTGATGTTCAACGCCGGAGCGCCGTTTTTCTCCGCAGGGCCGGACTCGGCGCTGCGGCTGGGGACGGGGGCGGAGGACGATATCCCCCCCCCGACCCAGTGTGCGCACTGGGTCACCCCCCTTTAGGCAAGGGGGGCAAGCACAATGCCCGGCGCTGCGGACGCGAAATGGCAGGCGACCAAAGGTCGCCCCTACGGCGTGGATGGGGCGTCGGGACGCGTAGGGAGCGACCCTTCGCCCCTGATCGCTCCGCAGACGGGCTGTCGAGGGCGCAAGCCCCTACGGCGGAGACGGACCTTGACGCGGATCGGCGGGCGCTTCGTGAAGCGTCCCTACGGGCGCGGGACGGAGGAAGGCACGAGGGGCCAAGGCGTGGGCGGGGATCAGACGGAGGACGGGATGGGAAAAAAGGGGACTTGTATCTGCGGCGTTTCAATGGTAAAATAAACTGTAATACTATTATCCAATAAGACGGCTTAGAAAGATTTCGAGCCGGATTTGAGGCAGGCAAGGCGCAGAGCGCAGGGAATACTTCCGTATTTCCAAGCTCTGCAACGAAGCATGGCACAAATCCGGCCGGAAGATTTCAAGCGGTTCTATTGGAGAATAGTATCAAATTATCGACTCATCCCAAGCGCCGGCGGAAAACGGCGGGATTATCCTGTGGAGAAGCGCTGTGCCGGAGGACAGGGGAATGAGAAAGGGGACGCCATGATCAGTATCTGCAGCGGATGGGAGTTTACCGAACAGTGGTCCGAGGCCTTTCTGCGAGGCGAAGCGCCCGGGGTGCCGGTACGCCTGCCCCACAATGTACGGGAATTGCCGCTGCACTACGCCTCTCCCGCGGACTATGAGATGGTCTGCGGCTACCGCAGGCTGCTGCGGATCCCGGAGGAGGCGGCGGGGAAGCGGATCTTCCTGCAGTTTGACGGCGCCGCCCATATCGCCCGGGTCTACTGCCGGGGGCAGCTCTGCTGCGAGCATCGCTGCGGCTACACCGCTTTCCGCACGGAGATCACCGGCCTGGTGAAGCCCGGGGAGGAGGTCCCCGTCGCCGTGGAGCTGGACTGCACGGAAAACGGGCAGATCCCGCCCTTCGGCTTCGTCATCGACTATCTGACCTACGGCGGCCTCTACCGGGAGGCCTGGCTGGACCTGCGGGGACAGGAAACGATCGAGGACCTCTTCGTCTATACCCCGGAGCTGGACCGGCTGGAGGCGAGGCTGACGCTGAGCCGCCCCGAGGCCTCTGTGCGCCTCTCCGTCTGGGACGGGGAGACCCGCCTTGCCGAGGCGACCGGCGGGGATCGCTTCTCCCTGCGCCTGCCCGGCGTCACGCCCTGGTGCCCGGAGACCCCCAGGCGCTACCTCTGCCGGGCGGAGCTGCTGGATGAGAGGGGAGAGGTCCTGGATGCGCAGGAGACCCTCTTCGGCTTCCGCACCGTGGAATTCAAGCCCGAGGGCTTTTTCCTCAACGGAAAGCCCGCCTATCTGCGGGGCCTGAACCGGCACCAGTGCTTCCCCTTCATCGGCTACGCCGCGCCGGAGAGCCTGCAGCGGGAGGACGCCCGGATCCTGAAGGAGGAGCTGAGCTGCACCGCCGTGCGCACCTCCCACTATCCCCAGAGTCAGTATTTCATCGACGAGTGCGATCGGCTGGGCCTGCTGGTCTTCACCGAGATCCCCGGCTGGCAGCACATCGGCGGCGAGGCCTGGAAGGACCAGGCCGTGGAAAACGTCCGGGAGATGGTGTGCCAGTACCGGAACCACCCCAGCATCGTGCTCTGGGGCGTGCGCATCAACGAGAGCCAGGACGACGACGCCTTTTACCGGCGCACCAACGAGCTCTGCCACCGGCTGGACCCCAGCCGCCCTACCTCCGGGGTGCGCTACCTGCAGAAATCCAGCCTGCTGGAGGACGTATACGCCTATAACGACTTTTCCCACACCGGGAACAACCCGGGGGTCCTGCCCAAGAGCAGGGTCAGCACCCATCCGGAGAAGGCTCTGCTGGTGTCCGAGCACAACGGGCACATGTTCCCCACCAAGAGCTATGATCCCTGGGCCAAGCGCCAGGAGCAGGCCCTGCGCCACGCCCGGGTCCAGAACGACGCCCGGGCCGACGGGCAGCACGCGGGCTGCTTCGGCTGGTGCATGTTCGACTACGCCACCCACAAGGACTTCGGCTCCGGGGACAAGATCTGCTATCACGGGGTGATGGACGCCTTCCGCAATCCCAAGCTTGCATCGGCGGTCTACGCCAGCCAGGGGGACGAGACCCCTGTGCTGGAGGTGGGCAGCCCCATGGAAATCGGCGACTACCCCGGCGGCAATCTGGGGGAGATGTACGTCTTCACCAACGCCGACGAGGTGGAGCTGTATAAGAACGACTGCTTTGTCAAGAGCTTCCGCACCCAGGGCTGGAAGGGCCTGCCCCACGGCCCGGTGAAGATCGACGACACCATCGGCTGCCTGCTGGAGACCCAAGAGGGGTTCCCCAAGGCCAAGGCCGCCCAGGTCAAGGCCCTGCTCCTCAGCCTGGGCAAGCACGGCTCCGCCAGTCTGCCGCCCCTGGAGATGCTGAAGGGCCTGGCGGTGCTGAAGCGCTGGGGCTTGACGACCGGCGATATCGCTTCCCTCTACGGCAAGTACGTGGGCAACTGGGGCGGCGAGGCCACCGTCTGGCGCTTTGACGGCAAGAAGGACGGCAAGGTGGTCGTGAGTCAAACCCGTTGCCCGGGCAGCAGGCTCCACCTGGAGGCAAAGGCCAGCAGCCTGAAGCTGCGGGAGGGCGAGCGCTACGACATGGCTGCCGTCCGCATCCGGGTGCTGGACGAGAACGAGGGCCTGGCCTGCTACGCCCAGCTGCCCCTCCGCCTGCGGACCGAGGGCGCCGTGGCCCTGGCGGGGCCGGAGACCCTCTGCGCCGAGGGCGGCAGCACCGGCTGCTATCTGCGCACCACGGGCGAGAGCGGCGAGGGCCGGCTCTGGATCAAGAGCGACCAGACCGAGCCCGTGCTGCTGCGCTTCACGGTGGAAGGAGGCGAGGCCCTTGCCTGAATTGAAATACGAGATCCGCCCGGAGGGCCGGGAGCCCATCCGGGGACAGATGCGACTGCAGCCCGGGGAGAACCGCCTGATCCTGCCCCTGCCGGAGGGCCGGCTGGAGAGCGTCCGCGCCACGCTCCGGGTAGAGCTGGGGGAAGACGAAAAGATCTTCATGAACGGCTACCAGACCTGGACCTACAGTCCGGAGTACGGGCGGCGGGGCTTCACCAGGGGGATCGGCCCCCTGCCGGAGGGAATGATCCGGGGCCTGGGCCTGCGCTCCTACGGCGACTATTTCTTTGTGGACTATCCCCAGCGCCCCGGGCTGACCCACGGGGAGAGCTGGTGTTATTTCCGGGAGGGGGAGCGCTTCCGCCTCTTCGCCTCCCTGGACGAGCGCCCGGGCTACACCCTGTTCCGCTATGACGTGGCCGAGGGCCGGCTGGAGATCGAGAGAGACTGCGAAGGCCTGCGCTGCGGCGGGGACTTCCACGCCCTGGATCTGTTTTACGCCGAGGGCGGGGAGAAGGAAGTCTTCGACGCATGGTTCGCCGCCCTGGGCGTCCGGCCCCGGACCCGGCAGCGGCTGGCCGGCTATACCAGCTGGTACAACCGCTATCAGGACATCTCGGAGGAGAGCATCGGGCAGGATCTGAGAGGCTGCGCGGGCCGGCTGCGGCCCGGGGACCTGTTCCAGATCGACGACGGCTGGGAGCCCGCCGTGGGCGACTGGCTGGAGCCGGACGCGAAAAAATTCCCCCACGGGATGAAGGCCGCCGCCGAGGCCATCCACGAAAAAGGCTTTCTGGCGGGACTGTGGCTGGCCCCCTTCGTGGCCCAGCGCAGCTCCCGGCTCTTCCGGGAGCACCGGGACTGGTTCCTGCAGCCCACGGGCCGGCCCTGGCTGGCCGGTATCGGCTGGGGCGGCTTCTTCGCCCTGGATTTTGACAGGCCGGAGGTCCGGGACTACCTGGAGCGGGTCTTCCGCCGGGTGCTGGAGGACTGGGATTACGACCTGGTGAAGCTGGACTTCCTCTATGCCGCGGCCCCCTTCGGGAGCGAAGAGGAGAGCCGGGCAGGGCGGATGATCCGGGCCATGGAGTTCCTGCGCCGGCTCTGCGGGGACAAGTTGATCCTGGACTGCGGCGTGCCGCTGATGCCCGCCTTCGGCCTGGCGGACTACTGCCGGGTCAGCTGCGACGTGGGCCTGGACTGGAACGGCAGCCGCCTGATGCAGCGCACCAACCGGGAGCGGGTCTCCACCAAGCAGGCCATCGGCAGCACCCTCTTCCGCCGGCAGCTCAACGGCCGGGCCTGGCTCAGCGATCCGGACGTGTTCTTCCTGCGGAAGGAAAACCTGCGCCTGACGGAGGAGCAAAAGCGGACCCTGGCCACGGTGAACAGCCTCTTCGGCGGGGTGCTGCTCCATTCGGACGACATGTCCCGCTGGTCGAAGGAGGCCGGGGACTTCTATCGGGAGCTTCTGCGGCTGCGGGACGCGGAGGAGGTCCGCGTCAGCGCCGATCACGGACTGCGCGTCAGCTATCGGCTGGACGGACAGCCCCATACGCTGGAAATCGAGTAAAGGCGCCTCATCGGGGCGTAACGGAGAAGAATTATGGCATCGAAAATCATTTTTTATCTGCTCTTTGTGCTGGATCTGCTGCTGGCCGCCTTTCTGGGCTGGTCCCTGTTCCAGACCCACCTGATCCCCAACGTGGCAGTGATCATTGCCGCGGCCATGCTGGTGCTGATCCCCCTGCTGCTCTTCTTCCTCCAGCTGGAGAAGAAAAAGAAAAAGACCGGCTTTCGCATCGCCGCCATTGTGATCCTGCTGTTCCTGGGCCTGGTGGAGGGCGCCGTGGCTTTCTATCTGCATCAGTACAACAGCAAGATGGACGATGTGACCGAAGTCCGGGTCCAGTACACCCAGGTGGAGGTCTACGTGAAGGCGGAGGATCCCGCCCAGACCATCGAGTACGCGGTGGAGAGTGAATACGTCTTCGGCATTATCGCCGGCGTGGATGAGGACGCCATCGCCCAGACCCGGGCCGCCATCGAGGAAAAGTGCGGACGGACCATGCGCATTCAGGGCTACGCCACCCTGGCGGACCTGATCAAGGCCCTGGACGAGGGACAGGTGGACGCGCTGCTGATGTCCTCCGCCTACCTGGATCTGCTCGACAGCCTCCCGGGCTATGAGCAGTATGCCGAGAGCCTGCGGGTGCTGCTGTCCACCAATGTCCAGAGCGAGGTGCCGGAGCTGACGGAAATCTTCCCCCAGACCCTGGAGGAGGGCGGCGAAAACGCCGCGCCCATGAAGGACCCGGCCCTCTGGAAGGACTGCTTCTGCGCCTATGTCAGCGGCATCGACACCTATGGGCCGGTCACCGCCCGCAGCCGCAGCGACGTGAACATCCTGGCCATCGCCAACACCAAAACCAAGACGGTGCTGCTGATCTCCACGCCCCGCGACTACTATGTGCCCTTCAACTTCGCCCCGGTCAACGGCGCGATGGACAAGCTGACCCACGCGGGCATCTACGGCATCGAGGGCTCCATGCGGGCGCTCAGCGACTTCTACGGTCTGCCCGTCCACTATTATCTGCGGGTGAACTTCACCGGCTTCATCAACGTGATCAACACCCTGGGCGGCGTGGATTTCGAGTCTGATACGGATTGGAGCAAGGGCAGCCACCATATCTCCAAGGGCATGAACTACAACGTCAAGGGCGAGACGGCCCTGCGCTTCGTGCGGGACCGCTACTCCTTCGCCGACGGGGACCGGGCCCGCAGCCGGCACCAGATGGCCGTGATCAAGGGCATCATCAAGAGCCTGCGCTCCTCCAAGATCCTCACCAACTACACCCAGCTGATGGAGGATATGGCCGGCTGCTTCCAGACCAATGCCTCCAAGGCCATGATCGGCGAGCTGGTGCAGCTGACCATGGACCCCAGCAAGAGCGACTGGACCGTGCTGACCTATAACGTGGACGGCAACGGCAGGACCGATTACGCCTATTCCCTGGGCGCCTACGCCTACTGCATGATCCCCAACATGAAAACCGTGGAATACGCCCAGAGCCTGGCCGCCGCCGTTCTGGCCGGCGAGCCGCTGACCCAGGAAGAACTGCAGAAAAACGCTCCGCCTCCGCGGGGATGAATCAGAAGGAAATGGAGGGTCCCATCATGGAAGAAAGCAAGAAAAGACTGTACGTGGAACCGGACGGCTTCTGGACCGAGGCCGCGATCCTGTTCATGGCCCTGGCGATCGTGTTTCGCCTGATCGGCAGCATCGGGCGCTGGGATGATCTGCATTATCTGGTTACGCTGGTGGCCCTGCCGATCTTCAGCGGCCTGCTGTTCCTGCTGTGCCTGCTGTTCTTCAGCAAGCGCGCCTTCTGGACCACCGTTATCCCGGTGGTATTTGGCGTTGTATTCTTCATCTTTTTAGCGATGAAAGTGGAGAATGAAATGATAAAAGTCGGGAGCATCGCCGCATATGTGGTGATCGTCGTTCTGTACACCATGGCCTTTTCCCATCCGAAGCTCAAGTGGGTGCTGGCCCTGGCCCTGCTGCTGATCTTTGCCGGACATGTGGTGCTGAAGGACCTGCCGGTGCTGATGGATCTGGAGCATCCGGTGAGCTTTGTGGACGGCATGCAGGAGATGAGCCTGCTGGGGATCATCCTGTCCCTGCTCAGCGTGAGTCTCGCCATGAAGATGTCCTCCAAGCCCGCCGCGAAGCCGGAGGAGGAGCCGCAGCCCGCGCCCGAGCAGCCGCCCGTGGAGGAGAAGAAGCCCGCGCCCGAGCAGCCGCCTGTGGAGGAGAAAAAGCCCGCCGGGGAGAAGCGCTTCGGCTGGGGAAAGAAAACGCCGAAGGAGCCCAAGCCCGCCGAGGAGCCCAAGCCCGCCCCGGAGCCGGAGCCCGCGGGAGAGCTGCCTCCGGCCGAGATCTGGAGCGCGCAGCCGGCCTCCGCCCCAGAGCCGGTGCAGACGCCCGTGGAGACGGTGATCGTGCCGGAGAGCCACAGCTATGCCGAGCCGGTGCAGGTCCTGCCCCTGGAGGAGCCGGAGCAGGCTTGCGATGAAACGCCCGCGGACGACAGCGGGCGGAGCGAAGCATGACCGCCGGAAGCAAGACCTTCCGCAGCGAGAAAGAGAAGCCCAGCCGCGCCGAACGGCGCAGATACCGCATCGCCGCCGCGGCGGCGGTGCTGCTGGTGCTGGGGCTGGCCCTGCTGCTCCACGGCGGCGGGGAAAACAGGCGCTATGAGCGCTACCGCCGTCAGGCGGCGGAGTGCTACCAGAACGGGGACTATGACCAGGCTCTCAGCGAGCTGCGCAAGGCGGAGGCCATCCGCAGCAGCAAGGAAGTCCGGATGCTGATGGTGGACTGCTACGAGGCCCAGGGCAACTGGGACATGGCTCTGGAGACGCTGCGGCAGATGGACCGGGACGATCCGGTGGTCATCGAGCGGATCGCCGCCCTGGAGCAGCGAAAGCTGGAGGAGCGGGGAGAGGGAATGTGCGTTGTGGCGGGAGAGAGCTACGACGCGTCCACCACCGAGCTGGACCTCCGGGGCCGGGGCCTGGGCAACGGCGTGCTGCAGGAGCTGCTGCAGCTGCACGCCCTCAGTCGGCTCAGCCTGGCGGACAACGCCATCAGCGACCTGGGCCCCCTGGCGGGGCTGGGCGGCCTGCGCAGCCTGGACCTGGGGGGCAACCGGGTGACGGACCTGAAGCCCCTGGCAAAGCTGAGCAATCTGCGGAGCCTGAATCTGGACGGGAACCCGGTGAGGGACCTGCGGCCCCTCTACGGCCTGGAGGAGCTGGTGAGCCTGAGCCTGCTGGGCGTGGAGCTGCCGGAAGAGGAGCTGGCGGCGCTCAGCGCGGCCCTGCCGTTCTGCACCATCCTCAGCGACGGGGAGAAGGAGGGCGTGCGGACCATCTGGCTCAGCGGCGTGTGCTTTTCCACCGACGCGACGGAGCTGGACCTCAGCGGCCTGGGCCTGCGGGAGATCGAATGCCTGAGCGTGTGCACCGAGCTGCGGAAGCTGACCCTGGCGGACAATGAGATCAGCGATCTGAGCCCGCTGATGAATCTGCAGAACCTGGAGCGGCTGCGCCTGGCGGGCAACCAGATCTCGGACCTGCGGCCGCTGATGGGCCTGAGCACCCTGCGGCAGCTGGACGTGTCCCGCAACGCCGTGGGCGACACCAGCGCCCTGGGCGGCATGGAAAAGCTGCAGAGCCTGGACCTGTCGGACAATCCGGTGAAGGACTTCTCGGGGCTGAAAAAGCTGCGGAATCTGGAGGCCCTGCGCCTGGAGAACACCGGCATCACGGACGAGGATCTGCCGGTGCTCTACGAGATGAACAAGCTGAACCTGCTGACCCTGGACCGCAACGAGGGCCTGACCGCCGAGGCCATGAAGGCCCTGCGGGCCCAGATGCCCGACTGCGCCATCAGCCACGGCAGCCTGGTGCTGGTGGTGAGCCTGGGGGGAGAGGATTTCCGCACGGACAGCACCAGCCTGTTTCTGGAGGGGACGGAGATCTCCAATCTCATCGGGCTGGAGAAGTTTGAGTGTCTGGAGACCGTGCAGCTGAGCCGCAACAGTATCGAGGACCTGTCCGCCTTCCAGAACACCCACAGCCGGGATACCATCCGCTATCTGGACCTGAGCTTCAACAAGATCCAGGACCTGTCGCCGCTGGCTTCCCTCAGCGCCCTGGAGACCCTGGACCTGCGCAGCAACAGCATCAGCTCCCTGGGGCCCCTGATGCGCATGAACAGCCTGAAAAAGCTGGATCTCAGCGGCAATCCCCTGGAGCCGGAGCAGATCGCGGAGCTGCGGGAGTACCTGCCGGACTGCGAGATCATCTTCTGAGAGACGAAAAAACCGGGAACTTCTGCGGAAGCTCCCGGTCTTTTTTCATATGAGGGAGGAACCTTTTCCCGGCCTCTCTCGTCAAAACACTATACCAAGGGAGGAGTCTGCCATGAAACGTATGATATCACTGCTGCTGGCACTTTGCGTGCTGCTGAGCCTCTGCGCCTGCGGCGCGGCCGGCGTCGACCCGGCGCCCATAGAGGGCGGAAACGCCGAAACGCCCGGCGCATCCGCAAGAGAAGCCGGGGGAGAGGACGGGCAGGTTCTGGCCCGGGCGGTCTATCCCTCCATGGCCCAGCGCCCCCGGCAGGAGGATTATCTGAAGGAAAACGGCTGGGAAGTGGACGGGGCCTATTTTGAGGCGGACCAGGCCTGGCGGGAGGCGCTCGCGGCGCTCCGCGATCAGCCCAAGGGCTATGCCGACGGGCTGGACCCCTGGTTCCGCTCCGGCATCCGGCAGTTCCTCTCCGACGCGGGAGGGGAAAACCGGGTCGTCTCGCCCCTGAACCTGACCATGGCCCTGGCCATGCTCTCCGAGGTCACCGACGGGGAGACCCGGCGGCAGCTCCTGGACCTGCTGGGCGCGGAGGATCTGGAAGCCCTGCGGGAAACCGCCGGCTCCCTCTGGCTCCAGAGCTACCAGGACGACGGGCAGACCGCCAGCCTCCTGGCCAGCTCTCTCTGGCTGCGGCAGGGGACCAGCTACGAGCAGCAGGCCCTGGACAATCTGGCCGCGTATTACTACGCCTCCGCCTTCCGGGGCGAGATGGGCAGCGCCGCGTATGACGCGCTGCTGCAAAGCTGGCTCAACGAGCAGACCGGCGGCCTCCTGAAGGAGCAGGCCGCAGGGCTGCACATGGAGCCCGAGACGGTGCTGGCCCTGGCGACCACCATCTATTTCAAGGCCCCCTGGATCGGCGAATTCTCTCCCTATCTGACAGAGGACGGCAGCTTCTTCGGCCCCGACGGGGAAGAGCAGGTCCCCTTCCTCCACGGGAGCCGGGAGATCCCCTGGTACTGGGGCGAGCGCTTCAGCGCCGTGGCCCTGGACATGCAAAACGGGGGCGAGATGTGGTTCCTGCTGCCCGAGGAGGGCCTGAGCCCGGAGGAGCTGCTGCTGGACGAGGAGCTGATGGACTTCCTGCTGCTCCGGGACAAGAACGAATGGGAGAAGCAGAAGAGCCCTCTGGTGCGTCTGACGATCCCGAAATTTGACGTGAGCTCCGATCTGGAGCTGTCCGCCGGCCTGCGGGCTCTGGGCCTCACAGACGCCTTTGATCCCGAACGCTCCGATTTCACCCCGCTGACCCGGGAGCTGGAGGAGCTCTTTGTCTCCCGCGTCCAGCACGCCGCCCGGGTGAAGATCGACGAGGAGGGCTGCGAGGCCGCGGCCTACACCGTGATCCTGGTGGCGGAGGCGGCGGCCTTTGAGGAGCCCGAACCGGAGGTGATCGATTTCACCCTGGACCGGCCCTTCCTCTTCGTGATTACCAACGCCGGCGGCCTGCCCCTCTTCGTGGGCGTGGTGAACCGGCCGGTGGAATGACCCCTCCGTAGGGGCCGTTCACGAACGGCCCGCGGTCCGGCGCCGGGCCTTGTGCAAGCCGGAAGCCCCGGTCGCCGCCGCAGGGGCGGGCCTCGCGTCTGCCCGGCGCGGCTGGCTCCATACAAAGAAAAACCGTGCGTTGATTTCGCAGTTTGTACGAATTCAACGCACGGTTTTCTTGTTGGACGCTATTCTGTGTAGGAGACGCTCCTGCTGGGGGAGAGGGGCCTGTTCCTGCGCAGGCGCTGGTACGAGGCTCTCCCTCATCACCCTCCGGTGTGCCCCCGAGCAATGCTCGGGGCTGCGAGGGAGCTTCCCCCGCTGGGGGAAGCACAGGCGGCCGACCGATGGTCGGCCCTGCGATGGCTCCGCAGGGAGCGACCCTTCGCCCCTGATCGCTCCGCCAAGAAACGGCCTTGCAGGGAGCTGCGGAGGCATGAGGGCATGCCTCCCTACGGCCTCAACTCCGCTTGTTCCGGCCCCAGAACACGTTGTAGCGGTCCGGCTTCCAGTCCGGGGAAACGTCCTTCACGGCTTCCGCGGCGCTGATCTCTTTCTCGCCGTGATCCAGGTCGATGAGCGTGTAGCGGTCGTTGCCCATGCCCAGCTCCTTCATGTAGCTGAGCTGGCGCAGACCGTGGCGGCTCTCCACCCGCTCGATCATGGCCTTGCCGCCCCCGCCGGGCAGGTTGTAGATCAGGTCCACGCAGGCGTTGTCCGCCGCCAGGATGTCCAGGGAGGCCACCAGGCCCACGTCCGGCGTCACCACCGGCTCTGCCTCGGGGCCCTCGCAGTCGCAGGAGACGGACATGTTGCGCATGACGTTGATGAAGCAGACATGGGGCGCGAAGTGGTCCACGGTGGCCTTGGTGCTCTCGCTGATGCGCTCCATCAGCTCTTCCTCGGCAATGCTCCACATGCCGCCGTTGGGGTAGCTGTGGATCTCCTTCTTGCCGATCCGTCCGTCGGCGCAGCCGATGCCGATGTTTTTGTTGCTGCCGCCGAAGCCGCCCATCACATGGCCCTTGAAGTGGGTCAGCACCAGCAGGGAATCGTAGTTCAGCATGCTCTCGCCCACGTGCATCTCGGTGAACCACTTGCCGCCCTTCACCGGCAGGGCCGCCACGCCGTGCTCGTCGGTGATGTCCACGGGGCAGAAGGTCCAGCCGTTGACCTCCAGGGTCTTGCGGTGGGCCTCCGTGGTGTAGCGGCTGCCCTCGTAGTAGGTGTTGGTCTCGATGATGGTGGCCTCCGGCAGCCGGGAAGCCAGCAGCTCCTTCACCCAGGGCCGGGGGATGATGTTGGGCCCCTCGGCCTCGCCGGTGTGCAGCTTCACGGCCACCTTGCCGGTGAGCACACCGCCCACCTTGTCAAAAATCTTCTTCAGTCCTTCCTCCGACAGGTCCCGGGTGAAATACACCGGGGAGCTCTCGCCGGTCCGCTCCTCAAAGGGGACGTACTTGTTGCCGTCTTTGCCGGGTACGGGCTTGCTGCTCATGGAAATACCTCCTCAAAAGATCAGATGAAAGCCTCTCTGCAAACAGTATACCAGAAGCCCGGCCCAAAGAAAAGAAAACTTTTTGATGATCCTCTCATATTCTCCTTGACAAAAGCACAGGCCCACGCTAATATATGAACAGTGATTCATATGAATGGAGGTTCAAATGATGCCTCACAACCACGAAGCGATCCTGCAGAAGGTCCGGCAGGAGCTGCCCACGGACGAGCTGCTCTGCGACCTGGCGGATCTGTTCAAGATTTTCGGCGACACCACCCGCATCAAGATCCTCTACGCCCTGCTGGAGTCGGAGATGTGCGTGTGCGCCATTGCGGACCTGTTGGGCATGACCCAGTCGGCCATCTCCCACCAGCTGCGGATCCTGAAGGACGCGGATCTGGTGGGCAAGCGCAGGGAGGGCAAGACCATCTACTACCACCTGTCCGACGAGCATGTGCGCACCATCGTCGCCCAGGGCTTTGAGCATCTGATCGAAGAGCAAATGCCCACTCCGTAGGGGCGATCGACCGCCGCCCGCCCACCCCGTAGGGGCGACCTTTGGTCGCCCGCTTTTCCCCAGGCAGGGGAGCCAAAGATGAAAGCAAACCCCTCAGTCATCCGCCTCGCGTGAGATCGGCGGCTGACAGCTCCCCTTAGGCAGGGGAGCCAAAGATGAACCAAAGATGAAAGGAGATTTTATCATGAAAAAGACCTACAAGCTGGAAGATCTGGACTGCGCCAACTGCGCGGCCAAAATGGAAGCCGCCATCAACAAGCTGGACGGCGTCAAAAAGGCTACCGTGAGCTTCATGACCCAGAAGCTGACCCTGGAGGCGGAGGACGAGCGCTTTGACGAGGTGCTGCAGGCCGCCCTCAAGTGCATCGCCAAGGTGGAGCCGGACTGCCGGGTGATCCTGAAATGACGAAGAAGCAGAAGCGGACCCTGCTGCGGATCCTGCTGGCGGGGCTGCTGCTCCTGGGCGCTGCGCTGCTGCCGGCGGAGGGGCTCTGGAAGGCCCTGGCCTACGCCGTGCCCTGGCTGGTCATCGGCTGGGACGTGCTCTGGGACGCTCTCCGCAACATCCTCCGCGGCCAGGTCTTTGACGAGAAGTTTCTGATGGCCCTGGCCACCGTGGGCGCCTTCGCCGTGGGCGAGTACCCGGAGGCCGCCGCCGTCATGCTCTTTTACCAGATCGGCGAGTGGTTCCAGTCCGTGGCCGTAGGCCGCAGCCGCAAATCCATCGCCGCCCTGATGGACATCCGCCCGGAATTTGCCGTGGTGCTGCGGGACGGGGAGGAGCTGGAAGTGGACCCGGAAGAGGTGGCCGTGGGCGAGACCATCCTGATCCGCCCCGGCGAGCGGGTGCCCCTGGACGGCACGGTGCAGGAGGGCTCCGGCAGCCTGAACACCGCCGCCCTCACCGGCGAGAGCATGCCCGTGGACGTGGCCCCGGGGGACCGGGTGGTCAGCGGCTCCATCAACCTGACGGGCGTGCTGCGGGTCCGCGCCGAGAGCGCCTACGAGAACAGCACCGTGGCCCGGATCCTGGAGCTGGTGGAAAATTCCGCCGAGAAGAAGGCCCGGGTGGAGGGCTTCATCACCCGCTTTGCCCGCTGGTACACTCCCTGCGTGGTGATCGGCGCGGCGCTGCTGGCCTTTGTGCCGCCCCTCTTTGTGGGCGGCTGGACCGACTGGATCCACCGGGCCCTGATCTTCCTGGTGGTGTCCTGCCCCTGCGCCCTGGTGGTCTCCGTGCCCCTGAGCTTCTTCGGCGGCATCGGCGGGGCCTCCCGGGCGGGCATCCTCATCAAGGGCGCCAACGACCTGGAGACCCTGGCCTCGGTGGACGCCGTGGCCTTCGACAAGACCGGCACCCTGACCCGGGGCGTGTTCCAGGTGGACGCGGTGCACCCCAGGGAGATCGACCCGGATGCGCTGCTGGACATCGCCGCCGCAGCGGAGAGCCGCAGCCGGCACCCGGTGGCGGAGTCCATCGTGGCGGCCCACGGCGGCCACATCGACCCCAGCCGTCTGGGGGCGGTGACGGAGCTGGCGGGCCTGGGCCTGGAGGCCGTGGTGGACGGGGAGACCTTCTTCGTGGGCAACGGCAAGCTCATGGACCGGGTGGGGGCCGACTGGCACGAGTGCCATCTGGCCGGCACGGTGGTCCACATCGCCAAGGGCGCGGAGTACCTGGGCCACATCGTCATCAACGACCAGCTGAAGCCGGACGCCGCCTCCGCCATCGCTTCCCTGAAGCGCCTGGGCGTGAAGAAGGCCGTGCTCCTCACCGGGGACCGGAAGAAGGTGGCCGAGGCCGTGGCGGAGCAGCTGGGGGTGGACGAGGTCCGCGCCGAGCTGCTGCCGGAGCAGAAGGTGGAGGCGGTGGAGCGCCTGCTGGCCGGCGGCGCCAAGCTGGCCTTCGTGGGCGACGGCATCAACGACGCGCCGGTGCTGGCCCGGGCGGACCTGGGCATCGCCATGGGGGCCATGGGCAGCGACGCGGCCATCGAGTCAGCGGACGTGGTGCTGATGGACGACAAGCCCTCCCGCCTGGCCCTGGCGGTACGCATCGCCCGGAAGACCATGGGCATCGTGCGCCAGAACATCGTCCTGGCCCTGGCGGTGAAGTTCGCCATCCTGATCCTGGGCGCTCTGGGCTATGCGGACATGTGGCTGGCCGTCTTCGGCGACGTGGGCGTGCTGATCCTGGCCATCCTCAACGCCATGCGCTGCCTGCTGCCGGTAAAGGAAAGGGCCTGAAGAAGCTGAACCTGAAACCGCAAAACAGCCGTACCCTTAAAAAAGGGTACGGCTGTTTTTCATAGCTTGCTATTTACGTCTCCGGGTTCATCAGCGCGTAGACTTCCCGGGAGAGGGCGGCGGTCGCGCTCTTGGCTTCCCGCTCGGAGGCCTGCCCGTCGGAGATCACGCAGAGCACATAGTCCCCGCCGGGGCTGTAGACGATGCCCACGTCCGCCCAGCACAGGCCGATCAGATCCCCGGTCTTGTGGGCGATGGGAGTACCCTCCGGCAGGCCCAGGGGCAGCCGGTCGTTCACCTGCTGCTGCAGGAGAAGGCTCAGCATCTCCCGGGAGGCCTCGGGTGACACGCAGTCGCCCCGGTAGATCGCCGCCAGGAGCCTGGCGCAGTCGGCGGCGCCGGTGTAGTTCTGCAGGCCGTTGTCCACCAGCATCAGGCGGTTCTGCCGGGTGTCCGTCAAGCCCTGGCGCAGGCACCAGTCGTTCACCGCGGCCATGCCCTTGTCCGCGTCCCCGCCGCCCAGCAGGAGGACCAGGGAGTTGGCGCTGCCGTTGTCGCTGACGGTGATCATGGGCCCCAGCCAGTTCTCGCACTGAGCAGGGTCCAGGCTCCCCGCCGCGACGGCCTCATACACCGCGCCCATGATGGGGAGCTTGATGAGGCTGGCGGAGACCATGGGCCCCTCCTCGCTGCCCCAGATCACCGGCTCCCCGTCCGGCAGGGCGAGGAAGCAGAGATTCCAGCGGCCCGGGTGCTCCCCGGCGAAGCGGCGGAAGAGCTCCGCCACAGCCTCGTTCCGGTCCGGCTCCGGGCTGACGGGGGTCTGGGACGGCTCGGCGGCCGCGGGTACCGGCGTTCCCGCCGGCATCGGCGGCGCCGTGGGGACGCTCACCGCCTCCGTGCCGCCGGGCGCCGGCGACGCGGCGGGACCGGCCGGCGCGCTGCCCATCCGGGCGCGCACCAGCAGAAGGGCGGCCAGCAGGCCCAGCAGCACGCCGATCATCAGGGCCAGCACGCCCTGTCTCACGCGTTTCGTCATACTCAGTAGTAGGAGCCGCCGTAGTACTTGTTCTCGTACTCCCGGATCAGGTTGACGTTGGCCCACTCGTACTTGTTGAGAACGCTCTCGTCAAACTTGTCCGGGCTGATGGTGCCGTGGTACCAGCTCTTGCTGTTGAAGTAGGCGGCCAGCTGCGGCGTCTTGAAAATGCGCCCGTGGCGGGCAAAAATCTCGTTGCGGGCGAAGCAGAGCTCCTCGTGGCTCAGGCCCTTGATATCGTCCACGGTCAGATAATGGCTGTCACTGTTGGGCAGCAGATAATCCGGCCCCGGGGTGGGCGGGGGCGTGACGATGGCCACCGCGCCGGGCGTGGGCGAGGGGGTGGAGGGGACGACCGGCGTGACGGGGGCCGCCGAGGGCTGGGCCGAGGGCGTGACGATCACGATGGGCGTGTCGGTGTTCGCCGGCGCGGGGGAGGGGGTGATCACCGCCGGCGTCAGGGGATCCGGCGAGGGCTCCGACGGGATCTGGGCCTCCGGGGTGACCTGGGGGATCTGGGACGCCGTCGGCTGGGCCGGGGTGTTTGTGCTCCTGGGCCAGAGCCACAGGAACAGCATGAAGACGATCACCGCGATGAGCAGCATCCCGCAGATCAGCAGGGCGATGTTCAATCCCCGGTCGCTCTTTTCCGGCGCGGGGGCCGCCTTGCCGCGCTGATTCTGAGGCCGGGAGCCATTTGCGGCCTGGCCCTGGCGCTGAGGCGCTCTTGCGGCCTGGCCCTGGGTCTGGGGCCGGGGCGCCCGGACGGGCTGGCCCTGGCGCTGGGGCAGGGAAACCGGCTGCATGGGGTCGGCGTCCCGGGGCTCGTCAAAATAGGCGCTCAGATCCAGGTTGGGCTTGTTCTCCCTGGGCAGCGGGGCGTTCGGCACCGGAGCGCCGCAGTTGACGCAGAAGCGGGAACCGGGCTCCAGCTGTATGCCGCATTGTGTGCAGTTCACAGGCATCTTCCTTTCTTCGTGGATTCTCCAAAGCGTTTCTTTCCTGCTTGCCCCTATTATAGCATCTCTCCCCCCGAATGCAATGCGTTTTTCCCGCCGGGCTTGAGATTTCCCGCGGGATACGGTATAATCATGGCGACAACAAAGGAGGCGGGAGACCATGATCGAAAACGCGGAAAAATTCTTTGAGCGCTACGCCCGGGACGAGGAGCTGCGCCGGCGGGTGCTGGAGGCCGAGGCCATGTACCCCGGCAGCCTGGAGATCCGGGAGGCCGTGGTGGAGGACGTGCTGCTGCCCATCGCGGCGGAGCTGGGCCTGCCCTTTACGCTGGCGGATCTGCGGGCCTTCGAGACCCGGCACAAGCTGAAAAACGCCCCCAAGGCGGACGAGCCCATTCAGGAGGGAGAGCCCATCGAGGACCCGGTGGACTACTGGCTGCTGGACAAGGGCTGGACCTACGATTACGAGGGAGCCATTGGGGAAGAGTGAACAGATAACAGTGAACAGTGAACAGTGAACAGAGACAGAGAAGAGAAAACAGGAAAGTATAGAGAAAGAATAAGACGAGGGAAGAGGGAAGAGAAAGCATGATCGTGCTCGGGATCCTGCCGGCGCTGGCGCTGCTGGGCCTGGCCATCGCCTACGGCGCCTATCGCTACGCCTATTATTCGCCCAACGCCACCCAGAACGACCCCTATATGGACCCGAACGGCCAGCCCTATACCCCGGAGAGCGGGCCCATGTTCGGCCTGATCCGGGAGATGGAGGAGCTGCCCTTCGAGTCGGTGTGGATCCGCTCCCGGGACGGGCTGCGCCTCCACGGCCGCTACTATCACGTGCGGGACGGGGCGCCTCTGCAGATCCAGTGCCACGGCTACCGGGGCCATCCCCTGCGGGACTTCTGCGGCGGCAACAAGCTGGCCCGGGAGGCGGGGCTCAACACCCTGGTCATCGAGGAACGGGCTCACTGCGAGAGCGAAGGGCACACCATCAGCTTCGGCATCAACGAGCGCTGGGACTGCCTGGCCTGGGCCAAATACGCCGCCGCCCGCTGGCCCGGGACCCCCATCAGCCTGGCGGGCATCTCCATGGGCGCGGCCATCGTGCTCATGGCCTCCGATCTGGACCTGCCGGAGGAGGTCAAGGGCATCATCGCCGACTGCGGTTATTCCTCGCCCCGGGCCATCATCAAGGAGGTCTGCTGGAGCCTGCCCAGGTATTTCCGGGTGCTCTACCCCTTCACCAGCCTCAGCGCCCGGCTCTTCGGGCACTTTGACCCGGATTCCGGCAGCGCCGTGGGGGCGGTGAGCAACACCGCGCTCCCCATCCTGCTGATCCACGGCGAGGCGGACAGCTTTGTGCCCTGCCGCATGAGCCGGGAGATCCAGGCGGCCTGCAAGGGGCCCGTGCGCCTGGAAACCTTCCCCGGCGCGGCCCACGGGGCCAGCTACCTCTCGGATCCGGAGCACTACCGCCGGATCGTGCTGGACTTCCTGCGCGAGATCGGCGCGCGGGGATAGGGAATAGTTTGTAGTTCGTAGTTCGTAGTTCGTAGAATACGGGAGGCCGGTGCAAAAACGCACCGACCTCCCGGTTCTTTTACTTGGCGCTTTAGCGACAATAAACCCCCGGTTCTACCGGGGAGAATAAAAGGCTTTAGCATAAGCATAACCCTCCATGAACAGTATCGGTAAAGGTTTGGGTTCTGCCTGTATCGTGCCCTTCTAGGGCTCATGCAAACCACCACTTCAGTGGTGGTTTTGATTTCTGCGCACTACGTACCAAGCACTGCGCACTCAATGGATCTCCACGTCGCCGTACTTGAGATAGCGCATGAGGCGGATCAGGTCCTTGTTGTTGACCGTGCCGTCGCCGTTCACGTCCAGGGCGGCCGCATTGACCTCTGTGGTCGGGTCCTTCAGGTAGCGCTGCAGACGGTTCGCGTCCTTGTTGTTCACCTTTCCGTCGCCGTTGATGTCCCCGGGGGTGTGGCTGGGTTCAACTCCATATGCCTCCCAGGTGATGTTTCCGCCGTAATTCTGCCGCACCTCCTCCGTCCAGCTGGGATCCGGCTGCGGATAGTAGGCCGTAGCGGTGACGACGGAGAAGCAGAGCTCTCCGAAGCTGGGGGCAGAGCCTTCAAATCGGATCTCGGTCAGAGTGCCGCAGCTGCCGAACGCGTACTCTCCGATGGCGGTCACATTCTTCGGGATCGTCACGCTGGTCAGTCCGTAACATCCGTTGAAGGCACTCCTGCCGATCCTGGTCACACTCTCCGGGATCGTCACGCCGGTCAGTCCGTAACATGCGTAGAACGCACCCCGCCCGATGCTGGTCACCCCCTCCGGGATCGTCACGCTAGTCAGTGCATCACAGCGAGCGAACGCATTGCTCCCGATGCTGGTCGCTCCGGAGATGATGCGGACGCTTTTGATCGAGCCCAGGCTGGCGGCCCATGGCGCATGACCATCATCGAAATTCCACATGCTTCCGCTGCCCGCAACGGTGAGAACGCCCTCGCTGCTCAGCGTCCAGATCAGGTTATCGCCGCAGTACATGACGTCCGCGGGGGCAATGTCTCCGTCGCTGCAATGGACGGTGATCGAATAGTGATCGTAAGGCATATTCAGCTGGCTCCACATGGCGCGCGTGCCGCCGAAATAGATATCGGTCAAGCTGTCACAGGATCTGAAGAGGTCGTTGCCGGTCTCCGTCAGGCTGGCCGGCAGCGTCACACTCGTCAGACTGTTACAGGAAGAGAACGCGGCGTAGCCGATGCGCGTGACGCCCTCCGGGACCGTGATCTCGGTCAGTTTTCCGCAGCTGTGGAACGCATATTCCCCGATGCCGGTCACACCGGGCTGGATATCCAGCGCAGTGATCTCGTACTGGCAGTAGCTCCACCAGGGAGCCAGATCTATGTTCGACCAGTTCCACATATCCCCGGTGCCGGAGATGGTCAGGGTGCCGTTCTCCTCCAGAGTCCAGGTCAGATCGTCGCCGCACTGGCCGGAGGCGATGGGCCCGTAGGCAACCCAGGTGATGGTACCGCCGTAATTCTGGCGTACTGCCGCCGTCCAGGAGGACTCCTGTCGCGGATAATAGGCCGTGGCTTTTACGCGGTAAAACGAATGGGCGCCGAAGCTGGGGGCCGGGCCTTCAAAGCGGATCTCGGTCAAGGCGCCGCATTCGTAGAAAGCGTATTCTACGACAGTCTTCACGCTGGCCGGGATCGTCACGCTGCCGGTCTTGCCGGCAGGGCACAGGAGCAGCGTTTCCATCGCCTTGTCATAGACGATGTTGTCTGCGGCGCAGTAAGCGGGGTTGGCCTCCGCCACCTGGATCTCCGCCAGGCTTGAGCAGAATTCGAACATCATGGTAGGATTCCAGTCCACCAGGCTGGCGGGAAGGCTCACGCGCGTCAGCGCGGAGCAGTCATCGAAGGCTCTACGGCCGATGGTCGTCACGCCCTCCGGGATCGTCACCTCTATAAGCCTGCTGCAGAAGTAAAACCCATGATGGCCGATGCTGGTCAAATTCGCCGGGAGGGTGATTTCCGTCAGACCGCTGCAGAATCCGAAGGCGTAGTTCCCGATACTCGTCACGCCCGCCGGGATCGTGATCTCGGTCAGGCTGTCGCATTGGTAGAAGGTATAGTCGCTGATGGCCGTCACGCCCGCCGGGATCGTCATGCTGGTCAGGCGCTCGCAGGAGGAAAAGGCACTGGATCCGATGCTCGTCACGCTCTCCGGGAGCGTCACGCTGGTCAGGGCGCTGCAGGAGGAGAACGCACTGTCTCCGATGCGCGTCACGCCCTCCGGGAGCGTCACGCTGGTCAGGGCGCTGCAGGAGGAGAACGCACTGTCTCCGATGCGCGTCACGCCCTCCGGGATCGTGACTTGGGTCAGGTTTTCGCAGCGGTAGAAGGCCGTCTCCCCGATGCCGGTCACGCCGGATAAAATGCGAACGGTCTTGATCTCTAAGCCGTTGTCGTACCAGGGGACACGATGGAGGCTGTTGTAATCCCACATGTCCCCGGTGCCGGCAATGGTGAGCACACCGTCGCTGCTCAAGGTCCAGATCAGGTCGTCGCCGCAGGCGGAGGAATCCGCGGCCGCAATCTCCACGTCGCTGCAGTGGACTGTGACACGATAGTGGTCGTAGTACATGCCAAGCTGAGTCCAGGCCGCCTTCGTATCGCCGTAATAGATGTCTGTCAGCGAATCGCAGTAGTCGATGGACAGTCCCACTTCGCCGGTCAAGCTTGCGGGGATCGACAGACTGGTCAGGCCAAAGCAGCAGTCAAACACACTTTTTCCGATGTACGTCACGCCCTCCGGGATCGTGATACTGCTCAGGCTCGCGCAATAGTAGAACGCCTCGTACCCGATGCCGGTCACGCTCACCGGGATCGTGATAGAAGTCAAGCCGTTGCAGCTGGAGAACGCTTCGTCCCCGATGCGCGTCACGCCCTCCGGGATCGTGATGTCGGTCATGCTCGAGCAGTCCATGAAGGCAAAATTCCCAATGCTGGTCACGCCCTGCAGGATGCGGACAGTCTTGATCTCCTCCCGGCGGTCATACCAGGGTGCCGTACTCACCAGGCTGTCTTCGGTACTTTCTTCCTTAAAGTCCCACATGTCCCCGCTGCCTGCAATGGTGAGAACCCCCGTGCTGCTCAGGGTCCAGATCAGGCTGTCGCCGCACTCGCCGGAGGCCACGGTGTCCTGTATCTCGTCCTCCGCAGGCGGCAGAGCGTCCGGGTCGTCCTCCGCAGGCGGCAGAGCGTCCGGGTCGGTCTCTGCCTCCCCTGTGTAAGGGGAGGTGTCATCCCCCTGGGATGACGGAGGGGTTGTCTCCTCCGGGCCAACCGGGGCGTCGGCCCCTGCGGGCTCCTCGGCCAGCGCCGCCGCCGGGAACAGCGACAGGCACAGCGCCAGAACAAGAAGCAATGAAAACAGCTTTTTCATATGCATTTCCTCCCGTAATAGATACTTTTCCTTGTTATATTATAGCATATCCGCCCTCAGGCCGCAAGAAAAAAGACCTTCCCGGGAAGGTCTTTTTCGTCAATATGCGGGGGCGGCGCGGGACGCGGGCGATTTGGCTATCTCCCCTACAGAAAACGCGCTTCGGCGCTGTAGGGGCGCATCTCGATGCGCCCGTTTGTCGTGCGCGGGCACAAATCCGCGGGCGACCACAAGGGTCGCCCCTACTTTGTCAGCTCCAGCAGGGTCTGCGTGAAGCCGTAGCGCGCCGCGATCTCCCTGGCCAGGGCCCGGCCCTTGTCGCTGCGCTTTCCGCTGCGGCGGGCCCGGAGCATCAGGTTCTTGGGGGAATTGTCCAGATCCACGAACTCGATCACGTCCACCTGGTAGCCCATGTCCTCCAGCACCAGAGTGCGGATCTCGTCGGTGAGCAGGGCGGCCATCCGTTCCCGGACGATGCCGTGGCGCAGGAACACGTCCAGCTCCCCGCCCTTTTTCATCTGGAGATTGATCTCGTGCTGGCAGCAGGGGACGGAGAAGATATAGTCCGCGCCCTTCTCGACGGCGTAGCGCAGGGCGTAGTCCGTGGCCGTGTCGCAGGCGTGGAGGGTCACCACCATGTCCACCCGCTGATCGTAAAGCACGTCCCGGCTCACGTCGGCCCGGACGAAGCGCAGGCCCTCGTAGCCGTACTTCTCCGCCACGGCGTTGCAGTGCTCCACCACGTCCGCCTTCAGGTCGTAGCCGATGATCTTCACCTTCCGGCCCTGCTTCACAGCGAAATACCAGTAGAGGATGAAGGTCAGATAGCTCTTGCCGCAGCCGAAGTCCAGGACGGTGAGCTCCTCCCGGCCGTCCTCCCGGAAGGCCTGGTCGATGAGCTCCAGGAAGCGGTTGATCTGCCGGTACTTGTCGTACTTGGCCCGGACGATCCGGAAGTCCCGGGTGAAGACGCCCAGGTCCACCAGGGCGGGCACCGCCTCCCCCTCGGGGATCAGATACTGCTTCTGCCGGTCGTTGCCCTCGGCAGCGGCGGGCCGGGGCACCGCGGCGGCGCCGCCGTGACGCTTGTAGCCGCCTTTGGCGTTGAGACTGTACTGGGCGCTCTCCGTCTCCGTCACCAGCAGGGCCTGGCGGTAGCGCCCGTCCAGCTCGCCCTCGAAGCGGCGCAGCAGGCTCTCCCCGTCCAGATTCTCCTGAAAGGCCTTGTTGTCCCGGAAGCGCTCGAGCTGATACATCCGCCCGCCCCGGAGGAACACCGGCCGGACCGTGACCTTGGGATCGGCGGTCTTGTCGATGGGCTGGCTCAGCACCAGCTTCGTCAGCCTGTCCAGCCCGGCGGCCAGGTCCTGGGTCAGTCTGCTCATTCTTCCCCTCCGAAAAGCTTTTTCAAGCGCAGGGCGGCGGCCTTCAGCTCGTTCTTGCTGTAGGAATTGTTCTCATCCGAGAGCACGGCGGCCACGGCCTCCCTGGGGCCGAGACCCTTCACCATGGCGTCCACCAGCAGGGCCTCGGGGGAGACGGCGTGCTCCACCTTGTTGAACACGTAATCCTTGCCCACCTCCAGCACCACGGCGTACTCGCCCTTTTCGTAGTTGCCCTTGGCCAGCAGCTGTTCCTTCACCTCGGCCGGCGTGCCGCGGAAGCTCATTTCATGGAGCTTGGTCATGTCGTTGCAGAGGCACAGGCGCAGGTCCGCCTGCTCCTCGATGAAAAAGTCCACCAGCTCCATGATCCGCTTGGGGCTCTCGTAGAGGGCGAAGGTCCGGGTGTCGCCCCGGCGCAGCTTCTCCAGCAGCCTCCGGCGCTCCGCCCGCTCCCGGGGGAAAAAGCCGAAGAAGGTGAAGGAGCTGAGATCAAAGCCGGAGATGGACAGGGCGTTCACCGCCGCGCAGCAGCCCGGCACGCCCACCACCCGGATCCCCGCCTCCACGGCGGCCTTGATGAGCTCGTTGCCCGGGTCGGAGATGCAGGGGGTGCCCGCGTCGGTGATGACGGCGATGCTCTTGCCCTCCTGCAGCTGGGAGATGAAGTGCTTCGCCTTGCCATATTCGTTGAATTTGTGGTTGGACACCAGCTTGTTGCGCACGCCGAGCTTCCCCAGCAGCACCATGGAGCGACGGGTATCCTCGGCGGCGATGAGATCCGCCTCCTCCAGGATCTGTTTCCCCCGGGGGCTCATGTCCCGGGAGTTGCCGATGGGGGTGGCCACGATGTAGAGCGTGCCGCTGCCGCGGATCTGCTCCGCGCCCTCCTCCGGCTCCGGCGTCAGTTCCTCCGGCGTCAGTTCCATGTTTTCGTCCATAGCGATTCTCCTGTGTCGGTGTTGATGAAATGAAAAGCAACAGGTTTTCGTGTCAGCAGTATACCCCATCCGGCGCTCTTTTGTAAAGGCAAAGTAAACGGAGGGGCCGCGCCCCTCCGTAAGTGTCACTTATTCCGCCTCGTCGTCCAGCCAGTCTGCAAGCCGGTCCTCCGGCAATTTCAGGTTTCTGGAGAGGAAGGCCACCATTTCGTTGAAGTTCAGCGACTTCAGGTGTTCATAGTTGGTTTTCTTCTTGACTGTGGGGCCGATGTTGCGCCCCTCGATGTAGCCGCAGTTGTAGCACATCATGAGAGGGATCTTCCGATGGGAATCCAGTTCCATTTCGCTTCCGCACTGGGGGCATTTCATAGCAGGCGCCTCCTGTCGTTTCTTTGTAGTTCTGCGGCGGGGGCCGCAGCTTGCTTTCGCGCTTCTATGTTACCGCAGCGCCGGGAAATATGCAAGAGGAAAAAGAAAAGGAAACGCCGATTCGCCCCGGGGCGGGGCGACGCCGGGCTTTTTCTGCCGCCGGCAGCGCGAAGCCGCAATTCCCCCGGAGGGGGAGGCAAGAGCGCGGGCGACCGCAAGGGTCGCCCCTACGGGCGCGGGACACGGACGCGGGCGCGGGCCGGCGGGCCGCCGAGGGCGTCGGCCCCTACGGCGCTGGACGGGCGTCGGCGCGTTCCAACCTCCCCTGTGCAAGGGAAGGTGTCGCCCGGCGTCTCACACAAGCCGGGTGACGGAGGGGTTGTGCCGTATTCGGGGGCAAAGGTCGCCCCTACGGGCGCGGGACGCGGTTGCGGGACGGGCGTCGGCGCGTATTCGGCGGGCGCTTCGTGAAGCGCCCCTACGGTGTGGACGAGGCGTGGGCGGGCGGGCGGCGGGGGGCGGGCGACCGAAGGTCGCCCCTACGGGCGGGGGACGAACGTTTTGCGCAATTCCGCATTCCGAATTCTGCATTCGGATAGATCCGCTGCCGCTGCCAAAAACAAATGCCGGCTTGCGCCGGCATTTGCTTGCTATCCTATTCGGTTTCGCCGATCACTCGCCGTCGTCGCAAATGAGGCCGTAGCCGCCCTGCTTCCGCTTGTAGACCACCGCGATGGCGTCCTCCGCATCCATATTGCGGAACACGAAGAACTCGTGGTCCAGCAGGTTCATCTGCAGGATGGCCTCCTCGGGGGACATGGGCTTGATGGAGAAGCGCTTGCTGCGCACGATCTTGAATTCTTCATCCGCCTCATCCTCCTGAGGCACAAAGGCAGGCACGGCGTCACGCTCCTGCAGGGCGCCCTCCCGGAGCCGCTTCTCCAGGCGGGTTTTGTTCCGGCGGATCTGCCGCTCGATGGCGGCCACGCCGGAATCGACGGAAGCGTACATGTCATTGGTAAGTTCGCTTGCCCGGTAGTACAGGCCGTTGTTGTGGATGGTGATCTCAGCCAGGAAGCGGCCGCGCTCGATGCTGTAGGTCACAAAGGCCTCCGCTTCGGTTTTGAAAAACTTGTCCAGCTTGCTGATCTTCCGGACCGAATAGGCCCGCAGATCCTCCGAGGACTCCATCCGTTTCTCGGTGAAAGTGAACTTCATGGTGCCAACTCCTTTCAATGATAGCTGTGGCCGGAGGGGCCGTTCCCCTCCTTGTGTTCAGTATAACACATCTCCGCCCGGAAAGGAAGAGCTTTTTGTGAATCGTGCCGAATCGCCGGCGCGGGAGACGGGGCTCAGCGCAGGACCACGCTGGTCTGCCCGTCGATCCGCAGGGTCGTGCCCTCCAGGCTGGCCTCGCCCGCGCCGATAAAGGCGAAGAGCTCGCCATAGTCCAGCTTCAGCGCCGACAGGTCCACGGTGGCGCTGCTCTGGGAGGGATTGTGCAGCACCAGGACGCTGCTGCCCTTCCAGGTGGATACGAAGCCGCCCACTTTGCTGTCCGGCACGGAGACGGCCTTGTATTCGCCCCGGGCGATCTCGGGATTGGCCTGGCGGATCAGGATCAGGCGCTTATAGTAGTTGTAGAGACTGTCGCTCTGGCTCAACTGCTTGGCGACGCTGATCTCATCCTTCTGGGCATAGCTGCTGCCCTGGGGATCCTTCACCGTGTCCCCGTCGCCCCAACACATGGCCAGGCGGCGGTTGGCGTCGGTATTGGAGCCGCCCCGGGAGCCCTTCATGCCGATCTCCTCCCCGTAATAGATGAAGGGGGAGCCGGGACCCAGGATGTAGAGATTTGCGGCCATCTGCATCCGCCCGCCGGAGGGAGGCAGGAAGCCGGCGGCCCGGTCCATGTCGTGGTTGGATACAAAGGGAACGATCATGGCGTCGGACCGGATGGCCGTGGCCTTTTTCAGGAAGCTCTCCACATAGTTGGCGTAGCGCCCGGCGTTGCCGGCGTTGGCCGTGTCGGCGATGAGGCCGCTGGACAGGGGAACGGTGAAGTTGAAGCAGTTCATGGAGCTGTAGTACTGCTCCAGGACGCCGTCTCCATCCCAGACCTCAGCCACGATATAGATCTCCGGATCGATCTTCTTCAGCTCGGCCACGTACCAGTCCCAGAATTCGGCGCTCCTGGCGTTGTCCCCGAAGTAGACGTACTTGGCCGCGTCAAAGCG
Source organism: Oscillospiraceae bacterium (assembly GCA_902775355.1). Lineage (GTDB taxonomy): Bacteria > Bacillota > Clostridia > Oscillospirales > Oscillospiraceae > Limivicinus. Next base: position 49,462 of record CACYLY010000018.1, read on the forward strand.
GAAGCCGTCCACCCCCAGGTCCAGGTAGTACTTGGCTACATCCAGCACCGCCTGGCGCACGGCTTCGTTGTCGAAATTCAGCTCCGGCATGGCGCCGTCAAAGTTGCATTCGTAGAAGTCCTTGCTGCCGGAGATGGGATCGAAGCGCCGCCCGGCCACGGTCTCGTCGGGGCCGTGCCAGCTGTAAAAATCATAATAGGGATCGTCGGGATTCTCCTGCCGGTGGGCCACCACAAAGGAGCCGAACCAGGCGTTGAGATTGCCGGTGTGGTTGATGGGCAGGTCCAGGATCAGCTTCACGTTGCGGCTCTCGCACAGGTCCGCCAGCTCCTTCAGATCCTCCATGGTGCCGAAGCTGGGATCCACGGCGTAGTAGTCCGTGATGTCATACTTGTGATACGAGGGGGACTTGAAGATCGGGGTGAGCCAGATGCCCTCCACCCCAAGGCTCTTGCCGGAGGCGGGGTCCCCGTCGTTGAGATAGTCGAAGCGGTTGATGACGCCCCGCAGGTCGCCGATCCCGTCCCCGTCGGAGTCGGAGAAGGAGCCGACGAAGATCTCGTAAAAGACCCGGGCGTTGTCCTCCGTGGGAGCGCAGCGGCTCAGATCCACGTCCGTGACCGCTACCTCGCCGTCTGTTTCCGCGGCGGAGCCGTCGTCGCCGGCGGGGGCTGAGGTCCCGCCGCCGCAGGCTGCCAGAAGCAGCATCAGTGCCAGAAGCAGGCAGATCCAGGATTGTTTTTTCATAAGGGCACCTCCTAAGGCTTGGGCAGAGCCGGAGGGGAGCGGCGCTGCTCTTTATCTATAAAAATAGCGAAGGAGGGCAGCCTTGTCAAGGTTGACAGGGGAAAAAACTGCCGATATAATACAAAATAAGGGAGACTGTATGAACATGAGGCCGGAGGCTTTGCCGCCCCGGAACAAAACAGGAGGTATGACTATGAAAAGATGGATCCCGTTGCTGCTGGCCCTGCTGATGGTGCTGCAGCTGGCCGCCTGCGGCGGCTCCGGGCTGCCCGCGCCCCATGTGGGGGGAGGGGAGGAACCTGCCCCCGACGGCGGAGGAGCCGGAACGGAGACCCCGGCCGGGGAGCCGGAGGAACCCAAGTTCCAGACCTATGTGTACGAAGAGGGGGGCGTGACCATCGGCGTGCCCTTCTCCCTGCCGGCGGAGCCGGAGAAGACCGACAAGGGCGTCGTCTTTACGGACCCCGAGGGCGCGTGGACCGTGTGCTTTGAGCCTCTCAGCGTGGCGGACGCCCCCCATCGGGTGAACAACACCACCGTGGAGGTCCAGCGCTTCCTGGACTTCGGCTACTATCAGGACGTGAAGATCGAGGATATCGACCTGGCCGGCTATGCCGCCAAGCGGCTCAGCTTCTCCCGGAACCCGGACTGGGTGGAGGCCTCCATGGGCTACACCGCCTCGGCCTTCACCGAGCCCCACTGCATCCTGCTGGTGGACTATCAGAACGTGGTCATCGCCAACTACGGCGGCATGATGATCGACGTGTCCGCCCCCAAAAAGAGCACGGGCTCCATTCAGCCCATCCTGGACGATCCGGACGTGCAGATCCTGCTGAACAATCTGCAGTTCGCCGCCCCCTCCACGGAAATGACCGCTTCCATCCCCGGCATCACCGTGAACTTCCCCATCCGCTGGAGCGTGGGCGACGACGGCAAGAGCACCCTCTGGGCCAACGTGAAGGGCGAGCAGAGCGGCAGCATCTTCATCGGCAGCACCATTTACGCCGATCCGGCGGAGGCCGCGGGAACCGTCAGCGACAACGCCCGCACGCTGGACATCGGCGGCAGGAGCTGGTACGGCGGCGTCGCCCACGTGCAGATGAGCAGCAGCGACTACTACATGCTGCAGCTCTTTACCGCCTTTACCCAGTATCACGCCCTGCAGGTGAAGCTGACCCTCACCGGCGCGGACGAGGCGGCCCTCTGGGCCTACGCCGAGGGTGCGGAATTCCGCGGCATCCTGGAATCCCTGGAGCTGGACCCCGACGCCTTCCAGGACCCGGAGAAGGACCGGATGGACGCCAGCGGCTTTGAGTGCAACAACATCGGCGAGATCAGCGCCTACACTGGCTCGGAGAGCGACATCACCATCCCCGCGGTGATCGGGCAGAACGAGATCGTGGGCGTCAATACCGATGTGTTCAAGGGCAATACCAGCCTCCGCTCCGTGACGCTCCAGGAGGGCATCCGCTACATCGACTACGGCGCCTTCCGGGATTGCCCGAACCTGGAGACCGTGGTGCTGCCCAATTCCCTGACCCATGTGGACAGCTATGCCTTCTCCGGCTGCAGCTCCCTGCGGGAGGTCCGCTTCGGCGAGGGCCTGGTCAGCATTGACACCTATGCCTTTGAAAACTGCAGCGCCCTGGGCGACGTGAACCTGCCCGTCAGCCTTGTCCAGGTCCGCGACAACGCCTTCAACGGGGCCGGCAGCGGCCAGGGCAGCTTCTCCGCTCCCGCGGAGGGGGTCGTCTACGGCAGGAACGCCCTGGCCCGGACCCGTTTCGACACGGTGGAGTTCGGCCCCAACGCCGACCTTTCCGCCGACTGGATCCTGGGCGACGCCTATGTGAACCGGGTCGTAATCGGCAGCGGCTGCAAAGCCCTGGGCGCGGCCTTCATGACCTCTCCCATCTATAACGACGCCGAGGGCATGTGGCATTACACCGCGGACCCGGTGACGGTGGAGCTCAACGGCGTGGAGAAGATCGGCGAGCGGGCCTTTGTCGGCCGCGAGGGCCTGAAGGCCATCGACCTCACCGGCGTCCGGGAGATGGGCAAGAAGGCCTTCGAAAGCACGGGCCTGGTGAACATCACCGTGCCCGGCAGCCTGAAGGAGGTCCCCGAAGAGGCCTTCAACTGCTGCAAGGACGTCATGACCATCACCCTGGAGGAGGGCGTGGAGCGGGTCGGCCCCTATGCCTTCCAGCAGTGCGGCCGCCGCTATCCGGACAAGTGGAGCCTGCGCTACTTCACCGAGGAGGAGGCCAAGGAGTACGGCGACCGGATCGTGCCCAACGGCTCGCCGGACTTCGACATCGCGGTGACCATTTACCTGCCCTCCACCCTGCAGTCCGCGGACACCTGGTCCTTCTCCTGCATGTTCATCAACGGCCTGTACATGCTCTGGTGCACGGAGCCGGACATGCTGCCCGCCTTCCACAAGGAGGCCTTCTGCGCCTGCAGGCACATCCACCAGTTCTACTTTACCCAGGAGACCATCGAGCAGTACGGCGACGAGCTGGACAGCCGCCTCAACATGCTGGAGGACGTGGGCGAGCCCGCCTGGTATTACGAGGGCTACGAGCCCTACTGGGCGGAGGAAAAGATCAACTGAGAAAAACCGAAAAACGGCAAATGGCCGGGCAGCTCCGCGGATCTGCCCGGCCGGTTTTTTCGGAGGGGAACGGGACGGGGCGTCGGCGCGGATTGGCGGACGGTTCCCCGTAGCGCCGACCATTGGTCGGCGAACCCCGCGCAGGACGACGCCGGGCAATGCCCGGCGCTACGGGATGCGGGCGA